>JAJXUC010000014.1 GCA_021783435.1 Pseudomonadota bacterium | reverse complement strand
CTCAGGAGTGGAATGGCTGGCGCTGGAAGAACGATTCACGTTCTATGGCGGCGGGATCTCGTTCATCCCTTCGGCACCGTCTGCAGCGCCAGCAGTGGCCGATCCGGCCTCGCCAGTGAACGGGCCCCGTTCGCGGCCGACTTCAAGTGGGCGACGCTGCCGGACGTGCAGGCCACGCCGATCCGGTTCACCGATGGTCAGGCCAAGGTGTTCGAGTCGCTGTGGTCGTTCAAGGGAGTCGAGGTGGACGGAGAAAGGATCATGCAGCGCGCTGGCCAGAAGAGCGACAAGCCGATTGACCTGTTCAAGATCAAGTCGAAGGACAAGGGCAAGCCGGAGCACGAGGCTCGACTGGCAGCCTACGGGGCACTCGTCGTCACGCAGCAACGCGCTGGACTGTATGCGATGCCGTGTGCGGCAGCGGGAAAGGGGGCAACCGTCATGACATGAATTCAGCACCGAAGCGCCTGGCTCGCGCCGACTTCAAGAGCCTGACTTTTTCATTTTTTTGGAGAGATTGAAATGAGCGGAAAGAACCAATGGGTCGTACCCATCAACGGCGGTGATCAGTGGGGTGTGCGGGGAGAAGGCAACGACCGCCTCACATCCATCCATGGCACGCAGCAACAGGCGATTGACCGTGCGCGGGGCATCGCCATCAACCAGCAGAGCGAGATGCTTATCCAAGGGCGGAACGGCCAGATCCGTGAGCGCAACAGCTACGGTGACGATCCGTTCCCGCCCAAGGGCTGACGTGGAGGCTGGCCTCGCGGGTTTGCCGTTCTGCTTTGCTCGTGCAAACCCGCGAGCCAACCATTCCCGTCGGCGCACGCATAAGTGGTTGACGAACAACGCCGTCTGCGTGTGCCACGGCGAAGAAGTTAGCGCCGATTTCGAGAGAAGAGAGGGCGGAACCGAGGGCAACCTGGGATGTTCCTGCCAGTCCACAGGCCCCGGGTCGCACACGCAGAATGTGCGGGAACCCCGCGTGTCGTGCGGGAAGCACAAATGAAAACGCCCAACTGAGAACAGTTGGGCGCTGAATTTTGGTGGCCAGGGACGGAATCGAACCGCCGACACGCGGATTTTCAATCCGCTGCTCTACCGACTGAGCTACCTGGCCGAAAACTGGATATGAGCGCTGGGCGCGGAGCACAGGCTTGAAATGACATGCTGTTGGCAAAACTGCTGCAAACAAAACCCATGATCATAACAAATCAAGACTTGGTGGACGGCACCTCGATCACTCCGACCGGCCGTCATCAACGGGCGGTGAAAGATTGGCGCCCTGGTTCTTGCGCCCCGTGCGCCCCCAGTCGACGCCCAGTTGTTTGAGCTTGCGATAAAGATGGGTGCGCTCGAGGCCGGTCTTGTCGGCGACGCGGGTCATGCTGCCGCCCTCGCGGGCGAGGTGGAATTCGAAATAGGCCCGCTCGAAGTCGTCGCGCGCCTCGCGCAGCGGTCGGTCGAGGGTGAACGATTGTTCGGCGATGAGAGGCGGTGGCTCGGGCGGGCTGGGGACCAGCGCGCTCAAGGCCACATCCTGTTGGGCTTTGGGTGCCGGCTTGCTCAGGCCTTGCTCCACGGCGCGCAGCAGCTTCTGCAGGGCGATGGGTTTTTCGAGAAAGGCCATGGCACCGATACGGGTGGCTTCCACGGCATTGTCGATGGTGCCGTGCCCCGACATCATGATGACGGGCATGGTGAGTTGGCCTGCGCTGGCCCATTCCTTGAGCAGGGTGACACCATCGGTGTCGGGCATCCAGATGTCGAGCAGCACCAGATCGGGCTGGTGTCGCAGGCGCATCTCGCGAGCCTGTTGGGCGTTTTCGGCGGCCTCGACCGCGTGGCCTTCGTCACTCAAAATCTCGGACAATAAATCGCGGATGCCGATTTCGTCGTCCACCACCAAGATGCTTGCCATACGCTGAGTGTTCCGGGTTTGCCATCATGCAGCGCTTGCGGGCGCCGGGCATGTCACAGCGGGAAATATAAGAGATACACGCGCGCCATGCGCTTGGGTTGACGTGGGCAAATTCTGCACCTCGACCCGCGCGTGGTGTTCCTCGGCAATTTTCTTCACCACCGCCAGGCCGAGTCCGGTTCCGCGCGCCTTGGTGGTGACATAGGGCTCGAAGGCACGAGCGATGATTTTTTCGCTGAATCCCGGGCCGCTGTCGACCACGGAAAGCCTCACCCGCTGGGCTCCGCTGTTGGCAGAACGGAAGGTCTCCGTGCGAATGCAAACCTCGCGATGCCCTTGCCCGGCGACGGCGTCGAGTGCATTTTGCAGCAAGTTGTGAATGACCTGGCGCATCTGGGTGGCATCACCCTCGATGCAAGGCAACTCGTGGGCCAATTCGGCACGCACCAGGGGGGCTTCCTCGCCGTCGCGCGCAATCATGCCGCTGTAGAGATTGAGCACATCGCCCACGAGCGCGTTGAGGTCCATCGGTGCGAGTTCGGTGGTCGGTGTGCGGGCGTAGTCGCGGAACTCGTCGACCATGCGGCGCATGGCCGTGACCTGGTTGACGATGGTGTTGGTGGCGCGGCCGAGCATGTCGCGGTCGGCGCCGGCGAGTTTGCTCTGCAGCTTCATCTGCAGGCGCTCTGCAGAGAGTTGGATGGGCGTGAGCGGATTCTTGATTTCATGGGCCAGACGCCGCGCCACCTCGCCCCAGGCAAGCGAGCGCTGCGCCGAAATGAGTTCGCTGATGTCGTCGAACACCACCACCGCGGCTGCCTGACCGGGCAGGGCCAGTCGGGCGCCGCGCACCAGCAACGTCAGCGTGGTCTCGCTGCCCTGCGGGGTGTAGTCGATCTGTTTGAGCCAGTGGTCGGCACCGCCGCTGCCGGCAAGCTCCTGGAAGGCCGCATCGATGGCAGCGGCGAAGGGCTTGAGACTCTCCACGCTGTCGATGGTCTGGCCAATGGCCCCCTGCAGTGGCAAGCGCAGCACGCGCGTGGCACTGGGGTTGGCCAGCGTCAGGCGCAAGCCATCACCCAGCACCAGCACCCCGGCCGAGAGATTGTCGAGCACGCTTTGCAAATAAGCCCGCGAAGCTTCGAGTGCATGTCGGCTGGTTTCAGCCTGTTGCCGGGCCTCGGCCAACTGTGCGGTCATGTCATTGAACGAGCGCGTGAGCGTGCCGAGTTCGTCGGCCGACCGCAACTCAGGGCGCGGCCGCAGGTCGCCTCCGGCCACGGCTTTCATGCCGTCGGCCAACAGCAGCAGCGGGCGTGCCAGTTGATTGCCGAGCAGCACGGCCATCAGCACTGCGGCGAACACGGCGAGAAACAAGGTGAGGGTGAGGGTCGAGATGTACATGCGGCGCAGACCCTCGCGGCCGAGCGCACGCTCCTGATATTCGGCGTAGGCACGCTGGACCTCGAGCGCGCTGCGGGAGATGGCCGACGGTACGGTCTGCACCAGCATGAGATAACGCTGGTGCCCCGGCAGCAACAAGCTGCGCGCAGGCAGTGGCACTACCACGCGCAGCTTGAGATTCTGGTTCTCACCGGCGATGCCGTCGTCACCACCCTCGACGCTGGAGAGTTGGCCCATGAGGCGCAGCTGGCGCATGGATTCATTGCCCGGCAGATCCGGCACCAGGGCGAATGGATTGCCGCCTGCCGTGGCCAGGACGTTGCCATTGCTGTCGAACACCGTGGCCTGCGCGACGCCGAGCTGCTGCAACAACTGCTCCAGTTCCACGGCAGAGACGGCGCCGTGGGCATCAATGACCTGGCTGGCGACGTTACGCCCCTTGGCCTGCAGGTCGGCCAGCATGACGTCGAGCGTGGTGCGGCCGAGGTTGAGGCCCGAATCGAGCGCGCGCTCGACCTTGACATCGAACCAGGTCTCAATGCTGCGCGCGACGAACTGGTAGGAGACGACATAAATCACCGCCCCCGGCAACACGCCCACGAGCACGAACACCGTGGCCAGCTTGAACAGCAGACGGCTGCCGAAACGCCGCTGGCGCAGCCGCCACAACAAGCGTGAGGCCAGGCCGACGATCAGCAGCAACAGCAGGCCTGCCACGGCGATGTTGATCCAGTACAGCACGCCAAAATAGGGGTTGATGGCCTGCGTGTTCTTGGTGGACACCGCCAGCAGGAACACCAGGAACACCACCAGCGGCAGGCCCGAGGCCAGCGCTGCCCAGGCGGCTACCCGGGTGATGCGGTTGACGGTGGTGGTTTCCATGTGAAGTTGGCGCGGGGAAAATCGGCTTGCAGTTGCCAGTCGGCCTGGGAACTGACGTTGATCTGAAACGGGCGCGGCAACTGTGACAAATCGAGCTCGAAACTGGCGTACACGCTGTAGCTCTGCCCGACCACGAGGTCCTTGGCATCAACCACTTTGAGATGCAGCGCGTGCTGCACCTGGCTGAGGGCCTCGTCCAGGCTGTTGTAGTTCTTTTGCAGCGCCCCGGTGGACACGCGGTATTTCTCCAGCAGCGGCTGGTAGGCGAGCCGGGTCAGAACTTGGACGCTACCAATTTTTTCGTCGAACCACCACCAGCGCCCCCGCACCACCTCGATGCGGGTCAGGAAGTACAGTGGGATACCACGGTGCAGCGCATCTTCCAGCGCACGCGGCAGGGCAAACACCAGGGTGGCGCTGACGTAGAGACCATCCGCCTCTTGATCCAGAGTCAAGGGCTGGGCGTCGACCGTGGCCGCCCGGGCGGGCGCTGCCCAGAGGACCGCGGTCAAGGCCACCCCCAAAGCGATGAGTCCGCGGCGGCGAATGGGGTCAGGTGCCTGCGGTCGGCTCATGCGAGAGGGGCGGCTTCAGTGTTCGGTGCGCTTGGCAAACAAAGCGTAGTAAAACCCATCGCGTTCTGGGGAACGACTCGGAAGGATTTGTCCTGGCGCAGCCAATGCTAGCGCATCGTCATGCCGCCGCAGGAAGGCTGCGGCTTGCTCGCCACCCTCTTCGGGAAACACCGAACAGGTGGCGTAAAGCAGCCTTCCGCCAGGGGCCAAAAGCGGCCAAAGCGCCTCCAGCAACGCTGCTTGCTGCATGGCCAGTGCGGAAATGTCGCCATCCTGGCGCAGCCAGCGGATGTCGGGGTGGCGGCGCACGATGCCCGAGGCGCTGCAAGGGGCGTCCAGCAAGATGCGGTCGAACGCGCGGCCATCCCACCATGAGGCCGTTTCTGCGGCGTTGGCTGTCACGATCCGCGCCTGAGGCAGTCGCAGGCGCGCAAGCGCGCTACCGATGCGCTCGGCACGCGAGGCGTCGTGGTCCAGCGCCAGCAGCTCACAATCGGCGCGCTCCAGGATGTGCGCAGTTTTCCCGCCTGGCGCGGCGCAGGCGTCGAGCACGCGCATGCCGTCATGGGCATCGAGCAGGCTGGCAGCGAACTGGGCGGATGCATCTTGCACGCTCACGGCGCCAGCTTCGAACAGCGGCAGGTCCTGCACCGGCACGGGCCCGTGCAGGATCAGCGCCTGGTCCAGTCCCGGAGTGTCGGGCGCGGTGGCATGCATACCCTGCGTCCGCAGCAAGGCGAGGTAGGCATTGCGGTCGCCCCAGCGAGCATTCACGCGCAGGGTCATGGCCGGACGCTGGGCGACAAGGTCCAGCAAGTCGTCCCACTCCTGCGGGTAGGCAGCGCGCATGCGTTGCACCCACCAATCCGGATGGTTGTAACGCGCAAGGTCTGCCCGCAGCACGGTTTGCAGCAGGTTTTCGCGCTCGGCTTGCAAACGGCGCAACAAGGCATTGACGAGGCCGCGCCCATGCCGGGTCTTGGGCCTCAAGGCACAGGCCTGCACCGCCTGGTTGATCAAGGTGTATTCGGGATAAAGGGGCAAAGAGCTCGGAGAGTCGCCGTGCGGTCCACTGGTGGCGCTGAACAGTGCGATGGCAACCAGGAGTAGTTGTTCGAGTTCGGGAGGCTTGATGCGCTTGGAGTGCAGTGCGGCGAGCAAGGCCTGCGCCCGGCCCAGGCCACGCAAAACCTCGAAGCTGATGGCCTGCGCCGCGCCGCGCTCAGCAGCGCTCCAGCGCCCGGCGATGGCGAGCCGGGGCAGAGCCGAAGCGAGGGATTGCCCCGCCATGACGCAACCGAGCAAATCCGCCGCGGCTCGAAGGTCAAGGTGAAGGGAGCGCCGCGCGGCTGTTGGCGAGGGTGCGGCCGGCCGAGTGGTGGCGGTGGTTTCGATGGCGATGTTCACGCGGCGCGATGATGCAGCGCCGCAAGCATGGCGTCAACCACAACCAGGAGGTCTGCGCGTGCGCACGATGACACCATCAAGGGCAGATATAGGCGTAGCCCTCGTGGTATTGCAGATTGGTCGCTTCGGACACGCCGGATGGGACGATGGTGGCGTCGAGCAACACGCGATCCTTGGCAATCTTGCGATTGGTGAGCGTGTTGTTGCAGACGCGGAACGACACGCCCTGGGCAGCCAGGCCGCCGACCAGGCCGGCATACTCGGCACCCTTGGCATCCACCGCGCCGTTGAGCATGAAGTCGATGCCAGCCCCGTTGCCCACGACCACGATCTTGGCCGTGGGATCGGCGGAGAGGTGGTTGCGCACGTTACCCAGGCAGCGTGAGGCTTGCGCCTCACCCTGGGTGATGTGATAGACCACCTTGACCGGACCATCCACATCCGCCCGCCCGGCGGCGCGGGCGCTGGTTGAAAACACTGCAGCACTGGCGGCGGCCGAAGCCAGCAGCACCTTGCGGCGCGTGGGTGTGGGCGTGGATGTCATGGCAAGGTTCCTCAATTCACATGGATGTCGTGTTGTGGGACAGCGGCTGGATTGGAGCCATCGAACGTGCTGGCTCAGACAACCGAGGGCAAAAGCTTCAGGCAGAGCCTGTGGCGATGATGCAAGCATTTGCCATGAAACGCAACCAGGCGTAACACCCGTTCGACGGAAATCCGTGCTGGCCTCGTTCCCGCAGATGTTGATCGTCAACGGTCGGTTGTTCAGGATTGGTCGGCAGCCAGGGATTGGCCAGGCAAAGTAGCCCAGTCACCGCGATGGCGTCTTGCCCACTTGCTGGGAGCTCGCCTGGAAGCGCGAGGGAGCGCAGACGACAAGCTGCGGCATCAAGGCTTGATGTAGTACCAGCCCTCGGACTGCAGCTTGACAAGCTCGTACACCCCGGCGGGCACGATGGTGGCTTCGAGCACCAGACGCTCCTTCGGGATGTTGAGAAAGGTCATGGTGTTGTTGCAGGCTCTGAACTGCACGCCCTGGTTGGCGAGGTCACCGATCAGCCCTTCGAACAACGCGCCCTGCGGGGTCTTGGTGCCGTTGAGCAAAAAATAAATGGCCTTGCCGTAGCCCACGACGATGAAACGCATCTTGGGGTCAAGCTGCAACACGTTCTGGATGTTGATCAAGCCCTCGTAGGCCTGCTCCAGACTGTCGCTCATTTGCATCGCCACCTTCCAGGGCTCGTTGGAAATGGCCTTGGCCGTCACCGGGCCCTGGCTCTGGGCCTGGGCCCGGCCGGTGACACCGAGTCCGGCCAGGCCGGCGCCGAGAAGTTTGAGGCGGTCGCGGGAATTCATGCTTGGTTCTCCAGAGGGCAGCAAGGTGCGGCACTGTTGCCGGGTGGTCCCGGCTTGGGATGTTGGCAGATGCGAGGAAAGCGTGGGCTGGCTCGGTCGATTCTTCAGGACGCAAGCGGGCGCAGGCTGACGCGATGCAAGCCCCAGCGCCTGCGCCGTGCAAGCGCGCGGTATGGCCAGTAGCCCACGAGGGTGGCGAACATCAGGGCCAGGGCATTGAACAGCACCGCGCCAAGAAACAGCCCGAGCACCTGGCCGGCACCGAGCTCGCGCCAGTAGATGCCGACGGCGACGGCAGCGTTGACCACGCCGACGCCCATGCCGATGGCCGCGGTGATGCGCAGCAGGGTGGGCAAAGTCAGGATGCCGGTGAAATGCTGGGGTGTCATGGTGTAGAGAGAGCGGCGCTGGTGCTCGGGAGGTTCAAAGCCGAATTTGGCCGTCGCCCAGCACCATCCATTTCTGGCTGGTGAGGCCTTCCAGGCCGACGGGGCCACGGGCGTGAAACTTGTCGGTGGAAATGCCGATTTCAGCGCCCAGGCCGAACTCGAAGCCGTCGGAAAAGCGGGTGGAGGCGTTGATCATGACCGTGGCGGAATCGACCTCGCGCACGAAGCGCATGGCGTGCGCGTGGTTGGCGGTGAGGATGGTGTCGGTGTGCTGCGAGCCGTAGCGATTGATGTGGGCAATCGCCGCGTCCACGTCTGGCACCAGCTTGATGGAGATGATGGGTGCGAGGTACTCGGTGCCCCAGTCGGCCTCGGTGGCATCGCGCAGCAACGGCGCGGCACCGGGCACGGCCCGCAACACGGCGCGGCTGTCGGCACAGCAGCGCATTTCCACACCTTTTTGCGCGAACACGGCGCCGATGCGCGGCAAAAACGCCGCGGCCGAAGCCCGCGCCACCAGCAGCGATTCGGCTGCGTTGCAGGGGCTGTAGCGCTGGGTCTTGGCGTTGTCGGTGACGCGCACGGCCATGTCGAGATCGACCTCGGCGTCCACGTACACATGGCAGTTGCCGTCCAGGTGCTTGATCACCGGCACGCGGGCTTCGGCGCTGATGCGCTCGATCAGCCCCTTGCCGCCGCGCGGGATGATGACGTCCACATATTGCGGCATGGTGATCAGCGCGCCCACGGCAGCACGGTCGGTGGTGGGCACGAGTTGCACGGCATCGGCAGGAAGGTCGGCCTCCACCAACGCCAGCGCCACCAATGCAGCCAGCGCGCGATTGCTGTGGATGGCCTCGGAACCGCCGCGCAGGACGACGGCATTGCCCGACTTGATGGCGAGCGAGGCGGCCTCGATGGTGACGTTGGGGCGGCTCTCGTAAATCATGCCGAATACGCCGAGCGGCACGCGCATGCGGCCCACGGTGATGCCGCTGGGGCGGCGGCGCAGATCCGTCATCTCGCCGATGGGATCGGGCAGCGCGGCAACCTGTTCGCAGCTCGCAGCCATTTGCGCCACGACCTTGTCGCTCAAGGTCAGGCGGTCGACAAAGGCGGCGTCCAAGCCCGCCTGACGCGCGGCGTTCAAGTCCTGCGCGTTGGCCGCCTGCAAGGCGGCAGCGTGCTCGCCGATCAGCGCCCCGAGCGACAGCAAGGCCTTGTCCTTCGCTGCGGTGGAGGCACGTGCCATGGCACGCGACGCGGCGCGGGCGCGCACGCCGAGGTCGGTGACGAGCGCGTGGATGGAATCGGTGGCGACTTGCATGGCGAACTCGAAGAATGCTCCCATTGTCGCAAACCATGGGCGAGAACGCGCGGCACATATGAGAAAAATCGATGACTACCACGCAAACGTTGCGTTCGACCTGGCCGTCTGATGGCTCTACGCTGCAGTCGTTGCCAGCTCCGGCCCTTGGCGTGGCCTTGCCCACACCAACCGTGGCAGCCCCAGGCCGGTGCCGCACAATTTTGGTAACACCGCGGCGCCCGGGCGCAGATCCAAGCTGTCCCTGTGTCACCCTGAAGTGCAGGAGCCGATCCATGAAAACCCAATCCGCCACTTGCAAGCCCGCGTCGTGCCAACCGCTGCATGCGGGCCAAGCGAGCAGGGTGTTGCGCCTTGCCATGGTCTGCGCGTTGTCGGTGTCGCTCGCAGCCATCGTCACGGCCGGCAGCGCCGAAACGGCAACGGCTGCCGGCAGCGCGGTGCCGGCCGTGACCACCTGCATCGCCTGCCATGGTGCCAAAGGCGAGGGCAACACCGCAGCAGGCTACCCGCGTCTGGCCGGGTTGCCGGCCGACTACATCGCCGCGCAACTTCACAGCTTTGCCCAAGGCACCCGGGCCAACAGCCTGATGGCGCCCATGGCCAAGGCCTTGAGTGACGGCCAGATCATCGCACTGGCACATTACTACAGCAGCCTGAAGCCGCCCGTGGCAGCCTACGGCCCCATGCCTGCAGCGGCGCAAGCCGAGCTGGGCCAGCGCCTCGCAGAGCGCGGCGACTGGGCCGCGGGCATCGCCTCGTGCTTTCGTTGCCACGGACCGGGCGGCGTCGGGGTGGCGCCGAGTTTTCCGCCACTCATCGGCCAGTCTGCGGGCTATATCGAAGCGCAGATCAAGGCCTGGAAGGATGGCAGCCGGCGAAACGATCCGCAAGGCCTGATGCACACCATCGCGCTGCGCCTGACGGACGCCGACACGCAGGCGGTGGCGGCCTGGCTGGCCGCACAAAAGCCGCCCGTTTCCACGCCACGCCATGCCTCCGCGCAGCGCCATTGAGGCAATTCGTCCCGACTGCCCAGACTCCCCACGTTCCGCCACCCTCCTCACGCGGAGATCCCCCATGACTCACGCACGCTGCACCCCGCAGGCCCGTCGCCCGCTACACCTCGGCGCGGCGATGCTCTGCCTGCTGGCCGCCGCCCTTGCCTGCAGCACAGCCACGCAAGCCGCCACCGCCGACGCCGCCATGCCGAAGTCCGCCATCAACGCGTCCGTGGGCACTGGCGCCACCTTTCAGCCGCCGCCGGAAAGCGCCATCCCGAGCGACGCTTTCGGCAAGGCGATCAAACTCGGCCGCGACATTTTTCTCGACACCCCCAAGTACGCTGGCAGGTACATCGGCAACACCCTGAGTTGCGTCAACTGCCACACCGACGCCGGGCGCATGGCCGGCTCGGCACCGATGTGGGCGGCCTACGTCAGCTACCCCGCCTACCGCAGCAAAAACAGGAAGGTCAACACCTTTGAGGAACGCCTGCAAGGCTGTTTTCACTTCAGCGAGAACGGCAAGCCGCCGCCACTGGGCAGCAAGACTCTGGTGGCGCTGCAGGCTTATGCCTACTGGCTGTCCAAGGGACTGCCCACGGATGAGCCGGTGGCCGGGCGCGGCTATCCCAAGTTGGCCGCGCCGGCCATGGCGCCCGACTATGTGCGCGGCAAAGCGGTGTATGAAGCGCGCTGCGCCATCTGCCACAACGCCAACGGCGAGGGCCACTATGTGGACGGACAGACCGTATTCCCTCCCTTGTGGGGCGCCAAGTCGTTCAACTGGGGCGCTGGCATGGGCAGCATCAAGAACGCCGCCGCATTCATTGACGCCAACATGCCCTACGGCCAGAGCTACAGCCTGACGCCGCAGCAGGCCTGGGATGTGGCGTATTTCATGGACGCGCAGGAACGCCCGCAAGACCCGCGCTGGCAGGGGTCGGTCGCCGCCACCCGCGCCAAGTTCCACGACAGCAAGTTCAGCCTTTACGGGCAGACCATCAACGGCAAGGTGCTGGGCGACATCGGTCCACCCAAACAACACTGACACCTGCCCCAGGCCTGCGCCATGCGTGCTCATCCAAGGCCGTTTGAGGCGCGTCAAACATGCGCGGCTTTGTCGCCATTTTTTCGCCACGTTTTTGCTGCAGCCCTGCCGCGTGTTCGCTGCGGCGACGCATTCCTATCCAAGTTTCTGGAGATTCCCCATGACGACTCGCCGCCAACTCTTCACCCAAGTCGGAACCGCAGCGCTCGGCGCCGCACTTGCCGGCCACAACGTCGCCCAGGCCGCAACGGTCCCTGCTGACAATCTTGAGCCCGCTGGCTCCGGCCAGCTCAAGGCCCTGAGCGATGCGCTGGCGAAAGCTCCGCGCCGGCGTGACTTCAAGACCGTGCCCATGATCTTGACCGACTCCTCCGACTGGGACGCCGAGGCCCTGAAGCTGCTGCTCGACTACAAGGCCGGCCCCAGGCAGTTGTGGGACAACACCGACTTGGCGAGCCCTTGGCTGAACTTGATGCGCAACGCCATGAATGCGCAAATCTGGTCGTGGAAGCACCCGGATTTTCTCGCCGTCTCAGCCACCCATGGCACGGCGCACCTGGCGCTGTACGACGATGCCATCTGGTCCAAGTACGGTTTCGCCAAAATGCTCAAGGACAAGTTCAAGAGCAATGTGTTCATCACCCAGCCGAAGGCCGCGGGCGACAAGCCCAGTGACGACGAGGCGCCCGAAGGCGTGTTTTCTCCGGCCGACAACAGCGTCACGGTGCTGCAACGTCGCGGTGCGATGTTCCTTGCTTGCCACAACGAGGTGTGGGAGCTCACACGCATGCTGCACAAGAAGGGCATCAACCCCGACAAGCTCAGCCACCCGCAGATGGCGGCCGAGTTCACCAACCACCTCATTCCCGGCGCCGTGCTCACGCCGGGCGTGGTGGGCACCATTCCCGAGCTGCAACTGGCCGGGTATCAGTACATCAAATGAGCCGCCCCATCAGGAGGAGATTCCCATGAAACACACCCCAGCCCCTTCACGCCCAGTGCGACTGCACTTACGGCAGCTTGCCATTGGTGCGGCCCTCAGCGCCGTTTGTGCGGCAGCGAGCGCGCAGACAGTCACGAGCGCCGACACACCGGTGCAATGGCCGATGTACGCGCTCAATCCCGGCCACAACGCCGTGGTGTCGTCGAATTTTCCGGCGGTGGCGTGGACCTATCAGGTGCCCGGAGCAGCCGATGCGGGAAAGGCCAAGGTGCTCAACCCCACCATCATTCGCGATCTGGTGGGCTTTCCCATCGGTGTCGCGGTGGTGAACGGCATGGTCTATGCCACGAATGACAACGGCTACATCTACGCCGTCGATGCCCATCGCGGCAAGCTGGCGTGGAGTTTCAACGCCTACAACCAGCTCATGACCACCCCAATCGCGGCCGACATCGATGGCCGCCCGCTGGTGTTCATCGGCGCCGGCAATTCGGTGTTCGCCTACAGCCACGCCAAACAGTTCGGGGTGGCCGATGCGCCGGTGATCCGCGGCAATGGCGTGTCGGCGATCTATGCGCTCGACGCCCGAACCGGGCAGGAAGTCTGGGTCTACAAAACCAAGGGCGAGGACATGCCGACCCCGGCGCTGTTCCAGGGCAAGCTGCTGTTCGGCAATGGCGACGGCCATGCCTACGCGCTCGACGCCGCCACCGGCAAACTGGCGTGGAAGACGCCCATCCAATCCTTCGTCAGCATGTCGTCGGCCACACTCGACCCGGATCGTGGCGTGCTGGTGATGGGCGGCACCCATCCAAGCAAAATCTACGGTTTGGACGCCACGACCGGCAAGCTACTGTGGACGGTGGCTCCGCCGCTGGTGTTCTCCAGCAGCGCTGGCGACGGCACCTGGGCGATGGACGGCAAAGGCTTGGCCATCGGCCAGATCGAAACCCGCACCAGCGCGCAGCAAGCCACGAAGGAGTCGGCATCGGAAGAACTCGCCATCGATGTGAAGACCGGCAAGATCGTCTGGAGCCGCGAGCTGGGCGCGGGCAAAACGCCGCCGCGCAACAAGGACGCCGTGCCCACCGTGGTCGACGGCATGGTGTACACCGGCAGCCCGGTGACGCATACCGAGTATGCACTCGATGCGCAAACCGGCCGCGTTGTATGGCAGCAGCCGCTGAAGGTCGGCATGAAAGGTGCTCCGGTGGTCTTGGGCAAGGTGCTGATCCAGGCCACGGCGTCGGGTGACATCTTCACCCTCGACCGCGCCAGCGGCGCGGTGCTGCACACCGACAACGCCCACCAGGGCGGCTACGGCCCGCAGAACGGCGTGGTCGTGGGCGGCACCTATTTCAACGGCACCAACGCCGGCATGCTGCAAGCCATCCCGCTGTCGGCCCTGGGCGTGACGGATAAGCCCTGAATCTCACGAACATCGAACCCTCTGGAGATTGGCGGGCGCGCACGAACCGGAGCAACGGCGACTGCTGAGCGCCGTCGCGCCCACACCGAATTTCAGCCGACTTCGACGATTTCCACGCTGCTCGTGATGGTCGCCGTTTTCGCCAGCATGGCGGTGGCCGAGCAGTATTTTTCATGCGAGAGGTGCACCGCCCGCTCCACCACCGAAGGCGCCAGCCCCTTGCCGCTGACGGTGAAGTGCAGGTGGATGCGGGTGAACACCTTGGGGTCGGAGGCGGCGCGCTCAGCCTGGAGCTTGACACTGCAGCCCCGCACGTCATGCCGACCTTTTTTCAGGATATAGACCACGTCATAGGCCGAGCAGCCGCCGGTGCCGGCGAGCACGGTTTCCATGGGGCGCGGTGCGAGGTTATGACCACCGGGTTCGCCGGCCTGCGCGGCCGGGGCACCATCCATCGCCAGAATATGTCCGCTGCCGGTGGTGGCGATCAAAGCCATGCCGTCATTGCCGGCCCATTGCACTGTGCATTCCATCGTCGTTCGAACTCCTCAAGTGTGGTCGCGGCCTGGACTGCCGTTGTCGGCCAGACCCTGTATTGTTGCAATGCGGCAAACTCAACGATCTTCAACCCATGCCGGCGAGATCAACCCGGACACAAGCCTTGGCTCGGTCAAAATATATCGGCAAGATGTTGATCTTATTAATGTATTCATATCATTAAATGCTGATTTTCTAAAATACCAGAGTCGAGCCAAGGGTTTTGCAACGCAGCAGCGTTTGCCTTAATATGACTTCATGTTGATCGATTCGGGTCAACACCCCTTGTCTCCTCCACCCTCCTCCATAGGTGGATTCCAACCCAGGCAACAAGCCTGGGTTTTTTTTGCCTGTCACACGGAAAGCGCCACAATCACGTGACGCCGCGGCGGCCATTCCTACAATGGCCGATTGCCCTCTTTTGCAGGCCGGCCGTGACCAAGAAGCATACCGATTATCTGCAGCGCATTCTCACCGCCCGGGTGTACGACGTGGCGCAGGAAACCGCGCTGGAGCCCGCGCGCAATCTGAGCCGCCGGTTGCACAACAAGGTGCTGTTCAAGCGCGAAGACCAACAACCTGTCTTCAGCTTCAAGCTGCGGGGCGCCTACAACAAAATGTCGGGTCTGGGCGAAGACGAGCGCAAACGCGGTGTGATCTGCGCCTCGGCCGGCAACCACGCGCAAGGCGTGGCGTTGTCGGCCCACAAACTCGGCTGTCGCGCGGTCATCGTCATGCCATCGACCACCCCCAAGGTGAAAATCGACGCCGTGCGCGCCTTCGGCGGCAGCAATGTGGACGTGGTGCTCCAAGGCGAGAGCTACAGCGATGCCTACGCCCACGCGCTCACGCTGCAGGCCGCGCAGGGACTGGCCTTCGTGCACCCGTTCGACGACCCCGACGTGATCGCCGGCCAAGGCACGATCGCGATGGAAATCCTGCGTCAGCACCAGGCTCCGATCCATGCCGTGTTCTGCGCCATCGGTGGCGGCGGACTGATTTCCGGTGTGGCCGCTTATATCAAAGCAGTGCGGCCGGAGATCAAGATCATCGGCGTGCAAACCCCTGATTCGGATGCGATGCTGCAAAGCGTGAGGGCCGGCAAGCGGGTGGAGTTGAACGAAGTGGGCTTGTTCGCCGATGGCACGGCGGTCAAGCGCGTTGGCGAGGAAACCTTCCGCCTGGTGCGCGACCTGGTGGACGACTTTGTCGTCGTCAGCACCGACGAAGTGTGCGCTGCGCTCAAAGATGTGTTCGAGGACACCCGCAGCGTGCTGGAACCCTCGGGCGCGATGTCGGTGGCAGCACTGAAGCAATATGCCACTGCACACAAACTCAAGGGCGAAACCCTGGTGGCCATCACCTGTGGCGCCAACATGAACTTCGACCGACTGCGCTTCGTCTCCGAGCGCGCGGAAGTGGGCGAGGCGCGCGAAGCCTTGTACGCCGTGACCATCCCCGAGCAGCCCGGCAGTTTTCGCCGCCTCTGCGGGCTGGTGGGTAGCCGCAATGTGACCGAATTCACCTACCGCATCAAAGGACCGGAGGCCGCCCATGTGTTCGTCGGCCTGGCCGTGAATGGCCGTGCCGATGCGCAGAAAATGGCGCAGATTTTCGAGCGTGCCGGCTATGGCGCGCTCGATCTGAGCGACAACGAGTTGGCCAAGGTCCATCTGCGCCATCTGGTGGGCGGCCCCGCGCCGCGCACCGCAACAGGCCGCAACATGGCCGAACACGAGCGGCTGGTGCGCTTCGACTTCCCCGAGCGTCCAGGCGCACTGCTGCGCTTCCTCGACAGCCTCTCACCCAACTGGAACATCAGCCTGTTTCACTACCGCAACCAAGGCGGCGACAGCGCCCAAGTCCTGGTCGGCATCCAGGTTCCACCGAGCGACAAACGGACATTCAGTCATTTTCTGCAGCAACTCGGCTACCAGCACACCGAGGAAACCGATAACCCGGTGACGCAGCTGTTCCTGTCCTGAGCGGTCGCGGTCCCCGCGAGCTCAGCCTGCGCGGGGCATCACCAGCAGCTTGTGACGCCCCGATGCATGGGGAAAGCCTTGCAGCGCGGCTTGTGCCAGCGGCACGGCGACAGCCGCCAGGCCACGCTCGTAGCCGCCGATCGACGCGTGCGAACTCCACACCAGCGCGCCGGTGGCCGTATCGCGAATGTCCAGCGTGAGGCTGCGGACATACCAGATGGGCGGTGGCATCCAGCCGCCGAAACCGTCATCGTCGTCATCGCCATCATCGTCGTCGAAATCGCTGACATATCCAAAACCACCGGTGAACGACACGCCGCTGTTGGGCAGCATCATCGGTGCCGCCCATCCGGATGGGCCGTACGGGCCCGCGAGATCTGCCTGGATCCGGTAGTCGTAGCTGGCGGTGTAAGGCGCTCGCTGATTGAGCAGGGGCACCATGCCAGCCCGCGCCATGGCATCGACCACGGCGCTCTGGAATTCGTAGGCGTGCGCGCTGGCCTCGTTCGCGGCAGCCGCCCGAACCAGCACCTTGGCGCCAACCAGGACCTGGGGCGCCGGGTGAGGGGTCACCACGGTCGTGCGCAGCGCGCCGAAACTTGCACAGCCGCTGAGCAGGACAACAGGAAGCACCAGGCCGGCAAGGCCCCGCCGTTTGAGCCCGAACAACATGTCGTCGAGATGCATGGCACCAACCTCTAGGGCCGCGGCGGAATGCTCGGGGCGAAATTGGGCGTGAAGCTGCTGACGGCGCCGGGGGCAGGCGCAGGCACACTGCCGATCTGCGGCGGGACGTAGCCTGGCGGGGCGCCGACGCCCGGCAGCGTGGGGCTGCCCCCCTGGGGCTGGAGCTTGAGGTTCACCTGCACCCCGTTCTGGAGCAGAACCGCGTGGCCATAGGTGGTGGAGTCGAGGCGCACGCCGGGCGCAACCGGCGCACCTACCGCCACCGCCTGCGGCGGCTTGCCATCCACGCCGATGAGCGCCGCGCCGGCTTCATGACCGCCGCCGATGACTCCCCAAAGCCGGTAGCGCGCCGGTGCCGCCGGCCCCTTGTCGGGCAGAGGTGCGGTGGTCCCAAACAACCGCGGCGCCGCGGCCACGAGGGTGTCGGTATCCAGCCGGCCCACGGCCTGGGCGTCGCCGGGTACCGATGCCGGGTGCGCCAGAAGTTGCAAGGCCCAGTAGCCGATGCTGGCCGCGCAGGTGAATGCCAGCAACATGGAAACCAGCCAGGCCGCGCGCAGCGAGGACGTGGGAAGCCTCTCGGCAACCATGCCGGCAGCAGGCGATAGACGCGAGAACTTGAACATGAGGCCACTATTATGGCCGTCCGGTGAAGACAGGCAAGTCGTCTGCGACTCACCCCGATGCCCGCATGGCTAACCCACCACCCGTGCCGGCTTGTGCACCAACCTCCGGGCCGGCCCCGACGGCCCACCATGGACGCCTCCGCATGATCGTCGTTTCCCCATCTTTCATACCCCTGGCGAACGCGGATCGACTCGCGCCTCGCTTGCGCCGCCACGGCCGCGGCTTCACGCTGATCGAGTTGATGGTGGTGCTGGTCATCATGGGTGTGCTGGCCGCGCTCATCGTGCCCAACATCCTGGGCCGCACCGACCAGGCGCGAGAGACCGCTGCCAGGACCGACATCGCCACCATCATGCAGGCCCTCAAGCTCTACAAGCTCGACAACGGCAACTACCCGACGCAGGAGCAAGGCTTGCAGGCGCTGGTGGTCAAACCTTCGACGCCACCTGTCCCCATCAACTGGAAACCTTACCTGGACAAGTTGCCGACCGACCCTTGGGGACGCCCCTACCAATATCTCAACCCCGGTGTCAAAGGCGCGGTCGACGTGTTCAGTTACGGCGCTGACGGCAAGCCCGGAGGCGAGGGCGCCAATGCCGACATCGGCAGTTGGCAGTAGCGTGAACCCCCTGGCTGCTGAGCCGCAGCAGCCGCCGCGCCCGGGGGATCAGTTCGTGCCTGCCCGCGCACCGCGTGCACGACATGCAGGGTTGCGGCGCCTGCACGGCGGCGAGGCCTGCATGACAACGCCGTGCGGCCCTGCGCTGGCGCGAAGGCTGAAGGCCACGGATCGGGCCAAAGCGCCACATGCGGCAACGCGCGCACCGGCACATGCATCGCGCGGGTTCACCTTGGTGGAGTTGCTCGTCGTCCTGCTGGTGATGGCTTTGCTGACCGGGCTCGTCGCCATGGCCTTGCCACAAAGCGGGCAAGAGAACATGGAGCGCGAAGCCGAGCGCCTGGCCGCCCTGCTGAACGCCGCACGCGAGCAGGCGGCAGCGCGTGGCGAGCCGCTGGCCTGGGCACCGGGCCCTGCCGGCTACGCCTTCCTGCAACCCTCGCCCCGCGGCTGGATTCCGCTGGACGATGCCCCGCTCACGACGCGGCGCTGGCAGTGGCTGAGCGGTGAGGCCGCCCTGGCCGCCAACTACCAGCCGCGCGGCATCCAAGCCACGGTGCAGGCCGGACCGGTCGCGGTGCGGGCCAGCGGCGGCGCCGCCGGACTCGGGGCCGCGCCCAACTGGCTGGTGTTCGGCACGGAGCCGGTCTCGCCGCCGCTGCAGATCACACTGCGGGGCGATGGTCGCGTCGTCACCATCGCCAGCGACGGACTGGCGCCTTTCGCCGTGCGCAGTCAGCGCTGACCCGCGACGCCCGCCATGCTGCGAATGCGTCCCCGGTGCTCATCGTCCCGCGGCTTCACCCTGCTCGAAGTGCTGGTGGCGCTCGCCGTGGTGGCCATCGCCCTGCTTGCCGCGATGCGCGCGTCCGGCGGATTGCAGGACAACGCGGAGCGCTACCACCAAGCGGTTCTGGCGCAGCAATGTGCCGAGAATTTCCTCATCGACCTGCGCCTGAGCCGCATCTTCCTGCCCACTGGCCAAAGCCAGAGCCGCTGCACCGAGGCCAACGCGAGCTTCACCTTGAGCGTGGACGTGCAGCCCACGCCCAACCCCAACTTCCGCCGCGTCGATGTGCAGGTGCTGGACGCCTCCGGCTGGGCGGCGTGGAACGTGGTCACCATCATCGGCAATTTGTGATGCGCCCCAGGCCACCCGCGGCCCTGCGCCGCCACGCCGGTTTCACCCTCATCGAGCTGCTCGTGGCCGCGCTGATCATGGCGGTGATGGCGGGCCTGGGCTGGCGCGGGCTGGACAGCGTGGCGCAGGGACGCGACACCGCGCGCACCCGCATGCACGCGGCCGAACGCCTGTCGCTGGCCATGCGTCAAATGGCCGACGACCTCGCCGCCGCCACCGACGAAGGCGCTGATCTGCCGGCGGTGAGCCTGGCCGGCAATGGCGACCTGCTCATCGTGCGCCGCGCGCCGCAGGCGATGGGCGCGGATATGCGCGCGTGGCCCGGCGCCAACCTGCCGCCCGACGCAGGTTGGCTGCAAGTGGCGCGCTGGGGCCTGCGAGACGGCCGCTGGATGCGCTGGGCCAGCACCCCGAGCGCCTCGCGCGGCGCACTGCTGGCGGCGATGCAAAGCGCGCAGGGCACCGCCATCGAAGCCTTGCCCGACATCACCGACATGCGCGTGCTGGTATACCGCTACGCCGGTATCGGCATCCTGCAGCAAAGCGGCAGCTGGTCCAACCCCTACACCTCGGCCAACAGCGCCGCCAGCAGCAATCCGGCGCTCGCGTCGCTGCGCACCCCCGCCGCCTTGCGGCTCACGTTGCAGAGCGCCGCGTCCGATCTGCAGGGCACCATCATGCGCGAATTCCTGCTGGAGAACCGGCAGTGAGCCTGCAACTGCGCAAAAGCAGGGCGCAGCCCATGCCGTCCGCTGCGCGCGGCCGTGGCGCGGCACTGATCACCGCGCTGCTGATTGCCGCGCTGGCCGCGGTGATGGTGTCGGGCATGTTCTGGCGGCAATGGGGTGCCATCAGCCGCGAGCAGACCGCCAAGCAGGCGACCCAGGCACGCTGGATCTTGCGTGGCACGGTGGACTGGGCACGGCTCATCCTGCGCGAGGATGCACGCAACTCCAGCGTCGACGACCTGAGCGAGCCCTGGGCCGTGCCGTTGGCCGAATCGCGCCTGTCCACGTTTCTCGCTGCGCGCGGACAAAGCGTCGGCAGCCTCCCCGATGCCTGGCTGGAAGGTCACATCACCGACGCGCAAAGCCGCTTCAACCTGGCCGATCTGGCGCCCGGCGGGCGCATCGACCCGAACGCCTTGGCCGTGCTGCAGCGCCTGTGCGCCACCCTCGGCGTGAGCCAGGACGTGGCGCAAACCCTGGCCAATGACGTGGCCACTGCACTGGTGGCCACGGCCACGACGGCCGCGGCGCCGGGCGGTGCGGCATCGCAGCCAGCGCCCGGCGCCTACGCCGCGCAAACCAGCGTGCTGCCGGTGCAGCAATTGCAGGACCTGGCGCGCTTGTCGCCCGCCGTGGCGCAGGCGCTGCCGGCTCTGCTTCCCGACGTGACCCTGCTGCCCACGCCGACGCCGGTGAACGCCAACACGGCTGGCGCCACCGTGCTGGCGGCAGTGCTGAACATCTCGGCCGATGCCGCCGCGCGTCTGGTGCAGGCGCGCAAACAGAACTATTTCCGCAACACCGGGGACATCACCACCGCCTTGGGCCAGCAGGGCCAGCCGGACATCAACCCCGCACTGGTGGGCGTGTCCAGCGGCTTCTTCGACGCCACCGCGCGGGTGCGGATCGACCACTTCGAGTACGCCGAACGTGCGCTCATCCAGCGCGTCGGCCTCGTCACCCTGGTGCTGCGCATGCAGCGCGTGCCTCCCTGGCTTGCGGCGGCCCCGGCGCCAGCGTCCTGACGGCACCCGCATCCCTACAATCGTCCAGCATGAGAGCCTTTCTCGACACGCTTGGCGCCAAGCCCTCCGCATGAGCACGCTCGTCGTTCGCTTGCATCCGGGCAGCGCAGCCGGCGTCGGTGGCAAATCCACCGCGCTGGACTACACCTTGCTGAACGCCAACGGTCAGGCGACCGACAACGGCCATGCCCAGCCTGCGCTGCTGCCGCGGGCACAGCGTGTGCTGGCCGTGCTGCCCGCCGAGCAGCTCACCCTGCTGGCGCTGAACCTCCCGGCGATGCCACCCCAGCGACTGCAAGCCGCCTTGACCGGGGCACTGGAAGAGCGCCTGCTGCACGACCCGGTCGGCGTGCATCTCGCGGCTGGCCCGCGCGAAGCCGACGGCAGCGTGCGCCTGGCCTGCGCCTGCGAGCGCGCGCCACTGGCCGCGGCCTTGCAAGCCCTGGCCCTGGCCGGGCGTGAACCCGCCGCCGTGGTGCCCGAGCCCGTGTTGCTGGCCCCTGCCGAAGCCTGGCTCAGCGCCCTTCCGAGCGGGCTGCGACTGCTCTGGCGTGACGCCGATGGTGAGGCCGCTTGGCTGCATCTGACGCTCGATGCAGGCGCCGGTGCGACCCCTGCAGACCCTGCCCACGAGTCCTCGCCAATGCCCGAATTGCTCACCGCGCGGCCCACACGCGTGCTGGTCGACCCGGACTTGCGCGATCTGGCCGCCCGTTGGTTCGGCCCAGCAGCCGACATCACGCCCATCACCCATGCGGATGTGCTGGCGCGCGCCGCGCAGTCAGCCTGGAATCTGCGCCAGTTCGAGCTGGCCCCGCAAGCAGCCATGCAACGCGGCATGGCCGGATTGGCCAAGCAGTTGCGCACCCCGGCATGGCGTCGCGTCGCCATGCTCGTCGGCGTGCTGCTGCTGGTGCAGATCGTCGGCATCAACCTGGTGGCGATGAAGCTGCGCAGCACCCGCAACCAGTTGCAGACCCAGGTTCAAACCGTGGTGAGCGAGGCCCTGCCGGGCACCCCTGCGGTACTCGACGCCCGGCTGCAAATGCAGCGCGCGCTCGACAACGCGCGCCTGCGCGCCGGCAAACCCACCAGCTCGAGCTTGGAGGCGCTGATGGGTGCAGCGGCACAGGTCCTACCGGAGAAGACCGCCCTCGTCCGCACGTTGGACTACGCCCCGGGTCGGCTGCAGCTCGGCCTGCCCGGCGAGCAGGCGGCCGCGGCGCAAGCGCGCTGCAACCTGCTGCAACTGCCCTGCGCCGCCACGGGCGACACCCTCACCGTCGGCACGTCCGGCAGCGGATCCGGCGATGCCGGCGGTACGCCAGGCGGCATCGCCAGCGGCAGCATCGGCGGCGCGGGAGCGAGCAGCTGATGGCCAGCGTTCCCCAGCCCTCCTCCATGCTGCCCGGGCTGGTGGCGGCCTTGCGTGCCCGCTGGGCAGCACTGTCGCTGCGCGAGCGCCGACTGGTGAGTCTGGCGGCTGCCCTGATGGGCCTGGCCCTGGCCTGGCTGGTGCTGCTGCGTCCGGCGCTGCACACTCTGCGCACGGCTCCGGCAGACATCGCGCGGCTGCAAGCCACATTGATCACGGCGCAGGACCAGGCGCGGGAACTGGCGCAACTGGCCGCCGCCCCGGCCGCGACGGTGACGAGCAGCGACGTGCGCAGCGCCGTGCGCGACTGGCTGCATGCGCACGACGCCCAGGCCGACGCTGCAGTGACGGTGCTGCCCGGCGGCATCACCCTGGACGTCAAGCGCCTGAAACCGCAGACCTTGCTGGACATCGCCCAGGCGGCGCGGCGCGACTGGGGCGCCACTGTGGCGCAGGCGCAACTGCGGCGCGGTGGCGACGGCCTGCTGGCGGGACGCATCCAGTTGGCGCAACAGCAAGCCGCGGGTGGCTCCTCCGCGCCATGACGCCGTGTTTCGTCCCGGCGCATTCCAGGGTCAACGCCGGTGGAGCGGCGCCAGCGCTGCATCCATCGATGGCGCGTTGATCCCGGCTTTGCGCACCGGCACCCAACACCGCTTTGCGCCGCCCGGCCGCACCATGGCGCATCCATCGTCCGCATCCTCGACCTGAACGCATGGCCCGTCGCTCCCAACCTGTTGCCGGCGCGCGCTGGCCCCTGTGGCTGGCGGCGCTGCTCGGCCTGCTGTTCGCCTTGGTGCTGTTCGCGCCGGCGAGTTGGCTGGCAGGCCCTGCGGCGCGCCTGAGCCAGCAGCGCGTGCTGCTGGCTCAGGCGCAGGGCACCTGGCATGACGGCTCGGCGCAGGTGGTGCTGAGCGGCGGCGCGCAAAGCCGTGGGGCGACGCTCGTGCCGGGCAGGGTGCGC
The DNA here is from genome assembly GCA_021783435.1 of Pseudomonadota bacterium. Next base: position 18,382 of record JAJXUC010000014.1, on the reverse strand, counting down.
TGGCGCCTCGGTTTGGCGGCACTGTGGCACGGCCGCGTAGAGCTGGTGCTGCATTGGCCGGCTCTGGCCGAAGCGCCGCTGCGGCTGCGTGTGCAGTTGGGCATCGGCAGCTGGAGCGTGCAGCAGCTGCAAGCCGCGCCGCAAGACATCGCGACCGCGATGCCGGCATCGCCACCAGCCGCAACCGCAGCCGCAGCCGACGCGTCGGCATGGCAGGCGCGGCTGCCTGCCGATCTGCTGGCAGGCCTGGGGACGCCGTGGAACACCCTGGCTTTGCAGGGCCGCATTGTGTTGTCGCTGCAACAGGCACGCCTAGAATCGACCGCAGGCAGATTGCGCCTGAACGGGCAGATTCAGGTGCATGCGGACGATATGCGCTCACGGCTCAGTACCGTGGCGCCGCTGGGAAGCTATATGCTGCGCATCAACGGCGACGGCGCGAATGCCGGCATTGTCCTGTCCACGCGCACCGGCCCCCTGATCCTGGACGGCCGCGGCGTGTGGAATGGTCAGCGCTTGCAGTTCGACGGCACGGCGCGTGCCGGCGCGGGGCAGGAGCAGGCCCTGGCTAACCTGCTCAGCCTGCTGGGCCAGCGGCAAGGCGATCATGTGCGCATCAGTTTGTGATTCGCGAATTCGAAACCGGGCCACGGCCAGCAGCAGGACAACGTTGACATCAAGCCGATATGAGTGAGCAGCGCGCCGCATCTTCAGCATCGCCCTCCGTCGAACCGTCGCGCCTCGGCGCGCGCCGCACCTCCTCGGCCCTGCTGTTGGCGCTGGCGCTTGTCGGCTTGCTGCTGCCACCGGCCTGGGCGGCACCCGGCGAGGGCGATGCCCGCGCCCGGCCGAATGCGCCGATGACCATCAACCTGGTGAATGCCGATATTGCCAGCGCCGTGCAGGCGGTGGCCGCGGCCACCGGGCGCAACTTCATCGTCGACCCGCGGGTGAAGGGCCAGATCACGCTGCAGTTCGAAAAGCCGGTGCCGCCGCAGCAGGTCTATCTGGCGCTGCTGACGCAGTTGCGCCTGGCCGGCTATGCGGTGGTGGAGCATGACGGCGTGTTCAAGGTCGTGCCCGAGGCCGACGCCCGGCTGCAGACTACGCCGGTGGGCGTGGGCAACCGCCTCGCCGCCATCCCGGGTAAGGGCGACCAGGTGGTGACGCAGATCTTTCAGTTGCGCAACCAGGCGGCGAGCAATCTGCTGCCGGTGCTGCGGCCGCTGATCTCGCCCAACAACACCATCAACGTCGACCCCGGCAGCAACGCCCTGGTGATTACCGACTACGCCGACAACCTCAAGCGCCTGGCCCGCATCATCGCCGGCCTGGACGTGCCCACGGGCAGCGAGGTGGACGTGGTGCCGCTGCGATACGCGGTGGCTTCGGAGCTGGCGCCGACGCTGCAAAAACTCATCGACATGCAGGCTGCCTCCGCACCGGGCGCCCCCGGGGCGCAAACCGGCGCCGTCACCGGGGCCAACGGCATGCGTGCCGTGGTGCTGCCGGAGAGCAGCAGCAACTCCCTCATCATCCGCGCGGCCAACGGCGCGCAACTGGTGCAGATCGAGCAGATGGTGGCCAAGCTCGACCGCCCGGACGACACCGACAACATCCATGTCGTCTACCTGCACAACGCCAACGCCGCCGACCTGGCGCGCACCCTGCGCGGCGTGCTGGCCAGTAACGGCCTGGGCACCAACACCGGGCAGAACGCACGCAATGCGCAGCCCATCGCCCAAGGCAATTCGGCGAACTCGCAGCAGGGGATGAACAGCGTCAGCAACTTCAGCAGCGGCGCCACCAGCCCCGGCCTGGGGCAGGCGCCGGATTTCGCTCCACGCGCCGGCAGCGAAACCATTGCCCTGCCGGAAGGCGGTTCGGTCTATGCCGACACGGCCTTGAACGCCCTCATCATCAACGCGCCGCAACCGGTGTATCAGCAGTTGCGCGGCGTCATCCAGCAGCTCGACGTGCGCCGCGCCCAGGTGTATGTGGAGGCGCTGATCGCCGAGGTCGACGCCAACAAGGCGGCGCAACTCGGCATCCAGTGGCAGGCGCTCGCCGGCAGCGCCGGGAACCAGAATGCCATTTACGGCGGCAGCAATTTCGGCACTGGCGGCAGCAACATCATCAACCTGCAAGCGGGCCTCTCGGCCGGTGGCACGGCTGCTGGCCAGGCCATCGCCAGCGGCGCGCTGGCCATCCCCAACGGCCTGAACATCGGCCTGCTGCACAACGTGGCCGGGCTGGCGACGCTGGGCCTGCTGGCCAATTTCCTGCAGACCCACGACGGCGCCAACATCCTTTCGGCGCCGAATTTGATGACCCTGGACAACGAGGACGCGAAGATCGTCGTCGGCCAGAACGTGCCCTTCATCACCGGCCAGTACGCGCAGACCGGCGCCACCGCCACCGTCACCCCGTTCCAGACGGTTGAGCGCAAGGACGTCGGCCTGACGCTCAAGGTGCGGCCGCAGATCACCGCCGGCAACACCATCAAGATGGACGTGTACCAGGAAGTTTCCAGCATCGCCAGCACCAGCAACTCGGCCGGCATCATCACCAACAAGCGCTCCATCCAGACGGCGGTGCTGGTGAACGACGGCCAGACCATCGTGCTCGGTGGCCTGATGCAGGACAACGTCAGCGAGAACAACAGCAAGATCCCCGGCCTGGGCGACATCCCCGGCATCGGCGCGCTGTTCCGCTCGAACTCGCGCACGATGCAGAAAACCGATCTGATGGTGTTTCTGCGGCCCATCATCGTGCGCACCGAGAACGAGGGCAACAGCATCAGCCAGCACCGCTACGACCGCATGCAGAACTTGCAGAGCAACAGTCAGTTGCCCTCGCAGTTCGGCATGCCGAATCTCCCGGGCCCGATCCTGCCGACCATCACGCTCCCGAACGTGGCGCCTGCCGCAGCAACGAGCAACAGCCCGGCGGCCAGTGCCGCGACGGCGCTTGTGCCGGCCGCGCCTCTGCCCAGCCCCTCGCCCAACGTGGAACAGCAGGGCAATGTGTTGCAAGGCGTGCAGGCCAGCGAGCACGGCGGCCAGACGGTCGTGCAACTGGAGTTCACCCAACCGCTGCTGAGCGCGCCGCCCGGGTTCACGATGGAGCAGCCGCCAAGCATCATCCTCGATTTTCCAGGTGTCGTCTCCGGTCTCGGACGCAACGTGGTGAGCTTCGAGCAGGGCAATCTGCGCAATGCGAACGTGATGGAAGCGCAAGGCCGCTCGCGTGTGGTGCTGAGCCTGCGCAAGGTCGCGAGCTACAAGACCGAAATCCAGGGTCGGCGTCTGTTGGTGTTGCTGGACAACACCGCCACATCAACCGTCGCACCGGCAGCAGTGACCCCGGCCAAGCCCAAGCCTTGAGGCCGCTGCGATGTCGCTGCGCTACCCGCTGCCTTACGCTTTCTGCCGCGACCAGTCGCTGCTGGCCGAGCAGGATGGCGCCCTGCTCAAGCTCTGGGTGAGCGAGACCACGCGCGCCGCCGGCCTGGCCGAGGTGCAGCGCACCCACACCGTGCAGTCTCTTCAGCGCGTCACGGCCACCGAACTGCAGGAGCGCATCGGCACTGCCTACGCCGCGCGCGACGGCAGCGCCGCCGAGGTGGTGAGCGAGGTGGAGGGCGACGTCGACCTGTCCCGCCTGATGCAGGATCTGCCGGCGGTGGAGGACCTGCTGGAGGCGGCCGACGACGCGCCCATCATCCGCATGCTCAACGTGCTGTTCACCCAGGCCTCGCGCGACGGCGCCAGCGACATCCACATCGAGCCCTACGAGTTGGCCTCGGTGGTGCGCTTCCGCGTCGACGGCGCGCTGCGCGACGTGGTGCGGCCGAACAAGGCCTTGCATGGCGCGCTGATTTCGCGGGTCAAGATCCTGGCCCAGCTCGACATTGCCGAAAAACGCCTGCCGCAGGACGGCCGCATTTCGCTGCGCATCGGCGGCCGGGCGCTGGACGTGCGCGTCTCCACCCTGCCCTGCGCCCATGGTGAGCGCGCCGTCATGCGCCTGCTCGACAAATCCGCCGCCAAGCTGGACTTGCGCGCCGTCGGCATGTCGCCCGACATGCTGCAGCAGTTCGACGCGCTGGTGCATCATCCGCACGGGTTGATCCTCGTCACCGGCCCCACCGGCAGCGGCAAAACCACCACGCTGTATTCCACGCTGGCGCGGCTCGACGCCACCACCACCAACATCATGACGGTGGAAGACCCGGTGGAATACGACCTGCACGGCATCGGCCAGACGCAGGTGAATCCGCGCATCGACCTGACCTTCGCCCGCGCCCTGCGGGCCATCCTGCGGCAAGACCCGGACGTGGTGATGATCGGCGAGATCCGCGATTTCGAAACCGCACAAATCGCCATTCAGGCCTCGCTCACCGGCCACCTCGTGCTGGCCACGCTGCACACCAACGACTCGCCATCGGCCGTCACGCGCCTCATTGACATGGGGGTCGAGCCCTTCCTGCTCGCGTCCTCGCTGCTCGGTGTGCTGGCCCAGCGTCTGGTGCGCAAGCTGTGCCAGGAGTGCAAGAAGCCGGCGGCCGACGGTCCGGGCTTCGAAGCCGTGGGCTGCCCGGTCTGCAACCAGACCGGCTACAGCGGCCGCACCGGCGTGTTCGAGCTGCTCATCGCCAACGACGCCATTCGCGCCGCCGTGCACGAGCGCGCCAGCGAGGCCGAACTGCGCCGCCTGGCCACCGCCGCCGGCATGCACGGCATGCGCGACGACGGCATGCCCTGGGTTCTCACCGGCGAGACCTCGATGGCCGAGCTGCTGCGGGTGACGCGCGAATGAAGCTCGGGGCCGCAGCGCAAGGCTCAGCCGCGCTGCCGATGAGCCCACGAGCTAGAGCTGCTCCAGACATCTGCCCGGATGCCCCGCGCTGATCACCACCTCCCACCATGCCCGCCTACCGCTTCGTCGCCCTCGACTCCACCGCCACCGAGCAACGCGGCGTGCTGGAGGCCGACAGCGCCCGCGGCGCCCGCGGCATGCTGCGCGCGCGCGGGCTCATTCCGCTGGAGGTCGACGCCATCGTCGCCGAGGCCGCGCCGGGCGAGGTGCGGCGCTTCAGGCGGCGCCTGCTCAACACGCAGCAGCTTGCCTTGCTCACACGCCAGATCGCGGGCTTGCTGGTGTCGGGTCTGCCGCTGGAGCGAGCCCTGGCGGCTCTGGCTGACGACGCCGACCGCGCCGAGGTCGGCCACATGCTCTCGGCCATCAAGAGCGAGGTGGCCGGCGGCCACAGCCTGGCCACGGCACTGTCGCAGCATCCACGCGAGTTCTCACCCATCTACCGTGCCCTGGTGGCGGCCGGCGAGGACAGCGGCAATCTCGGCCTGGTGCTGGAAAGTCTGGCCAACTATCTCGAAAACGCGCAACAGCTGCGCGGCAAGCTGATTCAGGCCATGGCCTATCCGGCCATCGTCGTGCTGGTGGCCATCACGGTGGTGACCCTGCTGCTGACCTATGTCGTGCCGCAGGTTGTGGGCGTCTTCCAGGGCGCGCATCAAAAACTGCCCATCCTCACCATCGGCCTCATTGCCTTGAGCGACTTCCTGCGCCACTGGGGCTGGGCCATCATCGCCGTGCTGCTGGTGGGCGGCGTGCTGGCGCGGCAGGCGCTGAAGCTGCCCGGACCACGCGCCGCACTCGACGGCGCGCTGCTGCGCAGCCCGTTGCTGGGGCGATTGGTACGCGGCCTGAACACCGCCCGATTCGCATCGACCCTGGCCATCCTCACCGCCGCCGGCGTGCCCATCCTGCGCGCGCTGCAGGCGGCCATCGACACCCTGGCCAACACCGTGCTCAAGGCCGACGCGCAGGAGGCCTTGGCGCTGGTGCGCGAGGGCTCGACGTTGTCGGCCGCGCTCGGTTTGCACAAGCGTTTCCCGCCCGTGCTCATCACCTTCGTCCGCCTGGGCGAACAGACTGGCACGTTGCCGCAAATGCTCGAGCGCGCGGCCGGCCAGCATGGCGAGGAAGTGCAGCGTCGCGCCTTCACCCTCGTCACCATCCTCGAACCGCTGCTCATCCTGGGCATGGGGGTGCTGGTGCTCATCATCGTCCTGGCGGTGATGTTGCCCATCATCCAACTCAACAATCTGGTGAAGTAACCGTGGCTGGACCATCCGGCTGCCGCCAGTTGTCATCGCCGTCGGAGGCGGCAAGGCTTGAAGGTCGCCAGGCAGTCTTCGTCTTTCTGAGACGGATTGGAATGCTTGGTTACATTGGTCGGGTTTGCATCCAGTCCTGACATCCGTCATGCGCCATGCCCACCGAATCCGCCGAGAGTGACATCCCATCGGCCGACCCGCACGCCGAATCGCGTGTGTGGCGCTGGGCGGCGCCGCTTGCGCTCGTGCTCGGCCTGGCCCTGACGCTGCTGGTCTGGCAGACCACGCGCCTGCAGGCGCAGGCTGCCGCGCAACTGCAGTTCAATCGGCTGGCCGACCACATGCGCATCGACATGCAAGCGCGCCTCGATCTCCTGCGTCGCACCACGCGCGGAGGCGCGGCGTTCTACAGCACCAGCCCCAAGGTGGACGACGATCTGTTCCGCGGCTACGTGCGCGCGCTCAACCTTCCCTTGCACCAGCCGGGCGTGGTGGGTCTGGGCTATGCCACCTGGAAGCCTCGCTCCGACATCGCGGCCCTGCAGCGGCGCATGGCTGCCGAGGGCCTGACCGATTTCCACGTCCACCCCACCAGCTCCGGCTCTCACGTCTCCGCCATTCTTTATCTCGAACCGCTGACCGTCGCCAACAAGCGCGCCATCGGTTACGACATGTCCACCAACCCCGTGCGGCGAGCGGCAATGCAGTCGGCCCGTGACAGCGGGGAGGCCGCCTTGAGCGGCGTGGTTGAACTGGTGCAGGATCAGCCCCTGCAGCCCGCCACGACGCCATCATCCAGCCGCGCGCAGCCCGAGCAACCCGATCAACCTCGCACTCCGGCCCGACCGGGCTTCTTGCTGTACATGCCCGTGTATCACCACGGCCAGCCCCGAGCCACGCCAGCCGAGCGCAGTGCCGCCCTGCGCGGCTGGGTGTACATGCCGGTGCGTGCTCAGGACTTGATCGACAACCTGCCCAGCGGGCAGGGATTGGGCACGGATTTCACGTTGCGCGTGCACGACCTCGGCAGCCACGGCGGCGGGCTGCTTTACAGCGGCCCGCAAGCCATGCGGCCCGGCGCGTTCCAGGAAACACTGATGCTGGATTTTTCCGGCCGCCGCTGGGCCTTGCACTTTGCCTCGCTGCCGGCGTTCGAGCGTGCTCAGCGCAGCATCACGCCACCCATCATCCTGGCCTCGGGACTGGCCCTCACACTTCTGCTCGGTGCCGTGCTGGATTTGCTGCGACGCGGGCAAGAGCGGGCCCAGAGAAAAGCCCTGCGCATGACGCAGGACCTGCGTCGCAGCGACCTGGCGATGCGCGACTCCCTGAAACAGAAAGACCTGTTGCTGCAAGAGATTCGCCATCGCGTGAAAAACAATCTGCAGGTGGTGCACAGCCTGCTCGACCTGCAGGCCGACACCATTGCCGACGGCGAAACCCTGACACGGCTGCGCGATGCGCAAGCGCGGGTGCGAGCCATGGCCCTCATCCACCAGGTGCTCTACCAGTCGCACGACTTCGCCCAGGTCGATTTCGGCAATTACCTCGAACTGCTGCTCGGCGAACTGCGCCAGACCCTGGGGCATGGGCGCATCCAGGTGTCGTCCGAGGTCCAGCCAGTGACCCTGGACCTCAAAACAGCCATTCCCTGCGGATTGCTGACCAGCGAGGCCGTCAGCAACGCCTTCAAGCACGCCTTCCCGCAAGGACGCGAGGGGTTGATCCATGTGCGCTTGAGCCACACGGAAGCGGGCGTCGAGCTCAGCGTGGCCGACAACGGCGTCGGCCTGGCGCCAGGCTGGAAAGACAAAGCCACCCTGGGCATGCGCCTCATCGAGCTTTTGGCTGAGCAGTGCGGAGGCAAGCTTGCCATTCACACCGGGGTGGGTACACGCATCGTCGTTTTGCTGCCGCAATCCCCCGGCAAGACAATCCATCCCGCTTGACCTCTCCGCTTAACCCCTCCTTCAGCCAAGGCATACACCCTATGTTCAATGCTTCCATGTCGATGCACAGAGAAGGATGGTCATCATGACGGAGGTTCGCATCATGATCGTCGAGGACGAGCGCATCACCGCCTTCAACCTCGAACAACAGTTGCGCAAACTGCACTATGCCGTCGTCGCCAACGTCGGACGCGCTGAAGATGCGCTCGTGCATGCCCAAAACCTGCGACCCCAATGCGTCCTGATGGATATCCATCTGGCGGGGTCCATGGATGGCATCGGCGCCGCAGCGCATCTGCTCAAGGAGTGGGACATCCCGGTGGTGTTCCTCACGGCCTATGCCGACCATGACACCCTGGAGCGCGCCGGGGCCACGACGCCATATGGCTATCTGGTCAAGCCGTTCGAGCCGCGCCAGGTCGACGCCGCGCTGCGCATGGCCTTGGCCCGGCATGCCTCGGAGCGCGCGCTGCGCGAGAGCCAGTCGCGCCTGGCGCTGGCGCTTGACGCGGCACGCATGACCGATTTCGAACTCGACCCGGAAAGTGGCCGCGTCACCTACGGCCGCTATCTGCCCGAACTGCCCAACCCCGACCATGCCCTCGACATGAGCATGGACGATTTGTTCGAGCGCGTGCACCCGGACGAGCGCCCGGAGGTGCAAGCTGCTTTCGATGCCTGCCTCCAAGGCATGCGGCTGCTCGACCTCGAATTTCGCAACGCCCAAGACCATGTGCAAACCCCGCGTTGGACACGTGTCGTCGGCCGTGCCCAGCGCGACGGCGGGCGGCGGCGCCTGTTGGGCGTGGTGGAAGACGTCACCAACCGGCACCTCATGCAGTCACGGCTGGAACAGTCGGCCCAGATTCTCAGCCATGCCGGCGAAGGCATTTTCATTGCCGATGTCGATTGGCGACTGCAAAGCGTGAATCCTGCCTACCTGCGGCTGATGCAGGAAACCGAGTCGCAGGCCCTGGGGCAATTGCCGCGCCTGCTGGCGGCGCAATCCGCCGAACGCCTGCAGCACTTGCGCATGGAGCTGCTGCAGCACGGCCATTGGCATGGGGAGTTGCAGTGCGAAACGGCGAGCGGGTCCGTGGTTGAGTTCTGGGCAAGCCTGGCGCACAAACGTTTTGGCGCCGGCGAGAACCTGATCGGCATGCTGGCCGACATCACGGAACTCAAGCAGTCGCAAGCCAGGCTGCGTGAACTCGCCTATTTCGACGGCCTCACCGGCTTGCCCAACCGCGTACTGGCGCGCGACCGTCTGGAGCAGGCCGTCTTGCGTGCCGAGCGCAGCAAGCAGACACTGGGCCTGCTGTTCATCGACCTGGATCACTTCAAAACCATCAACGACGGCCTGGGTCACGCCATCGGCGATCTGGCGCTGGTCGAAGCAAGCCGGCGGATGGCTTCGGTCATGCGCGCCTCCGACACCTTGGCTCGACTGTCGGGCGACGAGTTCATCGCCCTGATCGAGGGTGGCGATGTGCTGCAAGGCAGCGTGCGCGTGGCCGAGGCCGCGTTGCACGCCCTGGCTCAGCCCCTGAAGCTGGATGGCGAGGACATCGCGCTGCATGCCAGCATCGGCATGGCCTATTTCCCACTCGACGCGGACGACTCCGAGAGCCTGTTGCGTGCCGCCGACAAGGCCATGTACAAGGCGAAGACGGCTGGGGGCCAGCGTTACCGCGCCTTCGACGCCAGCATGCTGCAGCCACTCATCCCCCTGTGGAAGCTGGAGACCGAGTTGCGCCAGGCGGTGCTCGAACGGCAGTTCGAGCTGCACTATCAGCCACAGGTTGACAACATCGGGCGACTCGTCGGCGTCGAGGCCCTGATCCGCTGGAACCATCCCCGACGCGGCCTGCTCACTCCGGGCGACTTTCTGGATGCCCTCGACTCCATGGGGATGATGAGCGAAGTCACGGACTGGGTGCTGGAGGCGGCGTGTCGTCAAATGGCCGCCTGGCGGGCACAGGGACGCGAGATCCCGCGGGTTGGCGTGAATGTGCACCCCACGGTGTTGCAGCAGACCGAACTGCCGGCGCGCGTGGCCGAACTGCTGCGGCTGCATGCTCTGCCAGGAGCCAGCCTGGAAGTGGAGATCATCGAATCGGCACTGCAAACCGGGCTGGACACTTTCGTCTGCCTGGAACAACTCGCCAAGCTCGGCGTGACACTCGCACTGGACGATTTCGGCGTCGGCTTCTCCAGCCTCAGTTCCATCAAGCATCTGCCGCTGCACCGCATCAAGATCGACCGTGAATTCGTGCGCGACCTGCACATCAGTGGCCGCAGCCGCGCCATCGCCGCCACCGTGCTGGCGCTGGCGCAGAATCTGGGTATGGAGGCCATCGCCGAAGGCGTTGAGGAGCAGGCCCAGGTTGAGAGCCTGCTGGAGATGGGCTGCCATCACTTTCAAGGTTATTTCTACGCCAGGCCGATGTCAGCCGCACAACTCGTGCAGTGGCAGTTGTCGACGACCCTTGCATCATGAGTTCAACACTCCAAGACCGCCTGGTGGTGGCCATCTCCTCGCGGGCCCTGTTCGATTTCGAGGAGGAGAACCGCATCTTCGAGGAATCCGACGATGCGGCGTACATGCGGCTACAGCTCGACCGCATCGAGCGCCCGGCCCAACCCGGCGTGGCATTCCAGTTGGTGCGCAAGCTGCTGGCATTCAACACCAGCGACGCCGAACGCGATCGGGTGGAGGTGGTGCTGCTGTCGCGCAACGACCCGGTTTCAGGGCTGCGTGTGTTCCGCTCGGCCCGACATCACGCCACACCCATCGACCGTGGCGTGTTCACGCGCGGCCGCCCGCCCTACCACTACCTGCACGCACTGCAGGCCAATTTGTTCCTCTCCACCAACACCGACGACGTACGCGCGGCTCTGGCGGCGGGTTTCGCTGCGGCGCAGGTCTACCCGCAATCCGCCCACGCTTCGAAGGCGCACCCCACCGAGGTGCGCATCGCGTTCGATGGCGACGCCGTGCTCTTCTCCGACGAAGCCGAGCGCGTGTTCCAGGCTCAAGGCCTGCCCGCGTTCCAGCAGCATGAAGCCAGCAAGGCGGCGCTGCCGCTGCCACCCGGCCCGTTCAAACCCCTGCTCGAAGCCTTGCACCGGCTGCAAAGCGCGGCCAGCACAGGGGTCGTCGCCATGCGCCTGCGCACCGCCCTGGTCACCGCCCGTAGCGCGCCGGCGCATGAACGCGCCATCCGCACGCTGATGCACTGGAACATCGCCGTGGATGAGGCGATGTTCCTCGGCGGCCTCGACAAAGGGCCCTTCCTGCGTGAGTTCCAGCCCGATTTTTTCTTCGATGACCAGACCGGCCATGTCCAGTCCGCCTCGCAGCATGTGCCTGCAGGCCAGGTGCACGCCGGGATACACCGCGAGAGCTGAGCGTGGCGCCTGGGTCTCGCGTATCGGCGGCTCCCGTGGAGCGGTTCACTGCATGCCTCCACGCCGTCGACCGTACGATGCAGCCTTCGCGCATGCCTTCGGACCCCAGCATGGCCCCCACGTTGCAAGCCGATTTTCTCGACGCTGTCTCTCGCGCCCAATCCTTGAGCCAGCGTCCCGCTCCCGCCACGCTGCTGCGGCTCTACGCCCTGTACAAGCAAGCATCCTCGGGCGACGCGCAAGGCGAGCGCCCTGGCGCGATGGATTGGGTTGCCCGCGCCAAGTGGGACGCCTGGGCTGCCATGCGTGGCCAGGACTCGGCGCAGGCCATGGCCGCATACATCCGCCAGGTGCAAGACCTGGAAGCCACGCCCTGAGTTCATGCGGCATCCGCCCTGGGCTGGGACGCGGCACACATACAGGCGGAGAAGCGATAATGTGCCCATGATCTTCCTGTCGTCGTCCAGCCCTTTCTCGCGTCTCCAGCGTCGGCATTGGCGCAAGCCAAACGCCTGATATCCCCCCCTGCGCCTGCATGGCGCTTGAGGGCGATCGCTGAGTCGGCAAGACGGTTCACGCAACCACCGCGACTTGGCGTTGGGTGCTGATGTCGAACAGTGGGCGATGAAAGCGCCGTTTTGGAACCAGACTTCGACAGGGAGTTGAAGCAGGCAAATCCGCTAGGAGCATGCAACTGGAGCAGCGAACGGCGCTGTTCCTAAGAGTTCAGTGCCATGCCCCTCACCGACATCAAGATCCGCCAGGCCAAGCTCGCCGACACCGCCGGCCTGTACCTCGAGGTCAAGCCCAGCGGCTCGAAGCTATGGCGCTACCGCTACCGCATCGCCGGGCGCGAAAACTTGTTCGCTACTGGCGAGTATCCACAGGTCTCGTTGGCCGATGCGCGTAAGGCGCGTGACGACGCACGCAAATTGATCCACCAGGGCCGGCGCCTGGCCCATGCTCGGCAGACCGAACGCACACGACAGATCAACGCCAATGCGCTGACCTTCAAGGCCATCGCCGAGGATTGGATCGAGAAGAAGAAGCGCAGCCGCTGGGCACCGTACTACCTGATGCAGGTGGAGCGCGGCATGAAGATGGACAGCCACATGCTTTCGTCCTGGCCGTGGTTGCTCGCGGGTGCGCCAGCGGCCGTACTGTACGGGGCGGCGGTTCTGGGTGTCCGGTCACCTCAGCGGTGATTGGACTGTACCGCGCTGGTCTGGTTTGAACATACAAGACGTATGACAAGCGCGGCCGACGCACGAGCGAGACTGCGGCGGGTGAAGTAGTGGAAGCGCGGCAGCGAGAACGGGCCGGACTCACTGCCTCACTGTTGCTCTTCTCGTGATGTCGCCAACCGTTGCATGGCATTCACAACACCGCCCGGGTCATTGCCGGGCCTTTCCGGAACTGGTCAGCGAGGGCACGGAAATGGTATAAACCAGCGGACGATTCCGCAGATCATCCGAGCCTTCAGAACATGCCTCTTGCCGTCCCCTCGACTCAGCGCGACCAAGCGCTGGCGCTGCTTCGGCAGCGCGGCCTGACGCGGCTCGCAGAGCTGCGCAGCGCAGGCGTCACGGGTACCACGGTGAGCCGCATGGAGCGCGCCGGAGAGGTCGTTCGCCTGGCCCGCGGGCTGTACCAACTGCCCGACGCCGCGCTCGACCCGCAACAGTCACTGGCCGAAGCATCACGCCTCGTACCCAAGGGCGTGATCTGCCTCGTCTCGGCGCTCGCGTTCCACGGGCTGACCGACCAGATCCCGCCCAAGGTCTGGATCGCCATTGGCCGCAAGGACTGGCGCCCCCGCGTCAGCTATCCACCGCTGCGTGTCGCCCGGTTCCCCGACGACCAACTGCGCTGCGGCGTCGAGCACAAGAAGATCGCGGGCGCGAGCGTGCCGGTGTTCGGCATTGCCAAGACTGTGGCGGACCTGTTCCGCTACCGCCGTACTGTCGGCGAACTGATCGCGGTCGAGGGCCTGCGCCAGGCGCTGCGGCAACGCAAGGCCACGCCGGCGCAGATCGCGCGCGAGGCGCAGGCCGCCGGCGTGTGGCGCACGATTCAGCCCTATCTGATGGCGCTGACCAGCGATGCCTGACAAGTCTGGATCACGGACGCGCAACGTCGGCGCCTCGGTGCGCCAGCGCCTGCTGAACCTGGCACATGCGCGCGGGCAGCCGCTCGAACTGCTGCTGACGCGCTATGCGCTCGAACGCCTGCTGCACCGCCTGAGCCTCTCGCCGTACCGAGAGCGTTTCGTGCTCAAGGGCGCGCTCCTGCTGACTACGTGGTTCGATGAACCCCATCGTGCGACCCGCGACCTGGACCTCCTGGGCTTCGGCGATCCGTCGGACGATGCGCTGCTGACAGCGTTCCGCGAAGTCATGACGATCGGCGTCGATGACGGCATCGCCTTCGATGTCGCCGGCCTGCAGATTCAGCCCATCCGCGAAGATATGAAGTACGGCGGCTCGCGCCTTCGCACGACCGCTGCGATGGCAGGCACACGGATCCCGGTTGTCGTCGATGTCGGCTTTGGCGATGCCGTCGAGCCGGGCGTCGAGGACATCGAGCTGCCCGTCCTGCTGGACATGCCCTCGCCGCGGCTGCGGGCCTATCCCCAGGAGACCGTCATCGCTGAGAAGCTGCACGCGATGGTGACCCTCGGTCTGGCCAACAGCCGGATGAAGGACTACTACGACGTCTGGATGCTCGTGCGCACTTTCGAGATCGCCCCTGCTCGCCTGCGGCGGGCGATCGAGGCGACCTTTGCTCGGCGCGGCACGCCGCTTCCGGCTGCTCTGCCAGAAGGCTTGACCGATGCGTTCGCGCAGGATGACGCCAAGCAGAGGCAGTGGGTGGCCTTCGTACGCAACCTGTCCTCGTCTGCGCCGGCGCTGCGCGACATCGTGACTGAACTCAGGGCTGTGGTGATGGCGCTTCTAAAGTTGCCGTCGTGATGGTTGTGCTGGGCGTGCGCACAGCATATGGATTACGGCCCGCACGGTTGGACGAGGACAATTCGTCGGCGTTCCGTTTGGAATAGACGGAAAAGACAAGGGAGGCACAGATGGACGTACTGAGCACGCACGCCAAGGTCGTCGAGGACTATGCCAAGTACATCCAGAGCTTCCTCAACATCGCCGACCCTGAGATCCACGCAACAGTTGAGGCGCGGTTGTCGGAAGGCCGACTGTGGCCGGAGCCGCTGCTCCAGTTCAATCCTGCCTTCGAGTCCGCTGGAACGGTGGCCGAAGTGGCCGCCAAAGGCATCGTCCACCCGGATCTCGTCTCGATTCTCAAAGGCTACTCGCTCTACAGACACCAGGTCGACGCCATCCAACTCGGCGCCGCCGGCAAGGACTTCATCGTCACCTCGGGCACGGGCTCTGGGAAGTCGCTGCCTTGATTCGCAAGGCTTACGAGCTGGCGGAAGACGATAGCTGACAGACCGTCCGACGGAGGGAGGTGGCACCGTTCGAGAGGTCGCGCGATCCAGCGATAATCACATCCATGTCTGCCAAGTCCTCGCTCTCAGCAGCACGCTCCGGTTGGCGTTGGCGCAAGCCATCAGCCTGACCGACCTATTTGCGTCCGCCCGGGCGCTTCAGTCCCCACCCAGCACGTCGGGCCAGCCTCGCCAGCGACAGAAAAAGCGGGCACCAAACGCGGGATTCTGACAAAACATCCAACTAAATCAATAGGATAGAGCGTATATGCTGCTGATGATCGACAACTACGACAGTTTCACCTTCAACCTGGTGCAGTACTTTGGTGAACTCGGCCAGGACGTCCGCACCATTCGTAACGACGAACTCAACCTGGCCGAGATCGAGGCGCTGGCGCCCGAGCGCATCGTCATCTCCCCCGGGCCCTGTTCCCCGGCCGAGGCTGGCGTGAGCGTGGCGGTGCTGCAGCACTTTGCCGGGAGGCTTCCCCTCCTGGGAGTCTGCCTGGGGCACCAGGCCATCGGCGCGGCCTTCGGCGGACAGGTGATCCGCGCGCAGAGCATCATGCATGGCAAGACCAGCGCCTTGTCGCATGATGGCCGTGGTGTGTTCGACGGCCTGCCCAGCCCCTACACCGTGGTGCGCTACCACTCGCTCGCGATCGCGCGCGAGAACCTGCCTGCTTGCCTGGAAATTTCAGCCACGACCGGAGACGGCGAAATCATGGGCGTGCGCCATCGGCAGTACGCCATCGAAGGTGTGCAGTTCCATCCGGAATCCATCGAAACCGAGCACGGCCACCGCCTGCTGCAGAATTTCCTGCGGCTGACCGGACGCTAAAAACACCATCTGGAGCCCCCATGCCCATCACCAATCAGGAGGCGCTGGTGCGCGTGATCGAGCACCGCGAGATTTTTCACGACGAGATGATGGCGCTCATGCGCCGCATCATGACCGGGGAGATGTCGCCGGTCATGATGGCCGGGCTGATCGCCGGCCTGCGGGTGAAGAAGGAAACCATCGGCGAGATCACCGCCGCAGCCATGGTGATGCGCGAGTTCGCCACCAAGGTGCCGGTGACCGACGCCACCCACCTGGTCGACATCGTCGGCACCGGCGGCGATGCCGCCCACAGCTTCAACATCTCCACCAGCAGCATGTTTGTCGCCGCTGCTGCCGGCGCACGCGTGGCCAAGCACGGCGGGCGCAGCGTGAGTTCCTCCAGCGGCTCGGCCGATGTGCTCGAAGCCCTGGGTGCCAACATCCAGCTCACACCCGAACAGGTGGCGCAATGCCTGGACGACACCCGGATCGGCTTCATGTTCGCCCCCAACCACCACACCGCGATGAAGCACGCCGCGCCGGTGCGCAAGGAACTCGGCGTGCGTACGCTGTTCAATATTCTCGGGCCGCTGACCAACCCGGCCGGCGCGCCCAACCAGTTGCTGGGCGTCTTCCACCCCGATCTCGTCGGTATTCTGGTGCGCGTGTTGCAACGCCTGGGCAGTCAGCATGTGCTGGTGGTGCATGGGCTGGATGGCATGGATGAAGTCTCGCTGTGCGGCGAGACCATGGTGGGTGAACTCAAGGACAGTCAGATTCTCGAGTACCGGATCCACCCCTCCGACTTCAGCCTGAAATGCTGCAACTTGTCGGACATGCAGGTGAAGACGCCGCAGGAATCGGCCGAGCGCATGCGCCAAGCGCTGGATGATGTGGAGGGCCCCGTGCGTGATGTGGTGATCCTCAACGCAGGCTGTGCACTCTACGCATCCGGGCTCGCCAACTCGCTGTCGAATGGCTTGGAACTGGCGCGCAAAGCCGTCGCCGCCGGCCATGCGCGCGAAAAACTCGAGACCTTCGTGGCGTACACGCGCGAACTCGCCGCACCGGTTGCTGCTTCCGACGCGACTTCAGCATGACCGACATTCTGCAGCGCATCCTGGCAACCAAGGCGCGCGAAGTCGCGTCTGCCCGCGTTACGCGCCCCTTGCCGATGTTGCGGACCGAGGCCCAAGCCCAGGGACCGCGGCGTGGATTTGCCGCCGCCATGCAGGCGCGAGTGGCCGCGGGCGGAGCTGCCGTCATCGCCGAGGTGAAAAAAGCCAGTCCCTCCAAGGGCGTGCTGCGCGCGGATTTCCGGCCTGCAGACATCGCCGCAAGCTACGCCCGGCACGGCGCGACATGCCTGTCGGTTCTCACCGATCACGACTACTTTCAGGGCGCGTCCGAATACTTGGTGCAGGCGCGCGCGGCTTGCAGCCTGCCGGTTCTGCGCAAAGACTTCATCGTCGACACCTACCAGGTGGCCGAGTCGGCAGCCATGGGGGCCGACTGCATCCTGCTCATCGCCGCAGCGCTCAGCGACACGCAACTGCGGGAACTGGAAGATTGCGCCTTGGCCTATGGCCTCGACGTGCTGGTCGAAGTGCATGACCGCAGCGAACTCGACCGCGCCCTGTCGCTGCGCACACCTCTCATCGGTGTGAACAACCGCAATTTGCGCACCTTCGAAACCCGTTTGGAAACCACACTCGAACTGATGAACGCCTTGCCGGCCGGCCGCTTGGCGGTCACGGAGAGTGGCATCCTGTCCCCTGCCGACGCCGCCATGATGCGCGCCAGCGGAGTTCATGCCTTTCTCGTCGGCGAAGCCTTCATGCGTGCGCCCGACCCTGGGCTTGCCCTGGCAAACTTTTTTGCCACCCGCGAACCCACCCGAACGGGTGCGTCCACAGGTTTGAGTTGACAAATCCTACAAACGACCTGAAAATTTTAGGTTCGCCTCGGAGGGGTGCCCGAGTGGCTAAAGGGGGCAGACTGTAAATCTGTTGGCTTACGCCTACGTTGGTTCGAATCCAACCTCCTCCACCAAGCGAAACCGCTGACTCCTGCTCAAGGACGCACCTCACGGTGCCTCGGTGTATGACTGGCTCTGCCGCTGAGCGGTTCGGATCTCGAGCGCAGTTGTGCATCTGTTGGCATGTATGGATAGGCGCGTTTGCTGGCCGAGGCGGGAGTAGTTCAATGGTAGAACCTCAGCCTTCCAAGCTGATGGCGCGGGTTCGATTCCCGTCTCCCGCTCCACCCTGAGCGTTTCGGGGGTCGTTCGCAACGTCGGTTCAAATCACGCAGCAGTCGAATTTGGCAGTACCTCATTCGCCCATGTGGCTCAGTGGTAGAGCACTCCCTTGGTAAGGGAGAGGTCGCGGGTCCGATTCCCGCCATGGGCACCACATTCAAGTTGTCGTCTTTACTCGCAGTCTTCAACCATCACCATCGTCTTCAGGAGCATTCATCATGGCGAAGAGCAAATTTGAGCGGACCAAGCCACACGTGAACGTGGGGACGATTGGGCACGTGGACCACGGCAAGACCACCTTGACGGCGGCCATCACCACGGTGCTGTCGAGCAAGT
>JAJXUC010000130.1 GCA_021783435.1 Pseudomonadota bacterium | reverse complement strand
AACCGCATCACCTTGTTTGCGCTCATCCTGTCGCTCGGCCTGCTCGTCGACGGCGCCATCGTGGTGATTGAGAACATTCACCGCCATTTGCACAATGGGGCCAAGCGCAATTTCATTGCCACGGTCATCGACGCCACCAACGAGATCGGCAACCCTACCAACATGGCCACGCTGGCCGTGATCCTGGCCTTTATCCCGATGGCCTTTGTGAGCGGGATGATGGGGCCGTTCATGCGCCCAATCCCGATCAATGTGCCGGTGGCCATGATTGCCTCATTGTTGCTTGCCTATACGGTCGTGCCCTGGGCCGCGAGGGTGTGGCTATCGAAAAAGGCAGCACGCGAGGAGCTGGCCCGTACCGAGCCGCTTGAGGACGACGGCACCCACAAGGCAGACCGGCTCCATACGGTCTATTTGCGCCTGTTCACTCCCCTGATGAAAAGCCGCGCCAAGCGCAACGTCATGCTGCTGGCGGTCTTGCTTCTCCTCATTGGCGCCATGCTGATGCCTGCCTGGCAGTTCATCCGCTCAGCGGGCATGAACGGACCGCTGTCCAGCCTGGGTGTGGAACTCAAGATGCTGCCAAACGACAATACCAACACCTTTCTTGTGCAAGTGGACACCCCGGCAGGTTCGTCCGTGGAGGGCACGGACGAGGTGGCACGAGCTGTGGGCAACGTACTGGGCGGCAATCCCGACGTGCTCGACTATCAGACCTTTGTCGGCGAGGCGGCTCCAGTTGACTTTGCCGCGTTGGTGCGCGGCGACCCGCTCAAGCGAGGCGACAACTTCGCCCAGATTCGTGTGAACCTTGTGGGCAAGGATGCGCGCAGCATCTCGTCCCACGCCATCGTGCAGGAGCTGTACGCGCAGCTCGCCCCCGTCCGTGCCCGTTTCCCAGCCGCCATCATCAAGTTGTTCGAAACCCCACCCGGCCCACCGGTGCGCGCGCAGGTCATGGCAGAGCTGTATGGCCCTGACTACGATGTGCTGCGCAGTTCGGCGAAGGGCATGCTGGGTACGTTCGATCGGGTGTACGGCCTGATGAATCAGGACAATTCCGTTACCGCGACCACATCCGAGTATCGGATCAAAGTGGATCGGCAGAAGGCGGCACTGTCAGGTATCGTCCCTGGACAGATCATCCAGCTCCTTCACGATTACGTCTCGGGGCTCAAGGTTGGTGCTGTGCATGACCGGAACGCGCTGGAGCCGGTGAACATCGTTGTGCGCATCCCGCGCACCGAGCGCCAAGGCCCTCAGCAACTGCTGGACGTACCGATTCAAAACGCGCAGGGCAAGGTCATTCCGCTTTCGGCCATTGCGACGGTCGAGAAGACGTCTCTGGCAAGGCCCATTTATAGCCGTGATCAGCATCCTGTGGTGTATGTGAGCGGCGAAATGATTCATTCCAGCCCTGTTTACGCAACGCTGAGCCTGAACTCCATGCTGGATGGGAAAAAGCTAGCCAACGGCACCACATTCAGCACTGGCAATCTCGGCTTTTCCGAGACGCCTGCTTCTGACCTCAAGGGCTACCAGCTTCTCTGGGGTGGCGAGATGCGCCTGACTTTGGACGTGTTCCGCGACCTGGGCTCGGCCTTCATGGTGGCGCTGGTCTTTATCTACTTGCTTCTGGTGGCGTACTACAAATCCTTCCTATTGCCGGTCATCGTCATGGGGGCAATTCCACTCACGCTTATCGGCGTGTTTCCCGGCCACTGGATCACCCACCAATCATTCACGGCCACATCCATGATCGGTGTGATCGCGCTGGCAGGTATCGTGGTGCGCAACTCCCTGCTGCTGATCGACTTCATCCTGGATTACCGCTCTCGCGGCTACAGCTTGCAGGAGTCGGTGGCACAGGCGGGTGCTGTGCGGCTGCGTCCCATTCTTCTCACGGCCCTTGCCATCATTTTCGGATCGGCCATCATGATCACCGATCCGGTTTTCGGTGGACTTGCCGTGTCCCTAATCTTCGGCACACTGCTTTCAACCATGCTCACGCTGATCGTGATCCCGCTGATGTACTACATCTGGCAGATTCGTGTGAAGGCTCCGGCTGCACAACAGAACTGAGCTACGACCCACCACGGCAAGCCGCTCTTGATACTCCAGCGGGTTTGCACTATTTTGTCGATAATTCTTGAATCCGTCCACATGGAGCCTCGCATGACCGTTGAACGCTATATCCGAATCTTCGCGGGAACTTTTATCCTGCTGTCCCTGCTGCTCGGCGTTCAGGGCAGTCCCCTGTTCGTATCTGAATGGTTTTTGTTGCTCACGGCCTTTGTCGGCGCCAATTTGCTGCAATTTGGCTTCACGAACTTCTGCCCGCTTGGGCTGATTCTCAAGAAGCTCGGGGTTCCCGAGTCCAAATTGAGTTGCGGCGCCTGAGAGTGCGATCCGGATGGGCGCCCAGCTGCGCAGCCCCGAGCGTTGACCGAGCGGGATGTCCAACTTGATGGGCGATCGCCCGACAAGACAATTCCCACCATGGCCCCCATCCCGACGCCGAATGATTTGTGTTGGCTGCCCGCGGAGGGAGTGCGCGCGCCACAAGGTTTGATCGGCTGCGCAGCTGCGGCAGGGCGCCACGTTTCGCAGACGCGGTGGCGGCGCTTCGGATCCCATCAGCATGCGCGCTGTTTGAGTGACGCGGGCCCAGGTCTTGTCGTTGACGGGGCCGGCGAAAGAGCGGCAGCGCTTGATCCCTTTCATACACGGCCCGGGCACGATTGCTGCCATGACCGTGGGCTTGGCGCATGCCCGAATTTTGACCGCTTGGGCCAACATGGTCGTCAGTCGCCTCTCCGGTGGCGGCGTTTCGTTGGCGCGGGAGCCGGCGCACGCTCGTGCGCCGGCGAATCCAGCTGGGTATCATGAGGAGAGAGCCGCGATGAACAAGCGCAGCATTTCGACCACAACTCAGGATCTTGGAGAGCCAATCATGTCCGTTCTCACCAACGAGGCGTCGCGAACCGACATTCTCAATCGGCTCAAGCGTGCCGAAGGCCAGCTGCGCGGAGTGCAGCGCATGATCGATGAGGGCGAGACTTGCCTTAAGGTGGCTCAGCAGCTTTCGGCTGTACGCAAGGCGCTGGACAGTACTTTCGTGCGCATGACCGTGTGCTATATCGAGCAGGAGCTTGATTCGCGGATGGACGGCGGCCCCGGCGAGAAAATCAGGCTCGATGCCATGATGGAAGAAATGGAAACGCTTCTTGCGCGCATGACTTAACCGGGCTTCGCGAAAGGACGCGATTGCTTGGCAAGCGTGGGTCGCAGCCGTCTCAGGCGATCGGAACCGAAGCCGCCGCCGCATCCACCAGTGCATTGATGACTTCATCGATCACCCCGCCCCCGAGACAGACCTCTCCGGCGTAAATGACGGCCGATTGACCTGGCGTGACGGCCCATTGCGGGGTGTCGAAGGTCAGCGTGAAGCCGCCCGGTTCCATGCGATGGATTTGGCAGGCGTTGTCGGCTTGCCGGTAACGTGTCTTGGCACTAAGAACCTGATCACTGGCTGGTGGGCGTCCCGCCACCCAGCTCGTGTTGCTGGCGCGCAAGGCGCGGCTGAGCAGCCAGGGATGATGGTGCCCCTGAGCCACGTACAAGGTGTTGCTGAGCATGTCCTTGCGGGCCACGAACCAAGGTTCGCCGCTGCCATCCCGGCTGCCTCCCAGGCCAATGCCCTTGCGCTGCCCCAGCGTGTAGAAGGCCAATCCGACATGCTCGCCCACAATCCTGCCGTCCGGGGTTTTCATCGGTCCGGGTCGGGTCGGAAGGTAGCGGTTGAGAAAGGCCCTGAACGGCCGCTCGCCAATAAAGCAGATCCCGGTGGAATCCTTCTTGCGGGCATTGTGCAGGCCGATTGCGGCGGCGATGCGCCGAACCTCGGTTTTGGGCAATTCACCCACCGGGAACAGCGTCCGGGAGAGCTGCGCCTGGTTCAGCCTGTGCAGAAAATAACTTTGATCCTTGGTCGCATCAAGACCGCGCAGGAGCTCGAAACCCTGCGCGCTCTCGCGTACTCGGGCATAGTGGCCCGTGGCGATTTTGTCAGCGCCCAAGTGCATCGCATGATCGAGAAAAGCCCTGAACTTGATCTCGGCGTTGCACAGGACGTCAGGGTTCGGTGTGCGTCCCGCCGAGTATTCGCGCAGGAATTCCGCGAAAACCCGATCTTTGTATTCGGCTGCGAAATTGACCGCTTCGATATCGACGCCGATCGTGTCGGCAACGCTCACGGCGTCAAGCCAGTCCTGGCGTGACGAGCAGTAAGCATCATCGTCATCATCTTCCCAGTTCTTCATGAACAAGCCGATGACCTCAAAGCCCTGCTGTTTGAGCAGCCATGCTGACACGGACGAATCAACCCCGCCGGACATGCCAACGACGACGCGGAGCTTGGAAGATGTCATGGTGAGGATTTTAGAGGGCTGCCTGGCTGTTCGCGCCCTGCAGCGCCTGAACACTGGGGTGCGTTGTCACGAGATCGAGCGGATAGCATTTGCCAGCCAGATGGTCTTCCACGCATTGCAAAACAAGCGGACTGCGATGCCGAGCTTGGCTTTCGCGGATTTCGCCAGGAGTGAGCCAGACGGTGCGCACGATGTTGTCGTCGAGCCGACAACCCGCGATCGGACTGCCGATACTGCCGCGAAAGGCAAAGCGAAGATAGGTCACGTCCTCGCCCGGACGCTGGAAGCGCGACAAATAAACGCCGACCAGTGCGTCGGGCGTGAACTGGCAGCAGGTTTCTTCCAGGGTTTCGCGTACCGCCGCCTGCACCGGACTTTCACCTGGCTCCAAATGCCCAGCCGGGTTGTTCAGACGCAGACCCTCGAGCGTGTGTTCCTCGACGAGCAAAAAATGGCCGTCGCGCTCAATGATGGCGGCCGCCGTCACACTGGGCTTCCAGACTTGGCGCATGCATGAACTCCTTGCAAAGGGTTGCATTGTCAACGCAAGCCGAAGGTGACGCGGTATTTTCCCGGCTCAGGCGCTGCTTGTGTGAGCGGGGTTCCCCCTCAGTTATCAGCATCAGCGACAATAGCAATGTTGATTGTTCACAATTCTTTCCCACATTGAGGAGAACCTCATGCGCATAGGCGTACCGGCTGAGACTGTGCCAGGTGAAGCCCGCGTGGCAGCGACCCCTGAGACGGTCAAGAAGCTTGCGGGCCAAGGGCACACGGTTTTGGTGCAGACCGGGGCCGGCCAGTTGGCCGGGGCTCTGGATGCCGACTACGTTGCAGCAGGCGCCCAGATCGTGGGGGCGGCGGAGGCCATGGGTGCCGAGCTTGTGCTCAAAGTGCGCAGCCCTGCTGCATCCGAGCTTGTGCTGATGAAGCCCGGGGCGGCCGTCGTTGGCATGCTCGAGCCCTTCAACGCCGAAGGCCTGCAGGCATTGGCTGCAGCTGGCCTCACCGCCTTCGCGCTGGAAGCCGCTCCTCGCACGACGCGCGCGCAGAGTCTGGACGTGCTGTCCAGCCAGGCAAACATCGCCGGGTACAAAGCCGTGATCGTCGCCGCAAACCTCTACCCTCGCTTCATGCCGATGCTGATGACGGCAGCCGGTACGGTCAAGGCTGCACGCTTGGTGGTCCTCGGCGCTGGCGTGGCCGGACTACAGGCCATTGCCACCGCAAAGCGCTTAGGCGCTGTGGTGGAAGCCTCGGACGTACGCCCCGCAGCCAAGGAGCAGGTGGAGTCCCTCGGCGCGAAGTTTATCGACGTGCCGTTTGAGACCGAGGAAGAGCGCGAGATCGCGCAGGGGGTCGGCGGCTACGCACGTCCCATGCCCCGTGCTTGGCTGGATCGCCAGGCACGGCTCGTGGCCGAGCGTGTCAAGCAGGCCAACATCGTGATCACCACTGCCCTCATTCCCGGACGGCGCGCGCCTGTGCTCGTGAGCGAGGAGATGGTGATGGGCATGAAACCAGGGTCCGTGATCGTCGATATGGCTGCAAGCCAGGGCGGAAATTGCCCGCTTACCGAGCGGGACCGAACTGTGGTCAAGCACGGCGTGACCATCGTAGGTGAGACCAATCTCCCCGCCCTTGTGGCCGCCGATGCATCGCAGCTCTATGCCCGCAACGTGCTCGACTTTCTCAAGCTTGTCCTCGACAAGGACAAGGGCTTCGTGGTCAACCTGGAAGACGACATCGTTGCGGCCTGTCTGATGACCACAGGCGGTGAAGTCAAGCGCAAGTCAGCTTAAAGGAGCCGAGCATGCACGATATTTCCCCATTCATGATCAACCTCACGATTTTCGTGCTGGCCATCTATGTCGGCTACCACGTTGTGTGGACCGTCACGCCCGCTCTACATACGCCTCTCATGTCGGTGACGAATGCCATCTCAGCCATCATCATCGTGGGCGCCATGCTTGCTGCGGCGCTTACCGTCACGCCCCTCGGCAAAGTCATGGGCATGCTGGCCGTGGCAATGGCTTCCGTGAACGTGTTCGGCGGCTTCCTGGTTACGCGGCGCATGCTTGAGATGTTCAAGAAGAAAGAGCGTGCTCCGGTCAAGAAGGCGGAATGAACGATGCCTGAGACACGGATGACGACCCCACACATCACGAGCACGCCCAAGGATTTGTCATGACCCTCAGCATGAATCTGGTCACCCTCCTTTACCTTGTCGCCTCGGTTTTCTTCATCCAGGCACTGAAGGGCTTATCGCACCCGGCAACAAGTCGGCGCGGCAACCTCTTCGGCATGACGGGCATGGCGATTGCCGTGCTCACGACCGTGGCCCTCATCGTCAAGATTGGTGGGGAGGCCGGAGCCGCAGGGCTGGCCTATGTGCTGGTGGCACTCGTTGTCGGCGGTGCAATCGGTGCGACGATGGCAAAGCGCGTGGAGATGACGAAGATGCCCGAACTCGTCGCCTTCATGCACAGCATGATCGGTCTGGCGGCGGTATGCATTGCCTTGGCCGAAGTGGCCGAGCCGCATGCATTTGGCATTGTCGCCGCAGCGGGCGATGCCCTTCCCCTGGGCAACCGCGTCGAGCTCTTCATCGGAGCGATCGTTGGCGCCATCACATTCAGCGGCTCCGTCATCGCATTCGGCAAGCTCTCAGGCAAATACAAGTTTCGCCTGTTTCAGGGGGCACCGGTGCGCTTTGCGGGGCAGCATTGGATCAATCTGCTTATTGCGCTTGCGACGGTCGGCTTGGGGCTCGGATTTTGGGCGACAGCCCAATGGACGCCCTTTGTGCTGATGTTGGTGCTGGCCTTTGCCCTTGGTGTGCTGATCATCATTCCCATCGGCGGTGCCGACATGCCCGTCGTCGTGTCCATGCTCAATAGCTACTCAGGGTGGGCGGCCGCAGGCATCGGATTCTCGCTGGAAAACAGCATGCTCATCATCGCCGGTTCCCTGGTTGGATCCTCCGGTGCGATCCTTTCCTACATTATGTGCAAGGCGATGAACCGATCGTTCTTCAACGTCATCCTCGGTGGCTTTGGCGGCGAGGTGAGCGTTGCGCAGGGGGCCAGCGGGGCCCAGCGTTCCGTTAAGTCGGGAAGCCCCGACGATGCGGCGTTCTTGCTGTCCAACGCCGAGAGCGTGATCATCGTGCCAGGATATGGTTTGGCTGTTGCCCGTGCACAGCACGCGCTCAAGGAGTTGGCGCAGAGGTTGGTCGAGCGGGGCGTCAACGTGAAGTACGCGATTCACCCTGTGGCGGGGCGCATGCCGGGGCACATGAACGTGTTGCTGGCGGAGGCCGAAGTGCCGTATGACCAGGTCTTCGAGATGGATGACATCAATCCCGAGTTTGCCCAAGCCGATGTCGCCGTGGTGCTTGGAGCCAACGACGTGGTGAACCCGGCTGCGAAGAATGATCCCAAGTCCCCGATTGCCGGCATGCCAATTCTGGAGGCCTACAAGGCCAAGACAGTGATTGTCAACAAGCGATCCATGGCCACGGGTTACGCGGGGCTGGATAATGATCTGTTTTATCTGGATAAAACGATGATGGTGTTTGGTGATGCCAAAAAAGTCATTGAAGACATTACGAAGGCCATCGAATAACTGCCGGAATCCGGAAAAAAGCCGCCATGGGCGGCTTTTTTATTGTCCGCGTTTTCAATTAGCATGGATGCATGGCTATTTTGTTGTTCTTGTTCATAACCCAATGAGGTCGCACCATGTCGTCCTATAAAGAGTTGCTCTCACAAATTGAAATGCTGCGACAGCAAGCTGAATCTCAGCGCAAGGCGGAGATTGCGAACGTTGTCGCGGATATTCGTGCAAAGATGCAGGAATATGACATCAACCTGAGCGATCTGGGATTTGCTGGGCGGGGCTCACGTAGCAAAGGCACGAGGGTGGCCGCGAAGTATCGCAACCCAAGCACGGGCGATACTTGGACGGGTCGTGGCAAGATGCCCACGTGGCTGCAACGCGAAGTGAGCGCTGGCAAGCGCAGGGAAGACTTCCTGATTGGCTGATGAGTGCGCATGATTCGAACTGCCGAGGCGGTCGCGCCTAGTGCCTCCTGAGATATGCGTCGGCAGGGTCCCGCTGTTGGCGGCATTGCTGCACAAATGAACATGTGCCCGCGCATTCCCCAGCCTCGCCCGGCCCGGGGCACAGCTTCGCGCCGGCGAAGCCGTCCGGGCAGGAAGGGGGCAAGCGGGCGGCTTTGCTTGTTGTTCCGCGCTTGGCTGGGTCAACTCACAGGATTGCAATGCCGCAAAGTCAGACGCAAGCTCGACCCCCGACGCCGCTCGGCGTGCTGGGAACTGGCTCCCAATGCGCTCAAGCCGTGCGGGGGCACACACGCCGCGCGATCAGAACAGCGCACCGGTAGGTCTCACCGATGCGCACACGCCTGGAACGGGTGTGGCGGCGAGCCCCAGACCTCTGCCCCTGCAACGAGGTGAGTCGAAGTCCTTGATCCCCGGAACCCCCGCGACAACGCTGTGCGCTGAGCGGCGGGAGAGTTCGTTGTGTCTCTCGCGCGTCGAGGCATCGCGCGGGGGCGCAAGACGCCTTGCCTCTTCGGGCGGCCATCGCAGCCGCGCCGGCCTCAGCAGCTGGTTGCCGCGTGATTGGCCCGTGGGGTTGGTGAGGAGCACGGACGGGATGTGAGCAGACGGTTCGCTTCGTTCTGTTACAGCCTGAGAAGGCCTGGTGCTCCGTTTGGCGGCCCGCCGGCAGTTCTGCCATAAACGTCATGATTACCTTCATTTTTTGTCGTTTTGAGTCATTTGCTTCAACTGTTTACAGATAGTGACGATATTTCAAGCGGAATTTGCCTCATATTTGTCACCAAAACGACAATCGAAAACTATGAGGCCCAGGGACTACGCGGAAATCAACCAGTCCTTCCAGTGGATGGGGAATCTGCTGGACAGCGAGCGTTCACGCGTGCATGAGGACTTGCGCGTGCAGGTCGTTGAGGCGGGCCATGCCGTGTGTCGGCGCGGCGACCAAGCGGAGCACTGGGTCGGTGTGCTGAGCGGGCTGGTGAAAATGGCTCCCGTGTCGCTGGCTGGCAAGACGATCGCATGCACCGGTGTGGCGCCCGGTGGCTGGTTTGGTGAGGATGCACTGCTCAAGCGCGGCTTATGGAAGTGCGACGTCATGGCCCTGCGCAAAAGTCATGTCGGCCTGCTTCCAGCAGAGACTTTTTTCTGGCTGCTTGATCGCAGCTTCGCCTTCAACCGCACGATCATCAATCAGCTCGCCGAGCGATTGGATCAGATCACCGAACAGATGCGGGTTGACCGGGTCGCGGGGTCCGACGAACGCGTGGCACATGCGTTGGCCGCGATGTTCCACCCGGTCTTATACCCGGCCGTCGGGCAGCTGTTGCGCGTTACCCAGGAAGAACTGGGCGCCTTATGCGGACTGTCCCGTCAGCGCGTCAATCAGGCGCTGCAGCGACTATCGGGGCTGGGTCTCTTGCGCCTGCGGTATGGGGGCATTGAGGTTCCCGACGCGCAGGCCCTGCAAGCGTTCACATCGATCCCGCCCGAGGCGGTGAGGTTGCAGCGACGCAATAGAGAACTCACCCAGAGTAGCCAAGCCCATTGAAATTTTGCGTTGAACATGGGCCCGCGTATTCCCCTTCCCGGCCCGACCCGACGCGCAGCGCCACAAGGCGAAGTCGTCCGGGCAGGACGGGGTCAAACGGCCGGTTTTCGCCTGTTGCTCCGCTCATTACTGGATAAGAGAACGGCACGCAACGGCGCAAAGTCACATTCAAGTTCGACCCCACTGCTGCGCAGCTGGCGCGATTGGAGGCGCGGACGCGACAGCAGTGCGAGCACGTGCAGCCGCGCGACTAGGTCAGCGCGCTGGTGGCTCTCATCGACGCGCACACGCCTGGAACAGACGTGGCGGCGAGCCCCAAACCTTGACCGCGAAAAGGGGGCAAGTCGAAGTCCTTGACCCGCAAAACTGCCCCGACATCGCTATGCGTTGAGCGGCGGGAGGGTTTGTTCAGCTTCTGGGTGTGAGGATGACCCCGATTTCATGGATGTCCGAGGGATGATCCACGCGCGGGTAGGGTGGTGCCGGCCAGCGCCAGCGCGAGGCGGGAAAGAGGGCCCGCATGGCATGGATGTCGCAATGGTAGGGAGGCCCCTGAATCAATCCAGCGGCGGCGCCAGGCTTGAGCGCCTGCATGAACAGGGCAAACAGCTGCCCGTCCGGGGCGAGCCAGCGGTGTAGCTGGGCTGCGTAGACCGTCCAGTCATCGGGGTGCAGGGCGCAAAGGCAGGTTTGCTCGTACACCGCGTCAAATGCCGTGTCCGGGATCCATTCGCGCACGTCGGCCGCGATGACACGTGCCTGCAAGCCCGCCTTCAACAAGCGGCCCTTGACATGCTCGACAGCCGCCGGAGCGTAGTCCAGGGCCGTGACCTCAAAACCTGCTGCCGCAAGGAGCAGCACTTCGTGGCCGTTTCCGCAGCCAGGCACCAGGATGCGACAAGGCCGCAACGCCGTGCTTTCCAGCCACGCGCGCAGTTGAGGGCTGGGCCCTCCTCGATCCCACGGCGTTGTGTGCTGTTCGAACAGGCGTTGCCAAAAAGATACATCAGGGCCAACCATGAGGG
>JAJXUC010000129.1 GCA_021783435.1 Pseudomonadota bacterium | reverse complement strand
TCACCAGCCGAGCCTTCAGCGACTTGGCCACGCTGGTGAAACTGACCGCGCCCCTTCTGGCGGCAAAAGGCCGTTGGGCTGCGATGAAGGGCATCCCTCCACAGGAGGAGCTCGCGGCGCTGCCCGCCGATCTCGAAACCCGTGTGCAGATCCTGACCGTACCGGGTCTGCAAGCCCAACGCTGCGTGGTTTGGATGCTGCGACGCAGCATTGCAACGCAACCCCAAGACTCACGCTAGGAGACAGGATGGCATCGGTATTTTGCGTCGCCAATCAGAAAGGCGGCGTCGGCAAGACCACCACCAGTGTCAATCTCGCCGCCGGGCTGGCGCAGGTCGGCCAGCGCGTCTTGCTTGTCGACCTCGATCCACAGGGCAACGCGACCATGGGCTCGGGGGTCGACAAGCGCAGCCTGGCGCCTAGCGTCTATCAAGTCCTGCTCGGGCTGGCCTCCATTGCCGAAGCAAGGCGCCACAGCGCGATTGCGGGGTACGACGTGCTCGGCGCCAACCGCGAGCTGGCCGGTGCCGAGGTGGAGCTGGTGGACCTGGAGCGGCGCGAACATCGGCTCAAGGACGCGCTCAAGGCCGTACAGGCGGACTACGACTTCGTCCTCATCGACTCACCGCCATCGCTCGGACTGCTGACACTCAACGGCTTGTGCGCAGCGCATGGCGTCGTCGTGCCCATGCAGTGCGAGTACTTCGCCCTCGAAGGCTTGTCGGATCTGGTCAATACCGTGCGCCAAGTCCACACCAAGCTGAACCCCGACCTCGTCCTGATCGGCCTCCTGCGCGTGATGTTCGACCCGCGCATCACCCTGCAACAGCAGGTGAGCGAGCAACTCAAGACCCACTTCGGCGCCAAGGTGTTCGAAAGCGTGATTCCGCGCAATGTGCGTCTGGCGGAAGCCCCGAGCTACGGCCAACCGGGTGTCGTCTTCGACAAATCGAGCCGCGGCGCCCAGGCCTACATCGAATTTGCCGAGGAAATGGTCCGTCGGGTGCAAGCTCCAGCAGCGAGGACGCCAGCCGCAGCGGTGCAACCATGACGCCCGCCGACCACACCATTCTGCTTCTCCCGGGCTGGCAAGGCTCCGGTCCCCGGCATTGGCAAAGCCTGTGGGAGCAATGCCATGGCGACCGGCGCGTGCAGCAGCATGACTGGGACACCCCGCTGCGCGGTGACTGGCTCTGCCAACTCGAAACCGCCGTGCTGGAGGCGCGAGCGCCCATACTCCTGGCTGCCCACAGCCTTGGCTGCCATCTCGCCAGCGCCTGGGCAAACACCAGCCGGCATACCGGCCGCGTCCGCGGAGCACTCCTGGTCGCACCCCCCGACCTCGACCAACCGACGCTGCCCGCGGCTTTGTACGGCTGGAGGCCCGCAACAACACAGCCGCTGCCGTTTCCCGCCCACCTCGTCCACAGCAGCAACGATCCGTTCTGTTCGGTTTCCGCCGCCTCCGGGCTGGCTGCCGCCTGGGGCGCGCGCCGGACCGATGCCGGGCCGCTCGGGCACATCAATACCGACAGCGAACTGGGCGACTGGCCGCAAGGGCGCGCCTGGCTGCTCGAACTCGCCACCCAGGCCATCGCGCCATCCACCACAAACCAAGCGACACGCCATCCATGAGCGCGAATCCATCTCCAACTCCCTCCACCGGCAAGAAGCGAAAAGGTCTAGGCCTCGGACTTGAAGCCCTGCTCGGCGCGCAGGGCGCGGACATCGCGCCGGCGGGCAGTCCCTCGACCCTCCCGCTCGACGCGCTGGTGCCAGGCAAATACCAGCCTCGCACCCGCATGGACGAGGGTGCGCTGTACGAACTGGCCGAGAGCATCAAGGCGCAAGGCGTGATGCAGCCGATCCTGGTGCGGCCGCTGGGAGAAGGGCGCTACGAGATCATCGCCGGCGAGCGCCGCAGCCGCGCCGCGCGCCTGGCCGGGCTCGACAGCGTCCCGGTGCTGGTGCGCGAAGTGCCGGACCAGGCCGCGCTGGCCATGGCGTTGATCGAAAACATCCAGCGCGAAGACCTCAACCCGCTCGAGGAAGCCCAGGGCATCCAGCGCCTGATCGCCGAATTTCATTTCACGCATGAACAAGCGGCGCAGGCCGTCGGCCGCTCGCGCGCAGCCGTGAGCAACCTGCTGCGATTGATCAATCTCGTCGAGCCCGTGCAAGCCATGCTGCTGGCCGGCGACCTGGACATGGGCCATGCTCGCGCACTGCTGGCGCTGGATGCGGCGAATCAGATCCAGGTCGCGCAACAAGTGCACGCCAAGCAGCTGTCGGTCCGCGAGACCGAGCGTCTTTGCGCCCGCGCCGCACAGCCGGACGGCTCGAAGCATCGCCCCACGGCCCGTCCCGATCGCGAAGCAAGGGATCTCGAGCGTCTCGCCACCGAACTGTCCGAGCATCTCGCCGCGCCCGTGCAGATCCGCGTCAAGAAGAGCGGGAAGGCCTTGCGCGGCGAGATCAGCCTGGCCTTTCATTCGCTCGACGAACTCAACGGCCTGATCGCCTTGCTGCGCCCGAAGAACTGAGCCCCGCGCGACAGCGCCCCCTTCCCCCAAACAAGCGATGGCGGCGCGCTGCTGCCCGCCTACACTGCCTGTCCATGGCAGGCCTTCCGGCCTGAACCTCGGGGAGTCCATGCAAGTGGGCCATGCTCTGCACGTCGTCTGGCCGCTGGCCATCTTGATGTGTGCCGGCGTGCTCGTCACAGACCGGCCCCATGCCCAGCCCGCGCTGCCGGCAAACGCGCCAGGAGCGGGGCCGCGAACCGCCATCCCAACAGCGAACCAGCCGTCGAAAATCCCAGCGCCCAGCCCCAAGTCTGCCGAACCGCGCACGCTCACCGGCCTTCCCCGCGTCCGACCATCGGCCCACGCATCCCGCACCGATGTGGGTCTGCGTTTCGGCGTCTGGCGGCAAGCGGACGCCGAGAAGCTTTCCGCCGCGCAGGCGTCCATGGTCCCCGATCATGTGTTCACCCGCCCCTCAGGGAACAATCTCGGCTTGATCAACCACGCCGTGTGGGTGCGAATCCGGCTGCAACCCGACCCCGGCGCCCGGGGCTCGCTCGTCCTCGAACTTGGCCGGCCGACCTGGACGCATGCCCAAGCCTTTCTCGTCAGCGAGGGGAAAGACGGTGTGCCGGTCCAAGGGACCGAGCCGCTCCCGCTCAAGCGTCTGCGCGACCTGCGCCATACCGCCTTCAAACTGCCGCACCTGACCAACCCCTCCACACTCATGCTGAAGTTGGAGCAGCATGAGGCCATCGCGCCCGTGATGCGCCTGTGGCAGCCATCGGCCTACGAGGCGCGCACACATCACGACGCGCTCGTCCAGGGCCTGTTTTTCGGCCTGCTGCTCGCGCTGCTCCTCTACAACGGAGCGCTGTTCCTCAGTTCCCGCGACCCAGCCTATGCCGCCTACGTGCTGTGGCAGGCGGGGACGATGCTGTATCTCGCCGCGGTCACCGGCATCGGCCAACTCTACGTCTGGCCAGAGCAATACGCCATCCAGGCCTTGCTGCCCGTGACCGCCTCCCTGCTCATGTGCGCAGGAGGCCTGTTCTTCGTGCGCATCTATCTCCTGCTGGCGCAGCGCCTGCCCTACGCCGACCTTGCCCTTGCCCTGCTGCAGTGGTTCTGCGTCGCACTGGCTCTGGTTCGGCTGATTCCCGGCACCACCTGGCTCCTGCTGCCCTCACTCTTGCTCATCGCCATCAGCGCCGTCGCCATCACGCTGACCGCCACGCTGCGCACGCGCCACCAATTCGTGCCCGCAGGGATCCTCCTGGTGAGCAGCGTGCTCATGCTTGCAAGCGGGTTTGCCACCTTGGGGCGTAGCGCCGGGCTGTTTCCCGAGAACGTCTGGACCACGGACGCCTTCGAGTGGGTCGCCGTGCTGCTCGCCCTGTTGCTGAGCTTCGGCCTGTCCATCCGCGTAGCGCAAATGCGTGAACGCACACTTCGCCTGCAGGCCCTGGCCATGCAAGATCCACTGACCGGGCTCAACAATCGAACGGGATTGTTCGACGCCGGCTCGAAAGCACTTGAGCGCACCCATCGCAGCGGCGCCGTGCTGGCTGTGCTGTGGCTGGATCTCGACGGCCTCAAGCGCATCAACGATGTGTTCGGGCATGCCGCCGGCGATGCGCTCATTCAAGCGGCCGCGCAGCGCATCGAGGCGGCCGCGGGACAGGATGCGGTCTGTGCCAGGCTCGGCGGCGACGAATTCGCCGTCCTGTTGCCCAACCTCCCCTCGCCACGCCTGGCCGAGGATCTGGCGGCGCATTTGCTCGAACGCCTGCGCGCTCCCTATGTTCTGCAAGGACTGCATGGCCAGCCCCTGCGCTCGAGCGCCAGCATCGGCATCGCCAGCGACGACCCCGCCTCGCCATGCCCGCTTGAAACCTTGATGCTGCGCGCCGACACCGCGATGTACCGCGCAAAATCGCAAGGCCGCAACACTTATGTCATCTGGGCCGAAGACCACGCCCAAGGTGAGCAGGCGCCCCTGTTCCAGTTCACCCGCCCCGTGACCTGGCCCTCCAATTCGCCGTGAATGCGGCTTGGGTGCGCCTTACATGACGGGGTCCTCGGCGAAAACCGTGAGAACCCCCGTATAGCCATAAAGACGGTCGCCCGCG
The DNA here is from genome assembly GCA_021783435.1 of Pseudomonadota bacterium. Next base: position 6,504 of record JAJXUC010000129.1, on the reverse strand, counting down.
ATCTCGCCCGCGGCGAAGAAACCGACGAGCGGAATGTCGCCCAGATGCTGCCGCACCAAGGCAAGCTCGGCAGAGGGCCCGCCGAAATGGGGTCCGCCTCGCCCGGTGCATGACACATACACGGCTCCGCGCGCGGGCACGGGACCCGGGCCGGCCCAGGTGGTGCCGGGTTGGGTCGCCGCGATGCGCACTTCGCGTCGCTGCTCCAGTTCATCGCGCACCTCGGCGCATAGGCGGATCAGGTCGCGGCGCGCGGCCTGCGCGTCGCGCCGACAAAAACGCAACTGCATGCCCGCTTCGGGAACCCCCGCGATGGCCACGCCTCGTCCGACCGGATCCACCCCGATCAGGTGCCGCAGCGTGGTCTCGGCACCAAGATGCCGGGTTTGGGATCGTGACACCGACTCCGCTGGCGACAACCCGGCCAGCGTGGATCGCAGCTGCCTCGCCAGACGCGGCAATTCGAATTCGGCTTCGTCCAGATCCTGGAGCAGGACGCCCAGGGCCGGCTCGCCGTCGAGGGCATAGATCACGTTTTGCGAACAACGCGTGATCGCGCGCGGCGGCCCCACCGGTTCGCAACCCTGGGTCAAGCCTCCGGCCAGCGCCACGCGCGAAGAAAACGCAACGCCCGACAAGCCACCATGGAAAACACCGTCGGCAATCTGCACCGCCTCCTGCCGCGACGACACCAAACCACCCCAGACATGCCGCGACGCGGTGCGCGCCGCCATATCGAACACCAGGTCGTCCATCTCGGGCGTGGCTGGATCGCCATGCACCAGGGCCGTCTGCGCGCCCCGCCAGCCGGTGGACGCCGCAGGCAGGGGCTTGAGTCCCGAAAAGACACGAAAATCGCGCAACGGAATCTGCATCAGCATCAGCGCAAGCGCGGGCTGATCGAAATATTCCTGGGCCCCGGCCGCAATGCCCACGCCCACACCACCGACCCAGTGCGCAATGCCGGTGCGCTCTCGCAACGCCGCGAACAAGGCCCCGGCGGCTTGCGCGTAGGCATCCGTGAAATACACCAGGCCCAGGTTCGGACGCGCGATGGTGTCAGGCTGGGCGCGGGCCGCAGCAAGCTGCGCAAGCGCCTGTTCCAGCGCCGTGCTCCAGTTGGGATGGGTCGAATGGGCCGTGATGAAACGCATCGTGATAAAAACCGCAAGCCGGGAAACCAGGAATGCCTTCCAGGCGAAGGCATTGGACGCGCCCATCCTAACGCTCGCCCACGAACCCTAGAAACCGATGGACTTGATCCGACGCGCCGCAAACCCGACCGCAAGGGCCTGTTAGGAGCGAGCCGGCTTGCTGCCTTTCGCGCCTCCCGCCGAACCCGGAGCTTTGCGCCTCGCCGCCTTGGTGGCTGGCTTCGGCGCGACGGATGGCTTCACGGCGGTCTTGCGCCCAGCGGGCCTTGCAGACCCGGGCGTCCCCGCAGACTCCGTCGCCGCTCCAGCTCCGACATCGGGGCTTTCCGGCATGGGCCATGGGCTCTCGCGCAAAGCCTGGGTCGCGACCTGACTGAACTGCTGGCTCACGGCATTCCACCACTGCATCGGATCCATCATCCCGGGCAAGGGGGATGCCGGCCCCGATGCCGCCTTGGCTGCGCTATCCACGTCCGGCGCGGGCGATGTGGGAATCTCGCCGTCTTCTTCGGGCGACCCGACGCGCTCGGCGGCGGGCGAGGCGGACTGGCCGACCGTCGAAGCACGCTGTGCCGCGGCGCCCATGTCCTGCGCGCCAGCCTGCATGGCCTCGGCCATACGTCCGGCCAGATCGCCCAGATCGACGTTCATGGTTTTCAGCGCCGCCAAGGTCATGCGCTGCACCTCCAGAGTCTGGATGGTCGCCTGCGTCAGCCGCGCATTGGCCTCAAGCCACTGCAGCACCGCCTTCAGGTCGGTGATCTTCTGTTCCAGTTCCTGCGGGTCCATGGTCGGCGCCATCCAGCTGGCGAATCCCGTGGGCAGGCCGGCGCCCTTGAGCATGGACTGGAAAAACTCCATGCCCGGGATGGCATGGCCTTGTACATAGGGGTTCATGGCTTGACCTCACGCGTATGTGGGCCAGCATAGCGCCGGGTGCCTGCACTGCAAAGCGCTGAAACCGCGGCCACCCAGGCCGCGGGCGAATCGCCCATTCGTGCCAGAGTCCACGTCGGGCGCCTCACGGCGCGCGCACCACCGTCTGCTCGATGGCGCCGAACACGCTTCGGCCTTGCGCGTCCAGCATCTCGATGCGCACGGTGTCGCCAAAGCGCATGAATGCCGTGCGCGGCTCGCCGTGCTCGATCATCTCCAGCGCGCGCAACTCCGCAATGCAGGAATAGCCCCGGCTTCGATCACGGCTCGACACCGTGCCGGACCCGACGATGCTGCCGGTGGCAAGCCGCCGCGTCTTGGCGGCATGGGCGATGAGCTGGCCGAAGTGGAAGTGCATTTCAGGTCCGGCATTGGCCGTGCCGACGACGCGGCGATTCCACTGCACCTGCATGTCCAGGTGCAGCCGGCCCGCGCGCCAGGCCCCGCCCAACTCGTCCGGCGTGACCGCAACAGGGCTGAAGCTGCTGGCCGGCTTGCTCTGGAAAAAACCGAAACCCTTGGCCAGTTCGGCGGGAATGAGGTCGCGCAAGCTCACGTCGTTGGCCAGCATGACGAGGCGAACCTGGTCCAAGGCCGTCTCGGCGTCGACCCCCATGGACACGTCATCGGTGATGACCGCGACTTCGGCTTCGAAATCGATGCCCCATTCCTCGCTCATCGCCAGGATGGGGTCTCGCGCCCCCAGCATGGCGTCGCTCGCGCCCTGGTACATCAGCGGTTCGCTGGAAAAACTCGCGGGCATGTCGGCCCCGCGCGCCTTGCGCACCAGCTCGACATGGTTGAGATAGGCCGAACCATCGGCCCATTGGTAGGCGCGCGGCAAGGGCGCCATGCACTGCCCGGGGTCGAAGTCGAAGGCATGCTGCGCGCGCCCGGCGTTGAGGGCGTCGGACAGATCCTGCAGCACCGAGGACGCGAAGGACCAGTCGTCGAGTGCTTGTTGCAAGCGCGTGAATCCCTGCACGTACACGGCGTACTTCAGATCGCGCGACACCACGGCGAGCTGGCCGTCGCGGGAACCATCCTTGAGACTTGCGAGTTTCATGGGCGATGGAAAGGGGCTGGCCCCGGGCGTGGGGAACGCGAACGATTGTAGGAAGGCGAACCGGTCCGCTCCGGCTGCCCATGAATTCACGCGCAACCCGGGTTTCGTCCAGGACCGTTCGACTCGCCACAGCACGAGTGGCCGGTTGCAACATGACGGGGCGCCCGAAAACCCGCGAGGTCAGGCACCGTGATCGTGGCGCGGCACAATGCGGCATGCCAAAACGCAAGATGCCAGCAACGCCTGCGCCCCCCCTGCGGTCGACCGGACCGGGTTGGCAACAAGCCTTGTTCTGGGCGGCCTTGGCGCTCTTGCTGCATGTTCTGGCCCTGCATGCGCTGGGCCAGGCCTTCACGCCCATCGAGCCGGGACGCCTGCCCCGGCCGATTTACGCCCGCCTCTTGCTGCCGGCGACAGGCCGTCCCGAGCCGGCCGCGCCAGCCGCGCAGCCGACGCTCCAGCACCCGCGACCGGCCAGGCGGAGAACGGCCTCCGACAGACCCGCGCTTCACGTCAGCAGCGCCCCTCAAGTCCGGCCCGCGTCCGCTCCGGCAGCCCAGGCCTCCAGCCCGGAACGACCGCGGGCTGCGGAACCCGGATCCGCCGCGCCAGAATCCGCCGCCTCGCAGGCCACGGCCGGCACGAGCCCGGCCATGCCTGCCTCGGCGCCGAAACCTCAGGCCCGCTCGCTCAGCGGGGATGACACACCAGGCCAAGTCGCCGTCTCGCGCATGCCGGAAGGACTTGACACGGGGACGCCGCCAGCGATGGTGCCCGGCGGCCCCAAGACGCAGATCGCCTCCGGCGCGCAGCCCGGGTCGGGCGCGGCATCGGGCGTGCCGCCGGGCTTGACCGCCGGATCCTCGCCGAGAACACGGGCTCCGACGGCCGCGACCTCGGCCGCAGCGCAGCAGCCCGATGCCTACGGCTGGCCACCATCCACGGAGCTGCGCTATGTGCTGAGCGGAAATTACCGCGGCCCCCTGCATGGCGACGGCGCCTTGGAATGGGTGCGCGACGGCGGTCGCTATCGCGTCGAACTCTCCGGTGCCGCGCTCGTGAGCTTCGCCTACACCAGCACGGGCCGCATCGATCACAACTGGCTGGCGCCCGATCGTTACGTCGAGCGCGTGTTCACCCGCCGCAAGGAAGTCGACTTCAACCGCGATCAGGGCACGCTCAGCTTCTCGGCCATCAGCACCGTGATGCCGCTACCCGTCCACCTGCAGGACAGCGCCAGCATCTTCATGCAGCTCGCCCACCTGCTCAGCACCCAACCCACCCACTTCAGCGCCGGCCAGACCCTGGCGTTCCAGGTCGCGCGGCCCAGCGGCACCACCACCTGGGACTTCACCATCACCGGACAGGAAACGGTGAAGACCGGTATCGGCTCCTTGACCTGCTGGCACCTGGACCATGCGTCGCGCGACGGCGAACTGGGCGCCGAGGTCTGGCTGGCCCCCGCCCTGCAGAACCTGCCGGTGCAAATCCGCCTGCAGCAGGATACCGATAGTTTCCTGCTGTTCACGTTGAGCCAGGCACGCCAGCAATGATGCCCCGCACGCTCAGTCCGAGCGCACGCTCGCGGCTTTGACCGCGTCCAGATTCGTCACCTCGATGCGATCGATCTTCCCGCGTATCCACCCCGCGGTGCGAAACCGCGAGAGCACGCGGCTCACCGACTCCGGGCGTAGTCCCAGGTAGTCGGCGATATCGGGGCGCGGGATGTTCGGCAGCACATGCCGCCTCCCTCCCGGCCCGGCGCCATGAAACCCGGCGGCCTTGACGATGTAATGCGCCACGCGCGTCGCGGCATCGGCCTGGATCATCCACGACAGCGCATAGACCGGCACGATTCTGCGCGCAAGCTCGGACGACAACAACGCTTGCGGGAAGCTGCTGGCATCCGCCACCGGCCTTGCGCAAATCGCGCTGCAGAGGCTGGAACGCTGCACGGCGGCATACACCTTCTGCGGGCTGCCGAAACCCAGGCTTGCCTCGAGGCCGATCAAATGGCCCGGAAAGCAGAAATCCACGATCCTGCCCCGACGGGCGGCGTCCGCCCAGATTTCCTTGACCACGCCGGACCGCAGCGCATACAGCTTGCCTGCATGGATGGGGAGATGGGCACCGGCCGAAACGTCGTCGACCGCGATAGCGGGCTCGCAGCCGTGACGCATTTCGCGCAGCAGGCTCGACAATTCACAGTTCGCCCGCATGGGGCAGCGCGTGCAGACCTGAGACGATGAAGCCATGATGGAAATTGCCGCCGCGATTAGGGTCTTTGCGGCAAGAACGCGCGCGCTCCGGCTCGCCGAAGCTGCCGGGGCGCGCGAAGTCCATCACCGTCGATCACTCGACATGGAGGACCTTCGTCGCCGTCTCGTCCAGGCGTGGAGACGTGGAGAAGGTATGGAATGGGGCCGGAGACGGCACTTCCCATTCCAGGCCATGCGCACCCTCCCAGGGGCACTGCGGAGCCTTCTCGCCATGCCTGCGGACCACGGGCAGAACCACGGCGAACAGGAAATACGCCTGCGCCAGGCCGAAGATGAACGATCCGATCGTGGAGATCATGTTGAAGTCTGTGAACTGCACCGGATAGTCGGCGTAGCGGCGCACCATGCCGCCCGCGCCGAGGAAGAACTGCGGGAAGAAGGTGAGGTTGGCGCCGATCATCGTCAGCCAGAAATGGATCTGCCCGGCGCGTTCGTTGTACATGGTGCCGGTCCACTTCGGCGACCAGTAGTAGAAGGCCATGAAAATGGCAAACAGCACGCCGATCGCCATCGTGTAGTGAAAGTGCGCGATCACTTGATAGGTATTGTGAAACTGGGTATCGACCGGCGCCACGGCTTCCGCCACCCCCGAAAAGCCCCCGATCAGGAACATGCTGACGAAGCCAATGGCCCAGAGCATCGGTGTCTCGAAGGTCATCGAGCCACGCCACATCGTCGCAAGCCAGTTAAAAATCTTCACCCCGGTGGGTACGGCGATCAGCATGGTGGCGTACATGAAAAACAGTTGTCCCGTGACCGGCATGCCCGCCGTGAACATGTGGTGCGCCCACACGATGAAGGACAGGATGGCGATCGACGCCGTGGCATACACCATCGAGCTGTAGCCGAACAGGGGTTTGCGCGAGAAGGTCGGCACCACGGTGCTCACGATGCCGAACGAGGGCAGGATGAGCACATACACCTCGGGGTGGCCCATGAACCAGAAGATGTGCTGATACAGCACCGGGTCGCCGCCGCCGGCGGCATTGAAGAAGCTGGTGCCGAAATGGCGGTCGGTCAGCGTCATGGTCACCGCCCCGGCCAGCACCGGCATGATGGCGATCAGCAG
>JAJXUC010000128.1 GCA_021783435.1 Pseudomonadota bacterium | reverse complement strand
GTCGCGCCGGGTGCGCCATTTCCCGGTGCAGCCGCGCGTGGAACTGCGTCCCGACGAGCGCGGCCAACGCTGGATCCTGAGCGTGCGCGCCAGCGACCGCACCGGCCTGCTCTACGCCATCGCCCGCGTGCTGACCGCGCGCGGCATCAGCGTCCAGCTGGCCAAGATCATGACCCTGGGCGAACGCGTCGAGGACACCTTCGTGCTCCAGTCCCCGGCCCTGAGCAACGAACGCACGGTCATCGCCGTGGAAAACGAGCTGCTCGAAGCGCTCGGAACCTAGGGCGCGTCCACAACGCCGGCCTCTCAAGGAAAGGCCGGGCCGTCCCAAGTTTCGTTGACCCCCACGGGGGCGGGCTGGGCGCAGCCCGGCCCTGGGGACGCTCAGTCGTTCTCGACACCGGCGCGCACCAGCTTGGCACGAAGTTCGTCCAACTGGCCGATGAGATCAAGCGCCAAGGCAGCGCCCTCCAGATTCACCCCCAGGTCATGCTGCAGGCGCCACGCGGCGCGCGCCGTGAACAGCGCCTGCGACGCGAATCTCCATTCCGACGGAGACGCGGTCTGCGCCGGCAGCGGTTCCAGAATGCCCGCCTGCACCAGTTCGATCACCCAGGTCTCGGGCTGGGCGCAGCCCCGCGTGATGTCCTGCAGGCTGAGCAGAACGCTGTCGTCCATGGGAAAGCTTTTCAGGACGGTGGCAATCATGGTTCAAACCCCCAGATGCAGGCGTGGATTGAAACGCAATTCGGCAGCCATCTTGCGATACAGCTCCGCGGCCTTCGGGTCCTCGGCCGGCGGCAGCACCACCTTCAGTTCGATGTACAGATCGCCCGGTTCCGCAGCCGGCAGACCACGGCCGCGCAGGCGCAGCTTGCGCCCGGTCTGCGAGCCGGCCGGAATGCTCACCTCCACCTTGCCCGCCGGCGTGGGCGCGGTCAGCTGCGCGCCGAGCGCCGCCTCCCAGGGCGCCACGGGCAGCGTGAGGTACAGGTCCTTGTCGACCACCCGGTACCAGGCATGGGGCTTGAACTGGATTTCCAGGTAGAGGTCGCCGCTGCGGCCATCCGACCCCGGCGCGCCCTGGCCCGCCAGGCGCAGGCGTTGACCCTCGCGCACGCCGCGCGGAATCTGCACCCGCAGGCTGCGCTCGCGCATGACCACGCGACCCGAGGCATCTTGCGTCGGGCTTTGCAGCGTGATGTTGCGCTCGGCACCGGTGTAGGCGTCCTCGAGGTCGATGAGGATGCGCGCGTGGTGGTCGGCCGCGCGCGCGGCGCGGGACTGCCTCCCCGCGCCCGCCCCGAAGCCGTTGCCCCGCGCCGCGCCGCCGAACAGCGACTCGAAAAAGTCGCTGAACGCCTCGGCCTCCTCGGCGTCCATGCGCCCGCCGCCCGCTGGCCCCGCGCCGGAGAACTCGAAGCCGCTGCCCCAGTCCGGCGGGGGCTGGAATTCCTGCCCGGCCTGGTAACGCGACCCCAACCGATCGTAGGCGGCGCGCTTTTCCGGATCCTTGAGCACCTCGTACGCCTCGCCGAGTTCCTTGAAACGCTCTTCGGCCCCTGACTCCTTGCTCACGTCCGGGTGGTACTTGCGCGCCAGCTTGCGGTAGGCGCGCTTGATCTCGTCGGCGCTTGCGCCGCGCTCGATGCCAAGCACCTGGTAATAGTCCTTGTACCTCATCTCTTGTTTCGCCCTTCGTTGAGGATGCTGCGTTCTTCTATTTGAGTACCGTATCCGGATTGACAAGGCCGCTCCGGCGCGATCTGGAGCAACACCGCTGCCCCGCCATCCCTGGTGCGTATTCTCCACGCATCGTCCGCAGGCCGGCTTGGCATGTCAACACGCAGGGCGGCTGGGACGGCGCCGGGCGTATTCAGCGCCGAAACGGGCGGCCCTAGCTTCGCTCGAGCAAGTCGGACAGGTCGAGGCTGGACTGCCTGCCGATCTTGTCGCCGTGCTGCGCAAGCCACGTCTTCGCCTGCTCGACGCCCAGTTCATACAGGCGCACGAGGAAGGACATGTGCGGCGCCAGCTTGGTTTCTGCGGCCAGTTCGCCCATCGATGCATGCGCGTCGATCAGGTGAAAGCGCGACTGCATGATGCGCCTGTCCAGGCGGCCGAAACGCCACGGTGACGCGGCGGCGAAGGCTCGCGCCTGGCTGAGCATGTGCAATTCGCGCATCAGCGGCGCGGTGAAGGCCAGTTCCATGGCACGCTCCCGGATGCCCTGCGCGGTGCGCGGCGCCGGCCCCAGCTTCGACGGGCTGAGCAGTACCAGCAAGGTGTCGCGGCTGGCACATTCGTAGAACAGGGGGAAGATGGCGGGATTGGCGGCAAAGGCGCCGTCCCAGTAGGCATCGCCGTCGATCTCCACCGCATGCTGCAGGTTGGGCAGGCAGGCCGACGCCAGCAGCGGTGACACGTCGAGTTCGTGGTTGCGGAACAACCGCAACCTGCCCGTATCGGCGCGTGTGGCGGCGACGAACAGGCGTGGCGTTTCGCTCCTTCGCAGGCTTTCGAAGTCCACCAGATCGGCCAGGAGGTCCTGCAGCGGGTTGAGATTCAGGGGATTGAACTGATAGGGCGAGACGAACTGTGCCCAGTGCAGCATGAGGCGTGCCGTTGGCGCCAACGCGACCCCCGAGCCATCGTCCATGGGCACGGCAAAACCGATCGGCACACTGGCAGCAATGCGGGTCCAGAACGTCGAAAGCAGCTCGCGCGCGCCCTCGCGCCCGCCGCGTCGCAGTCCCTCGGCCAGCATCACCGCATTCATGGCCCCGGCGCTCGATCCGCTCAAGCCCTCGAAGTCAAGGCGGCCATCCTCCAGCAGCCGATCCAGCACGCCCCAGGTGAAAGCGCCATGCGCGCCCCCGCCCTGCAAGGCGAGGTTGATGACGATGCGCCGGTTTCGAGATGCGAACAACATGTGGCCAATGCAATCCGGTTCAGAGAAAAGTCGCGCGACCGCCGCCTGGCCAGAAGTCATGCCAGACGCAGAACGTCGAAATTGAACATCGAGGTTGCCCTGCCCACTCGCCATCTTTGCGGGCGTGCCTGAGGCCGCCCGCTTCGTTGATGGTCGGAGTATGACATTGGTCCGTGAAACATGTCCCGGACTCCCCCCTTCCATCGACGGCCGCCGGTGTGGCGTGGCTGCTCATGCCATGGCGTCTATACTATTTATACTGTTTATTCCGTTTCTGGAGATCTCCATGACACTCACCCGCTCGATGACCAAGAAACCCGCCACCGCTCCGGCCAAGACCGCGCCACCCGTTCGCGCGACGGCTGCGAGCAAGCACGCAGCCGGGAAGTCAACACCCGCCGTGAAGACCTCGCCGGTCAAGAAGGCCCAGGCCGCCAAAGACAAGGCCCCCATGCATCCGTCCAAAACTCATCCGGCCAAAACCGCCAGACAAACCAAGGCCACCGCGGACCCGGCGGCCAAGCCGGCCAAACAAAAACTGATTCGCGACAGTTTCACGATTCCGCGTGCGGAGTACGCCGTGCTCGGCGCATTGAAAGAACGCTCGGTGCGACTCGCCAAGCCGGCCAAGAAAAGCGAAGTGTTGCGAGCCGCCATCAAATTGTTGTCGGCACAGACCGATGCGGCACTGCTCGCAGCTCTGGCCGCCGTTCCGTCGATCAAGACCGGGCGCCCGAAGAAAGCCAAGTAAGACCGTAACGGAAAATGATCGCCCAAGAACGCTCAGGAATGCGCATTGCCTGAAAAAAACGGGGTCTTCGCAAAATTGTGTGGATGAGGGTCAGAAGCGCCCGCGGCCGGTAGCGGCCAGATTTTGTGGGTGAGGCTCAGATCTCGCCCGACTCCAGCATCGCCACCAGGCGGGCGATGTCCACCCCGTAGTTCACATCTTCGACCTCCGGCGCACGGGCCGGTGCCGCGCGCATCATCCCCGCCCGGCCCACCATCCCCGTGTAGGCGAACTCGGTGGGTGGCGCTCGGTCGAAGGTCTCCATGTCCCAGCTCTGCCTGGCGAAGGGTCTGCGTTTGGCCTCGATCCGATGCGCACCCTTGGATACAGGACCAGGGCACGCAGCACCTCGAAGCTGTGGCCGCGCCCGCGCCGGTTGATGGAGCGGATCGCGGTACGGCACCCACATATCGATCGCCACGTACCGCATGCTCACCGCGGTGCTCCTGCACCATGCGCACCGCGCGCTCACGCACTTCAGGCGAAAACTTGTTCGACTTGTTCATGGCTCCATCTTCTCAAAGGTTGGAGCCTCCAGCAATCCCGGGGCGGTTCAGTATGTAGCCTCTCAGATGCGCAAGCGACTCAGGCCAAGGCACAGACCGTCGATGAGCGCTCCCATTGACGCAGTGGCTGATTCAAGTCAATCCCGCGGCGCAGCGCCGTCATCTCGGCAACGATGCTCATGGCGATTTCCGGCGGTGTGAGTGCGCCCAAGCGCAAACCAACGGGTCCGCGCAGACGCGCTGCTTCTTCAGGGGTGACGTTAAATTCCAGCAGACGTTCCCGGCGTTTGGCGTTGTTATGCAGTGAACCCAGTGCACCCACATAGAAAGCTGGCGTGCGCAACGCCTCCATGAGTGCCAGGTCGTCGAGCTTGGGGTCATGCGTGACGGCCACCACAGCACTGTTGTGGTCCAGGTTCATGGCGAGAACCAGGTCGTCTGGCATCAGCGTGGAAAGGGTCATGCCCGGCAGTTCGCTCCAGCCTTCGTGATACTCGGTGCGAGGTTCACACACAGTCACCTGGTAGTCCAACATCACCGCCATGGATGCGAGGTAGCGCGAGAGCTGACCGCCACCAATGATGAGCAGGCGCAAGCGCGGGCCATGCACGGTGATGAGCGTGGCGCCGTCGAATGCCACGCGGTCGCCTTCCAGCGCTGGCTCCAGCCGCACCAGACCTGTCTTCATGTCCATGCGTCGCTGCACACGGTGATGGCGCTCAATGTCCACTAAAAGTTCGCGCAGATGGGACTGTGATGAGAGGGGCTCCAACACGATCTGCACCGTACCCCCGCAGGGAAGGCCGAAACGCCGCACCTCCTCGGCGGTCTGTCCATACGTCGTGATTTCCGGTTTGCGCAGAGCGAGTTCGCCGCGCGCAACGCGGCCAATGAGATCGTCCTCGATGCAGCCGCCCGACACCGAGCCCGACACCTGTGCGTCGTCGCGGATGATCATGAGTGAACCCGGCGGGCGGGGCGCCGATCCCCAGGTTCGAACCACCGTGCCAAGCGTGACACGGTGGCCCTTATCGAGCCATTCCAGAGCGGTGCGTATGACTTCGATGTCGATGCTGTTCATGATGTACCTCTCCATGGAATCAGAGAGTGGGGTGATTACGGGCGGCATGGAGGCATGCCAGGGGCGAAAAACACCCGACGTGCGCATCACGAGCAGGCCATAAGCAAGCATCAGGGATTGCGCTCGAATCGCCGTGCTCGATCGATCGAGCACCTGCCACAGCGCTGGCGCCCCTTGATGCATGCTTGCAACGCGTCGTCTCAAGCATGAGCGTAAGTGTGTCGCTGATCGGATCCGGACGTCGTGTGCACACTGGCGTTGAAGGACACGATGATGCGGTCGGCTTCCCCCGCATAGGGCAAGGCTTGGTGTGGCAGCCACGATGGGAACACCACCAACTGTCCTGCCAGAGGCGGCACATCGAGCTGGGCCGACTGCAGGTAGGCGTTGCCAAAGTCGACGAAGGCACCGCCCAAGTGGTTGAAGTTGGGGCCATAAAAGCGCGTGATGCCATTGGCGCTCTCCAACAAGGGGTGCGCCGCACGCTGGGCATCTGCGTCCACCTGCACGCAGTACACGCCCGACCACGAGCAATTGCCATGCGTGTGCACATCGTGGAAGCTGCCCTGGTTGGCGATCTGGAACCAGATGCCGCGAAGAACGATCTGCAGCCCCGGCGTGGCTTCGGACCAAGCGCTCTGGTTGGCCAGGACAACGGTCTGGCGCAGGCTGTCCACGATGAAGCGGACCAAGTCATTCCATTCGGGCAGGCGGATGCGTTGCAGCAGGTCGTCACGGCTGGCGTAGAAATCCATGTGGCCGTCCCGGGCTGACGGATCGGTGGCCCGCATCGACTCGAAGACGCGCACCAGCAAACCGTTGATCGCATCGGCCCGCGCGAAGCGGTACAGGCCCAGTGGCGTCGACCACAGCGACAACAGGGGCGTGGGCGGCAGCATGGGGCTCGAGCGTTGGCGCGTTTATGCAGCGGCATTCAGGCCGAGACCAACAGATCGGCAGGCCAGCGCAGACGGTGACCGGTGCGCGCTGCCAGAGCCTCGATGTCGTCTGGCGTGTCCACGTCGGTGCGGTAGCGTTGGTTGGTGCTGACCCAGCGGTGCACCTGGTCGGGGTGCGCGGCCTGCCATTGCCGGCAGCCGATGCGAGCCTCGCCGCTCAAAATCTGTTCGCGCACTTCAGCACTCAACATCACCGGGTTGCCTGGCTGGCCATCCACCTCCGGTTGCACCACCTGTGTGCCCGCGGGACGCTTTTTGTACGCGCCGATCAAATCGTTGATGTCCTGTGCGTTGATGAGAGGCTGGTCGGCCAATGCCACCAGAACCGTGTCGATACGCGGGGATAACGCCTGCAGCCCAAGCCGCAGCGACGACACTTGGCCCGTGTCCGGTTCCGGGTTGTACACCACGGTCACCGGGAATTCCTGCACCACGGGGGCGATGCGTTGCGCATGGTGGCCAAGGACCACAACCAACTCGTCCACACCTGCGCCCGAGAGCGCGATGATCTGGCGCCGGATCAGCGGAATGCCACCAAGTTCGAGCAGGCTTTTCGGCCGGTGTCCCATGCGCGATCCAGACCCTGCGGCCAGCAGCACGGCACCCACCGCAAGCCGACTGTACAAACCGCCTCCTCCTTTGAGAATGCAACCCATGGTGCTCAGCCTCCGCAACAGGATTTTTTCGACGCCTCGGTTAAATCAGGTCGCCGCTCGGTGGATGCAGCAGGCGCCTCGGCTGGGGCGTTCGGCAACACCACAGCAGCCTTCTTCGCCACCCCGCCGCAACAGGATTTCGCGACTTCGGGTTCGATCGACTTTGCAGCGAAAACCGCTGTCTGCTTGGAGTCAACAACCGTTCCGTCTGCTGCATGCGCGATCAACGCATCGGTCAAGGCAGTCGCCGGCCTACGCCGCGCGGCGACCACAGCGGCCAGCACCGACAAGGCAATCTCCTCGGCAGTCTGCGCCCCGATGGGCTCGCCAGCCGGCGCCACAATGGCAGCCACATCGGCCGCATCTTCGCCGCTGGCGACCAGACTTTGCTTGAGCACCCCGGCTTTGCGCGCGCTGGACACGAACCACAGCTTGTGCGGCCGAAGCGCCAGCGCGGCTTTGAGGCCCTGCAGGTCGCGGCGGCCTTGTGTGGCCACGATGGCAAACGCGACGGAGGGCACCGCCTCACACACCCGTGCCACGTCATCGCTCAACAGTACGCGCTCAGCATCGGGGAAATCTCGTGCCGTTGCACCGTCCGCCACCACCGTCACCGAGAACCCCACACGCGGCGCCAGCGCGGCAAGCGCCCGCGCCACCGGCGAATCGCCGAATAACGCCAGACGGACGGCAGGCAGAACCGGGTCGATGAAAATTTCGAGCGTGCCACCCGAGTGACAGGCCATGCCGAATTCGAGCACGTCGTCAAGCGAGCGCACTTCGCTGCGGTCAGACGGCGCGATGCGGATGGTGCGCGGCTGCCCGTCCAGCAAGGCCTGGCGCACGGTTTTGATGACAGCGGGCTGCGCACAGCCCCCACCGATCCAGCCGTAGATGGCGCCGTCGGCGGTGACGAGGGCCTTGTCTCCCGGTCGCGCCGAGGCGGGAGGCTGTACGCGCAACACCGAGACCAGCGCAAAAGGCTGTTGTTGCGCCTGCAGCCTGGCGGCTGCTGAAATCCATTCGGTGTTGTTCATGGTGAACTCCTTGTGGTGTCGAAAGACCCAGGTCAGGACAATCGGATCAATGCAACGACTTTCGTCCAGCAACCAGGTCGCTCAGGCTGGCAAGCGCGACGAACCTTTCGACACTCGCCTTCGAGCGCTGCAGCGCAACCGCGGCCGGCAGGGCACGGGTGGGGTGAAACCAGGTGATGCGGGCGCCTCGCGCACGCGCGGCCTGCAGGGCATTGGGCAGCGCATCCGGCTCATCCGTGTCGAATCCATCAGAAAAAATCCAGACCCGCGAGCCACGGCTGAGCTGAGCGCGAGCATGCACGCGCACAAAGTCATGCAGGCTGGTGGCAATTCGCGTGCCGGCACCGAAACCAGCGGTCACGGCGTTGATCTTTTCCTGGACCGCGGCCGAGTCGCGCTGCATCAGCGGTGTGATTTCAGCCAGTCGCACATGAAACACAAACACCCGCGCCTGCGCTGCCGCCGCAAAGGCTCGGGCGATGCGCAGAAACAGTGGCGCGTGCGATTCCATCGAGCGGCTCACGTCGATCAGGATGAACAGCCGCGGCGGCTCGCGGCGCAGCACCATCCACGCCGGGCGCAGCGGCTCGCCGCCCCAGGCCACGCTGCGGCGCAGGGTCTGGCGCAAGTCGAGCCTACGCCCGGGAAGTGCAGTCTGCCAGCGTCGGGTTGGGCGCGGCCGCAACTGTGCGGTGATCTGTCGCGCCAGCTGCTGCAGCGCGCCCAGGTCCTGCGGCAGCCACATCTGGCCGTCGCGCTGATGCAGTGCTTCGGTGCGGCTTGCACCACCCATGGCGCGTGGACTGCCCGCGTCGTCAGGGTTCTCGCGGGCGCCAGCGGCCAGGCTGGCCGACTGCGGGGCGGCTTGGCCGGGCTCGGAACTGTCGGTGGGCTTTTGCATCTGCGCATGCAAGCTTTGCACAACTTGCCGCAAATCGCGAGAAGGTCGCATCTGGCCGCTCACCCGCACCTGGCCCTTGAGCCGCTGCGGGTACCAGTAACGCTCAAACAATTCGGGCCACTGGCGCCAATCGCGCACGTTATGGCAAGCAATCGCCCGCCAGGCTGCTCGCAACTTGTCACTCTGTAGGGCACCCAGCGCCAGACTTGCCTGGAGCATCGCCTGTTGCTCAGCCACACCGATCTTCAATCCATGATCGCGCAACATGGCGGCGAAACCAACGAGGCCATCGCTGGGCTCCAAGGCGCGTGGCGCAGCGGGGGAATGACCCGATGCCGGACTCATGGCGTTCATGAGGATGCTGCCACCGCAGCGGCTTTTTCGGCGACGCCGACCGCGCGCCGGCCTTCGATCAGTTGCATCGCCCGTCCGGCCGAGAGTGCAAAGCGATCTTCACGCGTCTTGAGCAGACAGCCCAGCGTGGTCAGCAGCACACCAGTGTCTTCGGGCAGGGTGTGCTGGTTGAGCTGGTGCAAGGCGCGCACCCAATCCAGGGTTTCAGCAATGCCAGGAGTCTTGGCGAGGTCCTCGTGGCGCAGGCGCTGCACGAATTGCACGCACTCTTCCACCAGCACGGTATCAGCCTCAGGCACGGCGGTTTTCACGATGGCCACCTCACGCGCAAGGGTCGGGTAGTCGAGGTAGTGATACAGGCAACGTCGGCGCAGTGCGTCCGAGAGTTCGCGCGTGCCGTTGCTGGTCAGGATGACCTGTGGAATGTTCTGGGCGCGAATGGTGCCAAGCTCGGGCACGGTAATCTGGTAATCGGCCAGAACCTCCAGCAAAAGGGCTTCGAAGGCCTCGTCCGCACGATCGATCTCGTCGATCAGCAGCACACACGGCCCCACCCGGCTAATGGCCTTGAGCAGTGGACGCTCCAGCAGGAAGTCACGCGCGAACACGTCGGACTCGCGTATTGGGTCGCTGCGGCCTTCATGGAGGCGGATAGCCATCAGTTGGCGACCGTAGTTCCACTCGTAAGCCGCCTGCGACAGATCCAACCCTTCGAAGCACTGGAGGCGCACCAGCTCGGCACCCTGCGATTGCGCCAGCGCGGTGGCCAAGGCGGTTTTGCCAACACCAGCGTCGCCCTCGATGAGCAGCGGGCGCTGCAGCCGGCCCGCCAGCCAGACCGTGGTGGCCAGATCTGGATCGGCCAGGTATCCGACGCGCTGCAGATGTTCACGCAGCACGCGTTCGTCCATGGATGAGGTGGATGACAGGCTGGGCATACGGCGTGATCCGCTCAGACGCGTTTGCCAAACAGGCCGAGCCACCAGTTCTTGATGAGCGCCCAGATGATCGCCAGGCCGTTGATCTCACCAGCGACCTTCGGAGGTGCACTCGCCACAGCAGGCGCAGCCGTCGCACTGGCCGTTGCGGGTAGGGCCAGCGCAGTCCGGCGGAAGTTCTCGACGAACTGCACCAGGATCATGTCCGACACCTGCACCATCAGGCGGCCCCCAAACTGGGCGAACTTACCGTTGACTGTGACCGTCGCTTCGCCGTGCAGTACCGAATGCACGGGGCTGGCCGGGTCGGGTTCAATCACGGCAATGAGTTCCATCGAGGCCGATGACCCCCCTTTATCAGTGCCTTTTCCGCGCAGCACCATTTTCTGGGCCGCATCGTCCTTCTCCAGCACGTCCACCGTGCCGCCGAACTGGGCGACGGCCGGACCAACCTTGACTTTCACGCCGCCCTTGTACGAAGTCTCGGACAGCTGTTCGGTGAGTTCCGCGCCCGGCATGCAGCCGGCCACCGCTTTGAGGTCGCGTAGGACGCTCCAGGCGCGCGCTGGATCGACATCCAGCGGGTAGCGTTTGTCGAGTTTGACTTCCATGAGACTGTGCTTTCTTTGAACGGGTGTCAGAGGGCCAGGCCGCGAGCTTTGAGTTCCTTCCAGACGCGGAATGCGCTGTGGGGCATGTCCATGTGGGTCACACCCCGATGCGAAAAGGCATCCACCACTGCCGAGGTAAACGTGGGGATGGAACCCACGTGCGGCGATTCAGCCACGCCCTTGGCGCCGATCGGGTGGTGGGGCGAGGGGGTGACGGTGTGGTCAGTCTCCCAGTGCGGGGTTTCGACGAATGTGGGGAGGAAGTAGTCCATCAACGTGTTGCCAAGCAGGTTGCCCTGCGCGTCAAATGGCATCTGCTGGCCCATAGCCACCGCAAAACCTTCCGTCAGGCCACCGTGGATCTGGCCTTCGATGATCATCGGGTTGATGCGCGTGCCGCAGTCGTCGAGCGCGTAGAAGCGGCGAATTTTGGTTTCACCGGTGCTGCGGTCGATATCGACGACGCACAGGTAGATGCCGA
>JAJXUC010000127.1 GCA_021783435.1 Pseudomonadota bacterium | reverse complement strand
AAATGGCCAGGCCCAGCGCATCGGCCGCATCCGGGCCTGGCTGCCCGGGCAGTGCGAGCAGGCGCATGACCATCGCCTGCATCTGTTCCTTGCTGGCCCGACCGTAGCCGACGACGGATTTCTTGAGCTGCAGCGCGGTGTACTCCACCACCGGCAGTCCCTGCGCGACCAGCGCCGCGATCGCGGCGCCGCGCGCCTGCCCCAGCAGCAGGGTGGACTGCGGATTGACGTTGACGAACACGATCTCCACCACCGCCACATCGGCCGTCGCGTCGCGCGCCACGGTGCTCACACCCTCGAACAGCGTCTTCAGCCGTTCCGGCAGCGTGCCCTTCGGAATGCGAATGGCGCCGCTGCCCTGGTAATGCAGGCGCTGGCCGCGCGCTTCCAGCAGGCCGTAGCCGGTGGTGTTGAGTCCGGGGTCGATGCCGAGGATGCGCATGGTGTGAAAGAAGCGATGACGAAAACAGCAGCTTAGAGCCTGCTCGCGCGCGATGAGGGCAGCCACCGAAATGAGGGGGCTGGTTTAGTGCAACTGCACTATGGGCCACGCCGCACGCCCTGCCTATTCTGCAATGCACCACAACAGCATATTTGGGAGGTTTGCCATGAACAGGATCATGCGTGCCCAGCGTCTGACGATGATGGGTTTCATCTGCAGTGCTCTGGGGTTGACGCTGGCCGGATGCGGAGGAGGCGGTTCGTCGTCCCCCGCGGCCAGCACAGGAAGCTCGGTGAGCGGCGTGGTGCTCGATGGCCCCATTCAGGGCGCGACCGTCTGTCTGGATCTCAATGCCAACAAGCGGTGCGACGCTGGCGAACCGGCCTCTGCGCCCACTGACGCGCAAGGCAACTACACCATCACCGGCCTGACCACGGAGCAGCGCAATGCCGGTGCCGAATGGATTGCCAGTGTGCCGGTCGGCGCGTCCGATGGCGGAACGCCTGTCACAGCGGCTTTCGTTCTACGCGCGCCGGCCAACAAGCCCGGCGTCATCAGCCCGTTCAGCCACATGGTGCAGGTGGCCATGGACCAGCATCCGGGCGATCAGGCCGCTGCCGAAGCGCTGGTGGCGAAGCAGCTCGGCCTTGCAGACGCAAACAGCCTCTACGCCAACTACAGCTCGGGCAGCCCCACGGCCGACTCGGCGACCCTCGTCGGCATGGCACCGGTCATCGTCGGCGCACTGCAGTCCGGCAGTCAGCCGTCCATCAGCGTCACGCCCCTGCAGCCGAATCCCACCAGATACGCGGTGCGCAAGCTCATCTACACCGACTCCGGCAACTACACCCTGCGCGTGTTCTACGGCGGCCCGGTCACGACGGACAACCTCGGCACCTTCTATGACGTGCGCTCCGGCATGTCTGCTGGCGTGGCCCTGGCGAACAGTGCTCTGTACCCCACCACCAAATTCCTCGGCACGACAGGGTGGGTCGTCATCGATCCGACCGTCGCCTCTCACTACGCGGGCGGGAACCCGTCTGCAGGAAGCTATGGTCCGTACCGGCAACTCACGTTCTCCGCCGTGCGATCCCTGGAGGGTCAGCCGTTGGCCGTAGGCGTCGACATGGCCAACGACCTGACCAAGAACGGCGAAGCCACCTTGATCGGTGTGCCGAGCGCACTGACAGGCACCTACCCGGCTGGCGCCGAGGTCAGGACGCAGACGGTGATCGACACCTACACACCGGTCGCCTACAACCCGAGCATCGCCTCGGTCACGCAAGACTACCCGGCTCGCAACATCACCACGGTTGACGCCCTGATCGCCGCATTCCCGGCGACAGGCGACGCGGGGCGAAGCAACACCGTGAGTGCCGGCAACCTCCATTCAAGCAGCGACTACAGCTGCCCTGCCGGGCAGGCGAGTTGCGTCTTCGAGAATGAAAGGTTGCATGTCATGTTCGGCTCCGGCAACGTCGCGCAGTTCGCGCTCTGCCAGTTGAACTGGCCAGCGAACACCACGGGGACGACCTGTGTGCCGATCGGTAGCGGCAACTATCAGAAGACGGTCGGCATCGACGGCAAGACCAACCTCGTCACGTTCAGCAATCTGCCGGCCGCCGCCAGCGGGCGAACCTACACCCGCGTCTTCGTCGAGGATGGCGGCCAAGTCCGGTACGGCTACCAGGACGTGCCCACCACCAAGACCTACACCCGCCTCAACGACACCGCCTTCACCCCCATCGCAGCGCAGCTCGGCATCACCGTGCCGGCGAATCCCAACTAAATCGGAGGACAGCATCATGGACAAACGCACCCCTCTCCTGCTTGGCGCGGTATTCGGCCTGGTCGCCTTCGGGTTGGCCCAGGCCGCGGACACCCTCACGCCGCAACAGATTTCAGAGCAACTCGTCGGCAAAAATCTGGTCGGGCACACAGTCGACGGCGGGCCCCTGACCGTGCGCTTCAACCCGGACGGCAGCGCCGAAATCCGCCTGGGCAACACGCAGGATACCGGGCACTGGCATCTATCGGATGTCGGCTACTGCCTCACCTGGACGCGCCTGCGCGGTGGCAAGGAGCGCTGCCTCACCGCGCAGCGCGACGGCGACCTTTACCGGACCTTTGTCGACGGCAAGCCCAACGCTGAATTTCGACCCGAATGACTGCACTGCTGGCATGGAGAGGCGTCCCGCTGCCCGTCGCCTGTTTTCCCTTATCACGAGGAGACCGATCATGTTCACCCTAAAACCGCTTCAATGCACTTGGGCTGGGCTAGCGCTCGGTCTGATTGCCACCACCGGCCCGGCCCTTGCCGCCGACACGCTTACCCCGCAACAGATCTCGGAGCAACTTGTCGGCAAGACGCTGGTCGGTCGCGACCACATCAGCGCAAGCAAGCCGAGCAGGCACGTCGTTCTGCTGTTCAAGCCCGACGGTACGCTGGAATTGGAGGTGCACAAAAAGAATGGAAACTGGGCCGACTCCGGGCGCTGGCATCTTTCGGACACCGGCTACTGCGTTACCTGGACCAAGTTCCACAGTGGCGAGGAGCGATGCAACACCGTGCAGCGTGACGGCGACGTGTATCGCACCATCCATTCGGACGGCTCGCCCAGCATGGAGCTGAGGGCGCAGTGAGCGGAATGGTTGGCGCCTCAGCTCAGCAGCCCCGCCATGCGCACCACCTCGGCCTGGCGGCTGCATCCCATCTTGGCGAAGATGTTCGCCATCTGGTTGCGCAGGGTGTTGCGCGACACATCGAATAGCAGCGCGCAGTCGTCCAGGGTGTGGCAGGCGACGAGTTCGCGCACCAGGCGGGCCTCGGCTGGGCTGAGGCCATACAAGGCGCGCAGGGCATCGATCTCGGGCAGCCGCGCCGCTTCCAGAAGCTGTACGCGCAGCAGCAGCATGGCCTCGTCCAGGGCCAGCAAATGGCGTGGGGCAGGTTGTAACCGCAGCCGCAGCACCTTGCCCCACCCGGCACTGCAATCCAGCCGGCGTGGCATACCGCCAGCCAACGCCTGTGCGGCGATGGTGGCGAGGCGCTTGGCCAGCCCCTCGTCGCGGGCATGTAGCCGGCTGTCGTGCAGACGCAGAGCCGCATCGCCAGACAGCAGGTGCGTGGCGGCAGCGCAGGCATGACCGACGCGCAGCGTGGCGTCGATCAAGGCCCAGCCTTCGCCCTCGTTGCTGAGCACAGCATCAAGCTTCAGGGTTTCAGTTTCAGCATGTTGCAGCCGTGCGCGGAATGTGGCCATCAGCGTGGGGCCGAGGCTGCCGACATGCCGCGCGAGCTGGGCTGCGTTGATTTCGCGCCCGAAATGCAGGCTCATGCCCGCGATATGTCGTGGATCGTTGCACAGCGAGAGCGTGTAGGTGTGCTCGATGCGTAGCGGGCGCATCAGGTCCGGGTAATAGGGGCCGGCGCGCCGCACGGCGGTGGGCAGTTCGGCGCTGTCTAGCCAAGCGCCGCTCGGGCGCCGCAGGCCGAGCGGAAGCAAGGGGTCGAGCGACTGGAAACGCTCGACATACGCCGAAAGCGCGCCAGGAATCTGCAGATCGACCGCCGCATGCCCCCAGAGTGCTCCCGCACGCTTGTCCCAGGCCAAGAACGTGGCGCAATCCGCCCCGGCGGCCTGGCGCCAAGCTCCCAGCAACGCTGTCCAATCAGCCTCTCCGTGACCCACTGCGTTTGCGGCTTCGCGCACTTGGGCTGCCACACACATGTCCATGTGTGCCCCCTGTCCTCGTGTTTACGCCAGAGCCGGCGCAGGCGGTGGGTGTGCGTGGTTATGTCGCGCCGTGTAGAACGGCGTGATCGTTATTTTGCAAATGCTAAAAAATAGGAGGGGTCAGATGTACCCCGCGATTGGGTGGGGATGTCCGGCGCTTGCGGGCTCAATGCTCAATGCCGGAAGTGCCGCATGCCGGTGAACACCATGGCCATGCCGTGTTCGTTGGCCGCGGCAATCACCTCCTCGTCGCGCATCGAGCCGCCAGGCTGGATGACGGCCATGATGCCGGCTGCGGCGGCATTGTCGATGCCGTCGCGGAAAGGGAAGAAGGCGTCGGAGGCCATGACCGAGCCGGGTACGGCCAGGCCAGCATGCTCAGCCTTGATGGCGGCGATGCGGGCCGAATTGACGCGGCTCATCTGGCCGGCGCCGACGCCGACGGTGGCGCTGTCCTTGGCGTAGACGATGGCGTTGGATTTGACGAACTTGGCCACGCGCCAGGCGAACAACATGTCACGCATCTCGGCGTCGGACGGGGTGCGCTGGGTGACGACCTTGATCTCGCCGTGCAGCGCCAAGTCGGCATCCTGCACCAGCAGCCCGCCGTTGACGCGCTTGAAGTCCAGGCGCTGCGCGGGTTCTGCGGGCCAGACGCCGCACTCGAGCAGGCGCACGTTCTTTTTCGCGGCGCAGATGTCGATGGCTGCCTGCGACACCTTGGGGGCGATGATGACCTCGACGAACTGGCGCTCGACGATGGCCTTGGCCGTTTCGCCGTCGAGTTCGCCATTGAAGGCGACGATGCCGCCGAAGGCCGATTCCGGGTCGGTCTTGTAAGCGCGGTCGTAGGCCTCCAGCAGCGTGGCGCCATACGCCACGCCACAGGGGTTGGCGTGCTTGACGATGACGCAGGCAGGAAGCGCGTCGAACTGCTTGACGCATTCCAGCGCGGCATCGGCGTCGGCGATGTTGTTGTAGCTCAGCTCCTTGCCCTGCAACTGGCGGGAGGTGGCGATGCTGGCTTCGCGCGCACCGGGCTCGACGTAGAAGGCCGCGCCTTGATGCGGGTTCTCGCCATAGCGCAGGTCTTGCGTCTTGACGAAACAGGTGTTGAACTGGCCCGGAAATGCGGCAGTGCCGCCGCCATCCTGCAGCGACGAGAGGTAGTTGGAAATGGCGGCGTCGTACTGCGCGATGCGGTTGAACGCGGCCACGGCCAGGGCGAAGCGCGTCTTGCCCGAGACCGTGCCGGTGGCTTCGAATTCGGCCAGCGCCGTTCCATATTGAGAGGCGTCGGTGAGCACGGTCACGCCCTGCCAGTTTTTCGCCGCCGAGCGCACCATGGCGGGTCCGCCGATGTCGATGTTCTCGATCGCGTCTTCCAGCGTGCAGCCGGGCTTGGCCACCGTGGCCTCGAAGGGATAGAGATTGACGATCAGCCAGTCGATCGCCGGAATGCCGTGCGTGGCGATGGCCTGCATGTGGGCGGGGAGGTCGCGCCGTGCCAGCAGCCCGCCGTGCACCTTGGGGTGCAAGGTTTTGACGCGGCCGTCCAGCATTTCCGGGAAGCCGGTGTGCGCGGCGACTTCGGTGACGGGCAGTCCGGCGTCGGCCAGCAGCTTCGCGGTACCGCCGGTGGACAGCAGGGTCACGCCCCTGGCGTGCAGGCGGCGGGCGACGTCGACGACGCCGGTTTTGTCGGAGACCGAGAGGAGTGCGTACATGGAAGAGATCGCGGTGAAGAGGAAGGGATGGCGGGCGGATCCCGCGTATTCACTTGATGAGCTTGTGGTCCTTGAGCTTTTTGCGCAGCGTGTTGCGGTTGATGCCCAGCCAGTCGGCCGCGAGTGATTGGTTGTCCTGCGTGCGGCGCATCACGGATTGCAGCAATGGCTTTTCCACGGTCTGCATCACCATGGCGTGAATGCCATGCGGTTCGGTGCCGTTGAGGTCGTCGAAATACGCATCGAGACTGTCGATGACGCATTGCTCCAGGGAGGATTTCTTGCTCATCAGGCTGCCAAGGGAAGAAGGTCGAGGCCGTTTGTGCTGCCCAGCATGTCGAAATAGGCCATCACGGCGTCATGCTGCGCCTGCGACTCGGTCAGGGTGTTGAATCGGGCGCGAAACGCGGTGGCGCCGGGCAGATCCGCCACGGCCCAGCCGACATGCTTGCGAGCAGTTTTCGTGCCAGCATCGCCATAAAACCGGTGGTGGGCGTCCAGATGCTCCAGCAGCCACAGTCCTTGCTGCTGCAGACTGGGCGAGGCGGGTTCGACGCCGTCTTCCAGCGCCTGGGCGATATGGCCCAGCAGCCAGGGCCGACCCAGGGCGGCGCGGCCGATCATCACCGCGTCGGCGCCGGTGGCAACCAGCACGTCGCGCGCCTTGGCGGCGCAGTCGATGTCGCCATTGGCCACCACCGGAATGCACAGCGTCTGCTTGATCGCGGCGATGGTGTCGTACTCGGCCTCTCCGCCGTAGCCCTGGTCGCGGGTGCGCCCATGCACCACGATCATCGCCACGCCGGCATCCTGCGCGGCGCGGGCCATGCGCGGTGCGTTGCGTTCGGCGTGGCACCAGCCGGTGCGCATTTTCAGCGTCACTGGCACGCCCAACGGTTGCATGGCCTGCACCACGGCTTCGACGATGCGCAACGCCTGCGTCTCGTCCTGCATCAGCGCCGAGCCGGCCCAGCGGTTGCAGACCTTCTTTGCCGGGCAGCCCATATTGATGTCGATGATCTGCGCGCCGCCCTGCACATTGGCGCGCGCCGCGTCGGCCATGTCGGTCGGGTCCACGCCCACCAGTTGCGCTGTCACCGGGCCAGGTTCGCCGGTGTGGTCGCGGCGGCGCGAGGTCTTGAGCGTGTCCCACAACTCGCGCTTGGACGTGACCATCTCGCTGACACAGTGCCCCGCGCCCAGTTTGCGCGCCATCTGCCGCCAGGGCAGGTCGGTGACGCCGGCCATGGGGGCGGCGAACACGCGGTTGGGCAGCACGAAGCGGCCCAGGCGCAGCGCGGCAGGAGTGGCTTCGGTGGGTGTTTGTGGACGTGGGGCGAACATGAGAGAAACGAGCCTGGGCGCGGTGTCCGCGCTGCCTATTTTTTGTGCAGGAGGCGGATTCTAGTCCTGCGGGTTCGGGGCGCCATGCGCGCCCTTTCGCGCGTCCGGCACGGGCTTGGGCGTGATCTGGGCGGCGGTTTCCCGGCGTTGGCGCAGAACACGCCACAGACGCAGCTTGTCGGGGTCGCTCAGGGTGCTCCAGGCGGCAATTTCATCCAGCGTGCGCCAGCATCCCTGGCAATAACCGCTGGTGGTGTCCATGGCGCAAATCTGGATGCAGGGCGAGGGGACGGACATGGCGGATGGTTGGATGGAAGCTTGCGGCGCAAGGCCGTGGGCATGTCGGCTGCGGCTTCAGGCGACGGGCACTGCCGTGACGGCGCTGGGCGCGGCGTCCAGCCAGCGTCGCAGGTCGTCGGGCGCCAGCGGGAACACCACGTGCGGGTGGCCGGCGGCGGCCCAGATGCGAGTGAAGCGCCACAGGCTTTGGTCGACCAGCGCCAGCGGTGGCTCGCGATGTCCCACCGGGCTCACCCCGCCGATGGCGAAGCCCGTGCGCGCCCGCACAAAGCCCGCGTCGGCCCGTGCCAGCGCGCCCACCTGCTGCGCCACCAGCGCTTCGTCCACGCGCCGGTCGCCGGCGCACACCACCAGCACGGCGCGGTCGCTGTCGACATGGCGGAAGACGATCGACTTGGCGATCTGCCCGAGTTGCACGCCCAGAGCGTCCGCCGCCTGTTGCGCGGTGCGCGCGGCGGCGTCGAGCATCACGGGTGGCGCGTCATGCCCCAGCGCCCGCAGCACGGCGGCAACGCGCTGGGCCGAGTCCGACGACGCGAACATCGAGGACTCCGGGGCAGGATGCGTCATGGCCATGGTCGCAGTCCACGTCGTGCGGATGCTGGTCGCGAGCCGCGGCCCGGTTGATGCGGGCGGGCGCGCAGGCCCCTGGCGTTCCACATGGCGCTGCGCTTCATCTGAGCCGCTCAGGCAGCAGCCTGCGCCTGGGTGGAGCCGACCTTGCTGCCGGCGCTTTGCCACGTCGTCAGCAGCGCCCGTCCAGCACGGCTGTTGTTTGGGCGACCGATGCTGCGGCTGATGAAGTCGCCGGCTTCGATCACGGCGCGAAGGTCCACGCCCGTGTGCAGCCCCAGGCCTTGCAGCATGTAGAGCACATCTTCGGTGGCGACGTTGCCGGTCGCGCCTTTCGCATAGGGGCAGCCCCCCAGGCCCGCAACCGAGGCATGGAAGATGCTCACGCCCGTCTGCAGCGCGGCGAGGATATTGGCCAGCGCCTGGCCGTAGGTGTCGTGGAAATGCCCGGACTGCCGCTCGATGGGAAAGGCTTTGGCCGTGGCCTCGAACACCGCCTGCACCCGGCCCGGCGTCCCCACGCCGATGGTGTCGGCGATGTCGATCTCATCACAGCCGAGCGCAGCCATGCGCTCCACCACCTCGACCACGGCGGCGGGCGGCACCTCGCCCTGATACGGGCAGCCCAGGGCGCAGGAAATGCTGCCGCGCAGGCGTACCCCGGCAGCCTTGGCGGCCTGTGCCACGGGTTCGAAGCGGGCGATGGATTCGGCGATCGAGCAATTGATATTGCGCCGGGCGAACGCCTCCGACGCGGCGCTGAACACCACCACTTCGTCCGCGCCCGCCCCCAGCGCCGCTTCCAGCCCCTTCAGGTTGGGCACCAGGGCCGAATACACCGTGCCGGGGCGGCGGCGGATGGCGGCCATGACCTGCGCGCTGTCGGCCATTTGCGGCACCCATTTGGGCGAGACGAAAGCCGCGGCTTCCACATTGGCAAAGCCCGCGGCGGAGAGGCGGTCGATGAGTTCGACCTTGACCGCCAGCGGCACCGGGTTGGCTTCGTTCTGCAGCCCGTCGCGCGGGCCGACTTCGACCAGTTTGATATGGCGGGGAAGGGTCATCGGGCTCATGCTCGTCTCCTCGTGTTCTGGAACGACAACGGCCTGCCGGACGGGCCGCTTTCAATACCCCAGCCGCGCGTCCACCACGCCGCCGGGCTGTTCGCCGCGCTCGATGGCGGCGATCTTGCGCATCACCTGCGCTGCCGCCGGACCGACCAGGGTTTGTGCGGCCACATGCGGCGTGATGCGGGCACGCGGATGACCCCACAGCGGGTCATCCGGCGGCAGCGGCTCGGTGGAGAACACGTCGAGCGTGGCACTGGCGAGGTGGCCGCTGTGCAGCATGTCGAGCAAGTCATCCTGGTCGAGCACGGCGCCACGGCTGGCGTTGACCAGATGCGCGCCCTTCGGCAAGTGACACAGGGCAGCGTAGTCGAGCAGGCCGCGGGTCTGCGCGGTGAGCGGCAACAACACCACCAGCACCCGGGTCTGGGCGAGAAAGGCGTCGAGCCGGTCCAGCGGGTAGATCGGCCAGGGGGCGTCGAACCCGGGGCGTGCCTGGCCGCTGCGGCTGCAGGCCAGCACCGGGAAGTCCATCACCGCCACGCGCCTGGCGGCGGCAAAACCCATCTGCCCCAGGCCAAGAAAACCGATGTTGAAACTCCCGCGCGGCGGCTGCACCAGGGGCTCCCAGCGGCACTGGCGCTGCAACGCGGCGTAGTCCGCCATGCGGCGCCAGGCGTGCAGCACGGCCTCGCTCACATAGTCGGCCATCTGCCGGCCCATGCCTGCGTCTTCCAGGCGGATGAGCGGCACGCCGGGCAGGCTGCGCTGCATCTGCGGCAGCACGGCGTCGACTCCGGCGCCGAGGTTGAACACGGCGCGCAGGCCGAGCTGGCTGCCGAGCCAGTCGCTCGGGGGATGCCACACCAGGGCGAAATCGGCCTGGGCTTCGGGCTCGGCGCTGGCGTCGATGACCTCGACCGCGAGCTTGAGGTCGGCGGCATGCTGCACCAGCGCCTCGCGCCAGCGGCGAAACGGCTCATCAGGATCCCAGACGGCGAGGCGCATGCGCGAGGGTTCGATGGGGTGCCAGGGTCGATCGGCTCAGGCGGCGCTGTCGGCCGTGGTGACGGCGGCATCCGGCTCGCTCGCATCGGCCGGGCGCATGCGCAGCAGCAGAGCGCCTTCCTGAATTTGTTCGCCCACGGCCACCAGCACGGCGTCGATCACGCCGCCATCGATGGCTTGCAGCGTGTGCTCCATTTTCATGGCCTCCAGCACCAGCAGGGATTGGCCTGCTTGCACTGCCTGTCCCGGCGTCACCAGCACCGCGGCAATGCGCCCGGGCATGGGAGCGCTCAAGCGGCCGTTGCCACCCGCACCGCTGGGGCTATGGGTGCCGGCTTCTCGCAGCGACAACATGGCGTGGCCGTCGGATGCGAACACATGCAGGCGCACAGGTTTGGCAGCCTGGCCGTCGTTCCGATCGTCGCTTTGTCGCACGACATGGGCGCGCAGCGTTTGCTCCCCCCAGCGGATGGACAGTGCGAGTTCGTTCGGGCCGCTGGGTACGGCATGCCATTGCAGCGGCTCTGGCTGCGACGCCGCCAAGGCCAGCCGCCAGCCACCCTCGGCGCTGCGCATCAAGCGGGCCGGCAGCGCCTGCGTACCCTGCGTTGCGACTTGCCAATGCAGCTCGCGCGCCGGCAACACGCCGTTGCTCCAGCCGTCACAGGTGCTCCAGGGGTCGAGGGTTTGGCGTGCGCGCTCGGCTTCCAGCAGGGCACAGGTGGCCGTCAGCGCGGCGTGTTCGGGCGCCAGCGTTTCGGCCAGCAGCCTGTCCTGCTCACGGGCGATGAGGCCCGTGTCCATGTGGCCGGCCATGAAGGCGGGCGATTGCACCAGACGGCGCAGGAAAGTCGCATTGGTGTCGGGGCCGACGATGCGCACGGCTCCAAGCGCCTGAGCCATGCGCGCCAGGGCTTGCGCGCGGGTTTCACCCCAAGCGATGAGCTTGGCGATCATCGGGTCGTAGTGCGGGGTGATGGCGTCGCCCTCGCGCACGCCACTGTCCACCCGCAGCGAGGCGGGATCGTCGCCCGCCGTGAAGGCGACATGCGGCGGCAGCGCCAGGCGCGCAAGCCGGCCGGT
>JAJXUC010000241.1 GCA_021783435.1 Pseudomonadota bacterium | reverse complement strand
TGCGGATGACGCGGCCGTCGGCCAGCACCACGGTGAGCGCCAGCACGTTCTCGCGCATGGTGCCGTAGCGCACGGCGTTGGTGCCGCTGGCGCGGGTGGCGGTCATGCCGCCGAGCGTGGCGTCGGCCCCGGGGTCGATGGAGAAGAACAGCCCGGTATGGCGAAGCTCCTCGTTGAGCTGCAGGCGGGTGACGCCGGCCTGCACCGTGGCGGTGAGATCCTCGGCGGCGATATCCAGCACGCGGTTCATGCGTGTGAGGTCGAGGCTGATGCCGCCGTGTATGGCCAGCAACTGGCCTTCCAGCGACGATCCGGCGCCGAAGGCGATGACCGGCACGCCGTGCCCGGCGCAGAGCTTCACGGCATCGACCACGTCTTCTGTGCTGGTGCAGAACACCACGCCGGCGGGCGGCGGCGCATCGAACGGGGATTCGTCGCGCCCATGCTGCTGGCGCACCGCCAGCGCGGTGAAGAACTGTGCGCCGAAACGTCCGGTCAACTCGTCGAGCAAGGCGCTTGGGGCGGCGTGGGCAGTGGTTTGAATAGCCATTGGTGTCAGCGTCATTTTTGCAGCAGGAAACAAAAAAGGTGCGTCGCTGTGTGCGCGCTATGTACGTGTATCGTATGCCGCTTGTGCTGCCGGCTTGCACCCTGCTGACTATTTGGCCATCGGGCACAATTGGCTATGTAATTGCCGCAAGAACTGCGCGCATCCTCCCCTACCTTTTGCCAGGAGTTTGCATGGACCCAATGATCCGCATGATTTACGCAAGCCGCATTTCACCCAATTTCGGCCCGGCGGACGTGCACGACATTCTCAACACGTCGCGCCGCAACAATCCGCCGCTCGGACTCACAGGACTGCTGGTGTTTGCCGACGGTTTTTTTCTCCAGGCGCTCGAAGGCGCGCGCTCCAGGGTCAATTTGCTCTATGCACGCATCTTGCGCGATCCACGGCACAGCGAATCCGCAATTCTGAGCTATATGGGCATCGATAAACGCGCTTTCGGCGACTGGTCGATGGGCTATGTGCTGAGCAATGAAAAAAATCGAGCCCTTTTTCTAGCTTATTCGCTGGATGCGCGATTTTCACCGCTGGCCTTGAGCGCCTCAGCCGCTGAAAACATGTTGGCCGAACTCGCCGAACATGCGCGGCAAATCGGTTCGACCAGTGCTGCAAGCCAGACAGGCTAATCATGGGACACCGCCTCACCGCCATCGCCACCCGCACCGGCGATGCCGGCACCACCGGCCTGGGGGACGGCTCGCGCCGCTCCAAGGCCGACGCCCGCATCCATGCCCTGGGCGAGGTGGACGAGCTCAACTCCCATATCGGCCTGCTGCTCACCGAGGCGATGCCGGAGCCCTTGCGCGAGTTGCTGTTGCAGGTGCAGCACGACCTGTTCGACCTCGGCGGCGAACTCTCGGTGCCCGGCATGCGCCTGGTGCAGGAGGCGCAGGTGCAGCGCCTGGACGCCGCGCTGAAGCAATACAACGCCGTGCTGCCGCCGCTGAAGGAATTCATCCTTCCCGGCGGCACGCGGGCGGCCAGCCTGGCGCATGTGTGCCGCACCGTGGCGCGGCGCGCCGAACGCGCCGTGGTGGCCCTGCTGCCGGATGCCGCGCAGGAGGCGGGCAACCAGGCGCTGGGGCAGGGTGCGGACATGTCGCTCGCCTTCTCGCTGCAGTATCTCAACCGGCTGTCGGACCTGTTCTTCGTCCTGGCGCGCACCCTCAACCGCGCCGGCAGCGAAGCCAGCACCGAGGTGTACTGGAAGCACGAGCGCAAGGCCAGGCCAAAGCCCTGAATCCATGCTCGAGAACGGGCATTCGTGTCGATGGGGAACGTGGGCCAGCAATATTTCGACATGTTCAACACATGCCGGCGTTACATCCCGCGGGCAAGATTCGCATAGGCTCCGCGGCTCGGCATCGTGGCGGCGATGTCCACGAAAAATCCCCAGAATGCGATACGCCCACCGCGAATTGCACAATGCGGCAGCTTCGTGAACGCAAGTTCTGGTTGCCTGGCTGATGCCCTGGCTTTGCTTCGCACCGTGCCCTGATCCCTACCCATGACCGTACCCACCCCCGTTTCGGATTCCGTTGCCGCCACGAAACCCGCCTCGCGCCGCGGTCGATGGCTGTTGCCCATCATGGCGCTGGTCATCGCCGGTGGGCTGTGGTGGCGGTTGGGTGACGTGGGCCATGCACAGAAAGGCCCGGGCGGCATGGGGCGCGGCGAGCAGGGTGCGCAACCCGTGACGGCGGCCGTGGCCAAGGCCCAGCCGCTGCCGGTCTGGCTCACGGCGCTGGGCACGGTCACGCCGCGCAGCCTGGTCAACGTGATGCCGCGCGTGGCCGGCCTCTTGCAGAGCGTGGACTACAAGCAGGGCCGGATGGTCGAGGCCGGGCAGCTGCTGGCGCAGATCGACCCGCGCCCGTTCCAGATCGCGGTGGCCCAGGCCCAGGCCCAGGTGGAGCAGACCCAGGCCCAGCTGGGCGGGGCGCAGCGCGACCTGGTGCGTTACGAAACCCTGCTCG
>JAJXUC010000126.1 GCA_021783435.1 Pseudomonadota bacterium | reverse complement strand
CCCCGTGCTTGAGCGCTGCCACAAAGCGCTCGAAAATCGGCCGCTCCACATACACGCGCTCGGTGCCCAGGCAAACCTGACCACAGTTGGCAAAGCACGAGCGCAGCGTTCCCTCGACTGCAGCATCAAAATCGCAGTCTGCGAAGACGATGGCCGCATTCTTGCCGCCCATCTCCAGGCTCACCGGGCGCGCCCCATCGGCTGCAGCCTTCATGATGGCCGCTCCCGTGCGCGTCTCACCGGTGAAGGTGATGGCATTGACCCCGCGATGGGTGGTGAGAAATTCGCCCGCCGAATCGGGTCCAAACCCGTGCACCACGTTGTATACGCCAGGCGGCACGCCTGCGGCGTTCATCACTTCGCCCAGAAGCGCCGCCGTCTGTGGCGTCTCCTCGGATGGTTTGACCACCACGGTGTTGCCGCACGCCAGTGCCGGTCCGACCTTCCAGGTCATGAGCAGCAGAGGCAGGTTCCACGGGCAAATGACGCCCACCACACCCACGGGGCGGCGCATGGCATAGTTGATCGCGCCCTGCCCATCGGGGGTGGCCATCTCGAAAAACTCGGTCGGGACATTCTTGACCACGTCGGCGAACACCTTGAAATTGGCCGCGCCGCGGGGGATGTCCACGTGCCGGGCGAGGCTCATCGGCTTGCCGGTGTCTTCCACCTCTGCGGCGAGAAAGTCATCGAAGCGGCGGTTGATCCCGTCGGCGACGGCATACAGCAGATCCACGCGCTGCGCCACGCTCAGGCCGCCCCACGGACCCTTGAGCGCTGCGCGCGCCGCGCGCACGGCGGCGTCCACCTGCTCGCGCCCGGCCTCCGCCACACGCGCCACCAGCGCATTGTTGAGCGGCGAACGCTTGTCGAACCAGCGCTCGCCGGGTACATACTGGCCGTTGATGAAGTGATGAATGGATTTGGGCGCGGTCTGCGTGGCTTGCGCCGCGCGCGCCGTCGCTTGGGGCTCGGTGATCAGCATGATGGATGGATGGATCGTGAAATGGAAAGGATGGACCTTGCGGCGCGCAGACCCGGGAGCAAGCGCGACCGGGGGCGCAACGCGGGTATGGCAAGGCGCCGCGAAAGCAGAGCTGAGTTGGCCATCAAGGGGGTCCAAGCCCGAGGGCGTTCAGAGCCGCCCGGGCACAGTCCTCATCCTCGCCCTCGCTGCCGCCCGAGACCCCGATTGCGCCCACACGCTGCCCGCCCTCGACGACCGGCAAGCCCCCGCCGAAAGCGACAAAGCGCGCGCGCAGAACGAGGCCCTGGCGCACGGCCTCGGAATGCGCGCGCAGCGCCTCGCTCCAGCCACTCGTGGCCAGCCCGAAGCTGGCCGCGGTGTAGGCCTTGTCGATGGCGATGTCAATGGAGTGCAGTGGAGCGCCCGGCATGCGCAGGAACGCCGCCAGGTTGCCTGCGGAATCCACGACGGCGATGTTGACGCGTATGCCCAGCTGCTGCGCAGCAGCC
This sequence comes from Pseudomonadota bacterium, assembly GCA_021783435.1. The sequence goes on along the minus strand of JAJXUC010000126.1, from coordinate 9,995 downwards.
TGGGTCATCGCGTGCGCGGCTTGCCAGTCGATCAGACGGGCCTCGACGCTGTGCCGTGCGGGGCTTGGAGCCATCTCGGGACTTTGCATCGCGCTTCAGGTGTACACGTCGGTGAATGAGGCAACCAGCTCGCCGGTGTGATAGAAAATTCCCGCGCCCAGATGCTCTTCGGTCCAGGTCGTCACCGGCCGATCGGGCTGTGCCAGATAGCCCAGCCCCGCGAAAGTCTCATTGCGGTTGCCGCTCGGGTCGAAGAAATAGATCGTCTCACCGCGGGTGATGCCGTGGCGCGTGGGTGCCACGTCGATCTTCGTCTTTGTCTTCGCCATCACATCGGCCGCCTTGAGCACGTCGTGCCAGGAATCGAGGAAGTACGCGATGTGGTGCAACCCGTTGCGGGGTCCACCGACGAAGGCGAGGTCATGGGGCGTGCTGGTGCGCGTGAGCCACGTGGCGGCCTGAATGGCACCGCCCGGGCCCACCATGACCTGCTCAACGAGATAAAAATCCAGGCAGTCCCGCATGAACTGCGTGTTCTCGGCCACACGGTTGACGCCCGTCTCCGGATTGAGTTCACACATGAGCAGGCAGTGATCGAGCCAATGCGCACCGGCCCCCTTGATGTTGTCGGGCCAGGGGTCCGGGTTGGTGGTGCCCACCTCGGTGCCGACGTATTCCTTCATCGCATACAGCCGCATCTCGTGGGTGCTGGGCAGGTTGAACTTGAGCATGCGACCGGTGGATGGCAGCGTGCCTTCGGGCAGCATCTCGGTCTTGATGCCATAGGCCTCGACGCGCTTTTGCAGCGCATCGAGATCCTCGTCCTTCTCGACCTTGTAGGCCACGTGGTTCAGACCGGCCTGGTCCGACGGGGTGAGGATGAGGGAATACTTGTCCCATTCATCCCAGCACTTCATGTAGACGTTGCCATGTTTGTCTTCCATGGTCTTCTTCATGCCCAGCACGCTCTCGTAGTGCTTGACCGCTGCGGGCATGTCCATCACCCGCACGCTGGCATGTCCGATTCGCATCACACCCATGGTGCATCTCCTGTGTTTACTTGGTGGAATCCTGGTTCGCCGAAAGAGCGAACCCCTTGAAAAACGGTTTTTGCAGCTTTCCAGCCACTTCCAGTTCAACCTCGCATTGGGGTGCCACCCGGCAAGCCAGGCAGTAACCGTCCTGCTCCTCCTCCACGCTGACGTGCGCCCGGCTGATGGGTCCGAGCTTGTGGATCAACCCGCTGAGCAGGCGCACCTTGCACACCCCGCAGCCCCCGCCCAGACAGCCCACCGGGATGCCGCGTCGGCCCAGGCGTGCCATCCCGGCGAGCAGGGACTCGGCCGGCGAACACGGAAACGATTCGCCCGTCTGCCGAATCCGGACCTGCACCTTGCGCTCGGCCTCGGTCATGGCTAGACCCTCTTGAACAGCGGGCTTCGCACCTGCTGGGCATCGGCGGCCGAGATGAATTTCTCGTGATAGATGTCGCGCTCAAACAGCCGCCCCTGCATGAGCGTGGTGATACCCGCGTCGATCATGGCCGGAGGGCCGCACAAATAGGCCTTTTGCCCCGAAAAATTGTTCGAAAAATGGGCCTTGGCCACCTCGTGCACAAAGCCCCTGGCCACGCCCTCGGGTGCATGGCTGTCCAGTTCCGAGAGCGCAGGCACGTAGGTAAAGTTGGGGTGCAGGCTGGCCAGATCGCGAAAGGCCTTGTCGTAGTACAGCTCAGCCGCGCTGCGTTGGCCGTAGACGAGCGTGATGGGAAGCTCGCTGCCGTTTTGCAGCAGGTCCAGGATCATCGAGCGTGGGCTCGACAGACCGGAGCCGCCGGCCAGGAACACCATGGGCAGGCGGGCCGACTTGCGCACGAAGAACCGCCCATAGGGGCCCGACAGATGCACCGTGTCACCGACCTGCATCTGCTCGTGGATGTAGCCCGTCCCCAGGCCCCCAGGAACCCGGCGCACGTTGAGTTCGATTTCGCCCGATGCAGCGACGTCGGCCGGGGAGCTTGCAATGGAAAAGGCCCGGCTTTGGTGCAGCCCCGGAATGCCCAACTGCACATACTGCCCAGCCTGAAAGTGCATCGGCTGATCAAGGCGCAGGTAAATGGCTTTGATCGTGGGCGTGAGCTGCTCGATGCGGGACACCTCGGCGCTGAAGTCCTTTACCGGAATGACCTCGGCGTCCGGCTCCTCATCGATGTCGGCCTCGATCACGGTGTCGGCCTGCAAGGTGGCGCAGCAGGCCAGCGCCTTGCCCTCTTCGCGTTCGAAGTCCATCAAGGCAAACGGGTTGGCGTCGCCAAGGTCTGCTTCGCCCTCGGCGATCTGCACCTTGCAGGTTCCACACAGTCCATGGCAGCAGGCGTGGGGCAGGTAAATGCCGTGGCGCAACGCGGCATCCAGCATGGTCTGCCCCTCTTGTACCTCGATCGTGGCACCCAGGGGTTCGATGGTGAGTTGATAGCTCATGATGGCAAGCCAAGCGCCGGGGCAGACGCAGCCACCCCGACTGGCCATGGCAAAAGGTTCAGCTGCAGGAGCCTTTGATCCCGGCAAGCCCCGGTGTCCGGAAGCGAATCACGTCCTTGTGCCCAAGGCCGTTGTCGGCCAGGCTCTTGGCCGGATCGGGTTTGAAGGGCTTCCCGGACTTGAACCACTCGGCGGCGTTCCAGTCGATCTTGGCGAAATCCGGGTGATAGCCATAGATACCGGGGAGAACCTGCTGGGCCAGGGCGCCGAAGGGGGTGCTCGGCGGCAGCGGCAGGCAAAACGGCGCACAGAACATCAGATGGTCCTCCCATCCGACGTACAGCAGCGGCGCGGGGAACTTCCCCACCGCGTCGCGCGCGGGAAAGGCGTAGGGTTTGGTGGCAGCAACGGTCATGATGGGTGTCTCCTTGCATCAGTTGCTCTGGGCCTGGCCTCGCCAGGCGGCGAAGTTCTTCTGGTCTTCCGAGCCCTCAAAATCGAAGTTGTCCCGCCCGACGTTCATCTCGTAGTAATCGAGGACGGCGAGCAGGGGATCGAATCCTTCCCGGGTCGGGTCGGTTCCAGGCTTGAAGCAGTTGCCTTGATAGATCTGGTGCACAGGCAGCCAGGACTGGGAGAATTTCTCGGGCTCGTGGTCGAAGATTTCCTTGCAGTGGTCGCTGCAGAAGTGGTACTTGTCGCCGAGGTAGTCCGATTCGCGATAGCAGATCTTGGTTGCATCGCCCGGCTCGGTGAACAGCAGAGGAATCTGGCATGTCGTGCACAGCATCGGCAGCGTCTTGTTGTAGAAGCGATTGCCTTGCTGGGCCTGCTCGCGCCAGTATTCCAGGCGCGGGCGGTAGAGCTTGTCGAACGAATTCGGATACTTCGCGGCAAGCCACGTCATTTCCTCGTCCGTGGGAATCCAGGTGTGCATCGGTGTTGCGGCGGTGTAGTTGTAGAACGTCGCCCAGGCCTGGTGGCTGATGTGGTCCTTGCCTTCGCACGCGTCCTTCCAGCCCTTGGGCTCGCGGATGCCGTAGCGTGCGAGATCCTTGAACAGGGCGCCGCCGTTTTGCTCGGCGTAGATTTCCCACGCCTCCTTCCAGCTCATCACGCGCTTGGGCAGCATGTAGTCCATCATCATGGCCACCAGGGTCAGCACGCGGTACCCGCGCCAGAACCACTTGTCGATCCAGCGCTGGATGATCGGCACGTTGCCCGGGTCCTGCTCCAGCATGAACTTGATGCACTCGATGCCGAGCGTCATGTGACGCGACTCGTCGGACTGCGCGGAGAAGCCGAAGGTCACGGTGGACATGTCACCGTTGTAGGCCGCACCCGACATGAACGGCACGAAAAGCAGGTTCGTCAGCACGTATTCGAACGAGAAGCTCACTGCCGTGAGAAACTCGAACGGCCCGGCGGTGTTGGCGTCCTCGAAGAACGACTTGGGCACCGACAGATACCAGACCCGGTCGAACCAATGGTTCGAGTGGTGCATGCCATTGAAGAACTTGTTGTAGGTCGAAAGCGCGTGCGTTTCGGTCTGGTAGTGGCGCAGTTCATCAACCGACTGCATCTGGCAGGCCACGCGGGCGCCCTCCCCCGTGAAGTGCCGTCCCACATGAGCAAAGCCCCTGTGTGCGTAGTACTCCAGCGGCGTGACGCCCTGGATGAAGAGCTTCAGCGCGTTGACGTAGCGCGCATCGGTGATCCCCAGAAACGCGTTGTTCTGGTTGAAAGCGTCGATAACGGCGTACAGCTTCTTTTCCTTCTCGCCCTGGTACTTCCAGTAGGCGTCCATCGTCAGACGGAACGGGTCTTCCCATTTGTCCCAGTCATGGATCTTGATGCCCTCATACTTGTCGTAGGGGAACACCTTGTCCATGGGCTGATAGGTGGTCTCCCAGCCCAGACCGCGGGTCATCGCGGCGTAGCGGTCCTTCAGTCCAAGCTTCTTTTTCGGTACACGCGTGTCCATCTAGGGTCTCCTTGGGGGTGTTCAGTGCTTCCAGCTCAGCGTGAACTGGTCGTCGTCCTCGTCGATGTGCCCCGACAAGGTGATGAGATTGATGTGAAGTTGCTGCAGGTCGTAGCGCGAGCCTGTGCGCTCCTCGATGCTCTCGCGCCGGATGGTCAGATGCCCCGGGGCATCGATCTTGACCATGCCTGGCGATTCCACCGCAGTGGCGTTGGGGTTGTCGGCCATGATGGCCTCCACCACCGGGCGGGACTCCTCGTTGGCCTGAAAGGCGATAAATACGTTGGACATGAAGTTTCCTCGTCGAAGGGCTGGGTGCAGAGGGATGGCTGTGGGGCTCAAAGGGCAAGGCCTGTTTTGCCCAGACGCGCGCGAAGCTGCTGGCGTGCCTCGTCCAGCGCGGCGCGCCCCGTGCCTGGAAGCGCCATCTCCGCCACCGGCAACAGGGCACTGGCTGCCTGTTCTTCCCAGTTGCGGACCCACCGGGTCAGCAGGGCCTTGTTGTCCTCCGACTCAGCTGCCATGATCTTTGTCACGGCATCGACCCAGCGGTTGGATTCGTCATGCCACTCCGGCATGAACGCCGTGAGCATGGCCACGGCGCTGCCGCCCTGAAGAGCAATGCGGTCGTCCACGAAAGTGCCATAGATGAGCGGATACAGCAGACCGTCAAGGGCCACGTTCTGGGCCACGAACAATTCCACGGGATCCTGCACGACCAGCGTGTCTTCGACGTAGCGCCGAAGGGGCTGCCAAGCCGGGTCGACGAGCCAGGCCTCCTTGGCCGCATCCAGGCGATCAGGACCCTCCATGGCGAGCGCCAGCCGCGTGAGGTACTGGGCAGCCCCAAGGTTGTCCATTGCGTGGAACATGGCCGGGGCGGTGAAGGCCGTTCCATAGCCGGTGGCGCAGATTTGCGAGTTGTTCATGTTCGCCCCCCAAGCCGCGTGGCGCAATGGAATGAGCACCGCAAGCGCCTGGTCGCGCACCTCCTGGGGGATGAGATCGATCATGCCGCGCGATTCGACGAACTCGAAGTTGGACTCCATGGCATCTTGCTGCCGCGCGCGGGTCATCGTCCATGAGGCGTAATAGAACTGGCGGGGATCCTTCAACGCATACCAGTTGCTCATCACGATGGCAGTGCGCGAGGCGTCAAACAGCGCATGCTCCGGATCCCAGGTGGGACGATAATGAAAATTGGTCTCCGACTGCGCCCCCATGGTGCCTTCCAGGTAGCGCGAAGCGGCCTTGTCGGCGCCGATGTGCTGCGCCACATGGGCGTAGGTATGGCGCAGCGGTTTGATATCCACCGTCTTCAGGTCTATGGTCATCGATTGCTCCTCGTGGTCTTGAGTCCCCGGGGGGACGTGGTCAGGTCAACAGATCAAATGGGGACTTCGGTGCTACCCCGGCGACACATCCAGACGAGCCCCAAACGCCGCCTCGCGCGCCGTGCGTTCAGTGGCGGGTCATGAGCCCCAGAGCGTCCAGGCGCACGGCCTTTTGTGTCAGGCAGAACTCCTCGAATGCCGCGGGAGGCAGCATCAGCTCGACACAGAGCTCGGGAGAGCCGACGGCAAATTCAAATTCGACAAAGCCCTGGGCGTTGATGCCGGTGACCTTGACAAACCGGTGTTGTGGGTTGAAGTCATCGCGGCCTTTGACGGGTGTGGTTTCCACGGTTTGCCTGTGCATCGCATCGATCTCCTTGGCTCCATTGGGAGCAGCAACCGTGCCAGATCGGGGAAATGCATCCAACAATCTCGAGAATTACGGGAAAACACCGACATGCCGAATCCATCAATACTCCCCATATACGGGTAAACACGGGTCTATTGATCGGTAATTGGTGCGCCGCAACATCTTGATTTTGGAGACTTTTTATCATTTCATGACGCTGTTGTTCCCTCATTTGACGAAATGATGAAATCTGTCCTATCTTTGTTTGACAAATGCCGAGTTTGAATAATCTCGATGGAGACACCATGGCGAAGGCGAAGCTTCCACCCCTGCCGTCAGACGCCGACCTGCGGCGGCTGATTCACTTTTCCGCAGGCGACGGGCGCATCTGGCTGGCCGGCCAACGCATGGTGCTGATCCATACGGCGGCGCTGGGCGCGCTGCGCATGGAGCTCATGCACAGCGTGGGCACGGAGCAAACGCGCCGGTGCTTCACGCGCGCAGGCTTCGCCGCCGGCGAGCGCGATGCGGCGTTGGCACGCCAAATCCGGGGCAGCGCCTCGCTGTATGACATGTTTGTCGTCGGCCCTCAGCTGCACATGCTTGAGGGTGCCGTGCAGGTCACGCCCCTGCGCTTCGAGGTCGATGCAACGACCGGAGCCTTTTACGGCGAGTTCGAGTGGATCCACTCCTGGGAGGCGGAGATCCACAAACGCGACTTCGGCGTGCAGGAGCACCCGGTGTGCTGGATGCTCATCGGCTATGCCTCCGGTTACACCAGTGCCTTCATGGGGCAGCCCATCCTTTACAAGGAAACATCGTGCGTGGGCTGCGGCGATGCGCACTGCCACATCGTGGGCAAGCCGCAGCACGAGTGGGAGGACGCCGAGGACCTGGCCTCCTACTTCAAGGGCGGGTCCATGCTCAGCACGATCCAGGAGCTGCAGACCCAGGTGGAATCGCTGCGGCTGGAGATCTCGCCTGAAGCGAACAAGACCCAGCTGATCGGGCAGTCCGACGCCTTCAAGAACGCCTACGCGCTGCTACACACCGCCGCGTCCACACAGGTCACGGTGCTTTTGACCGGCGAGACGGGCGTGGGCAAGGAGCGTTTCGCCCGTGCGTTGCATGCCTTGAGCACGCGCGCCGACAAACCGTTCGTGGCCATCAACTGCGCGGCCATTCCCCACGACCTGATCGAGTCGGAGTTGTTCGGCGCGGAAAAAGGCGCCTATACCGGCGCACAGGCCGCGCGCTCGGGGCGGTTTGAGCGCGCCCATGGCGGCACCCTCTTCCTGGATGAAATCGGCGAGCTGCCCCTGCAGGCCCAGGCCAAGCTGCTGCGCGTGATTCAGGAAGGCGAAGTGGAGCGGCTGGGATCCACGCAAGGCCGCAAGGTCGACGTGCGTCTGGTGGCAGCCACCAACCAGGACTTGGAGGCTGCCGTGAAGGATGGGCGCTTCCGCGCCGATCTGTACTACCGCATCAACGTCTATCCGGTGCTGATTCCCCCGCTGCGGCAGCGCCGCGACGACATCGAACCGCTTGCCCAAGCCATGCTTGATCGCTTTGCCGTGCTTCATGGCAAACCCGTGCCCATGCTGACCGACCACGCCTACGAGGCCATGCGCAACCATGACTGGCCGGGCAATGTGCGCGAGCTGGAAAACCTCGTCGAACGCGCCGTGATCCTGTCCAAGCCGCACCGCGCCGTCGATGCCCAGGATCTCTTCCCTGGCATGAGTTTTCCGCAGGGCGTCTCCATCGACCCCACGGGGCAACTGGCCCACCACCGGCCAAGCGCGATGGATTGCGGTTCTCTGCTCGCTCAGCTCCAGGACTGCGGCGAAGGCCTGGAGGGTCTGGAACGCTCCTTGCTTCATGAAGCAGTGGACAAGGCCAAGGGCAATCTCTCGGCAGCTGCACGCATGCTCGGCTTGACGCGGGCCCAACTCAGCTATCGCCTCGCACGCAACCAGGCCAGCTAGGCTCATCATGAACGACACCGCTCACCCGCATCCACTGTACGCGTTGCTCACGAATTTCGCGTCCCAGGCACCCGCGCAACCGGCACCCGCCCAGGAGCATGTCACCCCCGCCGCGCCCCAACCCAAGGGCTCTGCGCGCACGCTCACCGAGCAAGCCTATTTGCAATTGCGCCAGCACATTATTGAAGGCCACTATCCGCCAGGTGCCAAGCTGCGGGTGGAACACCTGAAAGACGATTACGCCGTGGGCGCCGGCACGCTGCGCGAGGCGCTGACCCGGCTGGTCAGCGACGCACTGGTCATCGCTGAAGGCCAGCGCGGCTTTCGCGTCACGCCGATGTCCCTTGCCGATCTGGAGGCCATCACACGCCTGCGCATTCACATTGAAGTGGACGCCCTGCGCGAATCCGTGCGTCATGGTGACCAGGACTGGGAGCAGCGGGTGCGCCAGAGCTATGAGCAACTCACAGCCTATGAGCAACCCATATCGATGCAGCGACGTGCCGACTGGGAAGTCTGCAACCGCCGTTTCCACGAAGAGCTGATCTCCGCGGCCGCATCGCCCTGGACTTACCTCGTGCTGCGCATCCTGTCCCAGCACGGCGAGCGGTACCGGCGCCTCTGCATCGGTCTGGAAGACAGCAAACGCGACGTGCACCGCGAGCATGCGGAGATCTTTGATGCCGCCATGCGCCGCGCCGATTCGCGCGCGGCCCTGGCTTTGGAAGACCACATCAGCACAACGCTCACCACGCTGCAAAATGCACCACCGGGTGCCGATCCCTTCGGCGACCGCCGCCTTTAAAGGCCAAGGCGCGCGGCCCGGCTCCAGGCAGCCTTGGGGCTGCGTTGCGCCAATCGGGCGCCTGGGCACGGCATGCCGCTTGGGTGAACGCTAAGTTGGGTCTAATTCTCCACTTCTAGGCTGTGGCTGTCCGTGCCATCTGGCCCGCCCCACCCTGCCCCCGCCCTGAACGCACCCCTCGCATGCAAACCCTCAACGCACAGCTCTTTGCCTGGATCAACGCAGGTGCGAACCCATCGGCGGGACTGCTCGTGCTGGCGCGGATCGCCGCCCAGGACCTGATTCTTCTGGTGCCCCTGCTCCTCGCCGCAGGCTGGTTGTGGCGATCGCAAGCGCCGCGCACGGCGCTCGTGCTCGCGGCGCTTGCCGCGCTCACGGGCTTGGCGATCAACCAGGTCATCGGCCTATTCTGGTTTGAACCGCGCCCCTTTGCGCTCGCAGTCGGGCATCAGTTTCTCGCACATGCGGCAGACAGCAGCTTTCCGAGTGACCACCTCACGGTGATCTGGAGTGCGGCCTTCGCCCTTTGTGCCTCGCGCGGGTGGCGCCGCGCTGGCGCTGGCCTTGCGCTGCTTGGGCTTCCCGTGGCTTGGGCGCGCGTGTATCTTGGCGTGCACTGGCCTGTGGACATGGCGGGCGCCGCCCTGGTGAGCCTGGCCAGCGCGCTCTTGCTCCTGTGGGCGGGGCACGCGCCCGTGACTCGCATCACAGGCGTGATGCACTGGGCCTACCGCACGCTGGGCCGGCCCTTGATTTCCAGACACTGGATCCGCGCATGAACTCCACCGCGCAGCCTCAGCGCGCCAAGCCTTCAGGCGCGATCGAGCAGCGACCGCACAGCACTCGGCTGGGCCTTTTCGTCCTCGGCGAGCGCAGGCAACGCCACCGCGCCCGCCGCATGCTGCTGTGCCAGACAGCCGCCGCCCTGGCGCTGGTTCTCGCCGGCTGCGCCACTTACGTGCCAAAGCCTTTGCCGCCGCAGGCGCGCCTGCAGGACCATCTGGGCGCTTTGCAGATCGATCGCGAGCGCATCGCGCTGCCTCGACTTGCCGCGC
>JAJXUC010000240.1 GCA_021783435.1 Pseudomonadota bacterium | reverse complement strand
GTCTGCGGGTCGGTGAGCAGGGCCTTGTCCTCGGCCGCGAACGCGGCAGGCAGGACCACGTCGCTGGCATAGCTGGACCAGTTGCGGCCCGAGGCGCCCGTGACGAAGCCGCGGCCGGCAAGCTCGCGCACACCGGCCATCAGCGGCACGGCCGCCCAGTCCAGCCGCACCTCGCAACGCGCGCCGCGCGCCATCTCCAGCGCATGGCCGGCCAGGCCGAAGCCGGTGACGTCGGTCAGCCCATGCACGCCGGGCAACGCCGCGAGGTCCGGGCCCGGGGTGTTGAGTTGCGTGGTGGTGGCCACCATCAGGGCGTAGCCGGCATCGCCGAGCTCGCCTTTTTTCAGCGCCGCCGACATCACGCCGACCCCGACGGGTTTGCCCAGAACGAGCAGGTCGCCGGGTTGGGCGCTCGCATTGCGCTTCACATGCTTGGGGTGCACCAGACCAAGCGCGACAAGGCCGTAGATGGCCTCCACGGAGTCGATGGTGTGGCCCCCGGCGATCGGAATGCCGGCCGTGCGGCACACCGACGCACCGCCTTCGAGGATGCGGCCGATGGTTTGCGTGGACAAGACGTTGATCGGCATGCCCACCAGGGCCAGCGCCAGGATCGGGCGGCCGCCCATCGCATAGACATCGCTGATCGCGTTCGCCGCGGCGATGCGGCCGAAGTCGAACGGGTCGTCGACGATGGGCATGAAGAAGTCGGTGGTGGCAATCAGTGCCTGCTCCGCGTTGAGCTGGTAGACCGCCGCATCATCGGAGGTCTCGATGCCAACGAGCAGGGACGCCGGAATCGGCATGGCCGTCGTGCCCTTGAGGATGTCGGACAGGACGCCGGGGGCGATCTTGCAGCCGCAGCCGCCGCCGTGCGAAAGTGAGGTCAGCCGGGGTTCGGTGGGTGTCGCGGGTGCGTTCATGGTGGAAGTCCAGGTGATTGTCGGGCCAGCAGCGCAGCCACCAGCCCGTGCAGGTTGCGGCGCTCGGCCTCGGGCGCGAACAGCGGCGCCCGCATCGCGATGTGGCGCCGCAGGTCATCGAGCATATCGGGATCGTCCCGGGCGCGCTGCAACAACATCGCCAGAGCCGCATCGTCGCCGACGTCGAAGACCCCCGGGTAGTCCTCGCCCAGCAGCCCGACATTGCCGTCGATGCGCGAAGCCAGCACCGGCGTGCCGCTGCGAATGGCTTCGATGACGACATGGGCACCCCCTTCCATACGACTGGGGTGCACCAGGACATGCGCGGTCTGGATGCGGCGTCGCGTCGCCGCATGGGGCAGGGCCCCATGCCAGCGGTAGTTGGGCTGCACAGCGGCCAGGGAGGCGGCCTCGGCGCCCAGGACCGGATCGAGGGCTGCGCCGATGTGGTCGAACCGGATGTCGGCACGGCTGGCCAGCCGCAGCGCCGCGCGCCAGTAGGTGCGCGGATCCTTCTCGTCGCGCAGATGCCCCACGCTCAGCGCGCGCAGATGCCGGCGCGTTTTCGGCGGCGTGCGCCGGGAGGCGCACGACTGCAACAGCACATGGCATCGGGCACGCAGGGCCTGGGGCAGCCGCTCCGCGCCCAATGCGTTCAGCACCACCAGAACATCGGCGGCCTGCAACGCGTATCGGGCGCCGGGGTCGGTGTCGATGTCACGGTACAGGTCGGTGCCGGTCAGCGTCAGCAGCAGCGGGCGTCGCGGGTCAGCCGCCCGCCAGGCCGCCACCGACGCCGCCGAACGGCGGGCATGCAGCGCAATCATCAGCGCCTCGTCTCCGGCTGCCCATTGCGAGGTCAAACGGATGCGATATGCTGGCCGCAGCATGGCCGCCCAGCGGCGCGCCGTCTGCCAATTGCCATTGTTGGCGTCCTGCAGCGCCGGTGTCACGATCACGATGGATTCACGATGCATGATGCAAGCCTAATGCCTCCGGCCTTCGCGGCGCGTCAGGGCGGCATCGACGCTCTGGCCGCCGCGTTGCAGGCCAGTCGTCACGACACCTTGACGACATTCGCCGCCTACGAGCAGGCCTTGCCCGGCCTCCGGGTGCCGCTGCATGCCGAACGCAACCCGCCGCTTTGGGAGCTCGGGCATATCGGCTGGTTCCAGGAATACTGGCTGGCGCGCAATCCCGAGCGCCACCGTGGCGTGGCGGCCGACCCCGAGTGCGGGCGCAGCCAGGCCTTGCAGGCCAACGCCGACGCGCTCTACAACTCCAGCAAGGTGCCGCACGACGCGCGCTGGGACTTGCCGCTGCCCGGCGCCGAGGCGACGCGCGACGCACTGGCACGGCAACTCGCCGGCACCCTGGCGCTGCTGCGCGAAACCCGTGACGGCAGCGACGACGCGCTGTACTTCTTTCGCCTGGCCCTGCTGCACGAGGACATGCATCACGAGGCCGCGCTCGGCACCGCGCAGGCCCTGGGCATTGCCGTGGAGGATGCGCGCTGGCAGGCCCTCATGTTGCCGAAACCCTCGCCGCCCATCGACTTGCCGGCGGGGCCATGGCGCCTGGGCAGCGACCCGGACACCGGCTTCGTGTTCGACAACGAACTGCCGGCGCACGACGTCGCGCCGGGGGCCACGACGATCGACGCCCAGGTGG
>JAJXUC010000239.1 GCA_021783435.1 Pseudomonadota bacterium | reverse complement strand
GTATGCGATTGCGTTCTCGGCGCACTCGGCCGGGCCGTTTTTCACGCGCACGCGCAAGCCGTTCGGCCTGTTCTGCGGGCTGTTCTACTGCGTGCTCGCGGCGGGTTTCATTCGCTCGCTTGCGTAGTGTCTGCGGCTAAACGGCGCAGCGGCGCATGAGGCATCTTCAGAGCAGCGATCCGACGATCGCCGGTAAGCTATGGCGCGAACGCACGCGCTTATCGGGCGGTTGCTGCCAGGGCTGCCTTGGCCCGGGTCACCTTGGCCAAGATGCCCCGACTCTATGCCGACGACAAAAATCACGACATCAAGTTTCTGGCCTCATCACCGTCCCAAGCGCTTGCGCGACCGTCAAGATCGGGATTTCCATGAAGGCGCCAAGGTTCAGCAGATCGTCGTCGCCTGTGACGATGAGTGCCGCATGCGCGGCCAGGGCGCAGGCCAAGACGGCATCGTCATCGCGATCACGGGCGACAGGCCGCGCGAGAGGTTTGACGGTGACGGTGGATGCGAGGCGGCGGTAGTTGCGCAGCATGTCCGCAGCACTCAGGCCAGTCGCTTCAACGAAGCGGGCCAGCTTGGGTTTGGCCAGTGTGGCCGCAAGTTCGTCGAGCAGGCCGCGGCTGGTCACGAGCTGAATGTCCCCCTCACCGGCAAGCTCGAAGACCTTGCCGGGAGTTCCCTGCCACAGCAGGGCCGAGATCAGAACATTCGTATCGACGACCCAGCGGGGTGGCCTTCTCATGCAGTCTGCGATTTGGTGGCTGTTCTCTCGCGGCGAACGGCACGCACTTCTGCCTGAATGTCCGCGAGTGAGATTGCGCCACTGCCGGACTGGCTGGCACGCGCCGAACCCGCCAAAAGTGTTTGTGCCGCACGGCGACGCATGGCCTCTCTGACCAGATCACTCAATGCGCCAGGCGTGAGCAGGCCAGCTTCCTTGGCTTCGCGGGCCAGCCTGTCGGGCAGATCGAATTTGATTTCCAGGGTCGTCATGGTGGTGTCTCGGTGGGCGCAGGGGTTTGCGCTGCATTGGATGGTGAGTTTATGGCTCATCATCATGCACGCACATGCGCTTCCTTGCTTTTCATTATCCCAGCTTCTTCGCCAGCTTCTTCGCCTCGATGTGCGTGTAGCGCTTGAGCATTTCCAGGGTCTTGTGCCCCGTCATGCTGGCCACGTCCATGATGCCCAGACCCTTCTCGAACAGGCGCGACGTGGCTTCGTGGCGCAGGTCATGGAAGCGCAGATCGGCCAGGAAGGCCGAATCCGGCCGCTTGGCGGCGTTTGCGCAATCGCTCTGGTACAAGGCTTTTGCTCGCGCCAGATTACGTTGCCAGACCTTCTCGAAGCTGCCGTTCTCATGGTTTGGTTTCCAATGGAACACCTTGCCATCGATCCTTCTTGGCAGCGACTGCAGCGCCGCTACTGCGACGGATGACAGGGCCACGGTCCGGCTGGTCTCGTTCTTCGTGTCGGGAAGGTGTGCGGTGCCGTAGGCAGCACCGACTTTGGGTTTCTCGATGTCGATGCGTGACCATTCCAGCGACAGCAATTCGCCCAGGCGCATCGAAGTCTCGACCGCCAAAACGATGATCTCCCGCACGCCGACGGTGCGGGCACCGTCGGTCGCGCGCAACAGGTAGTCCAGTTCCCCGTCCCGCAATCGCCGGTCGCGCGCATTGGGCTGCCTGGGCTTGGCGATGGCCTTGACCGGATTGCCGGAGGGCAGGGCGATGCTCATTTCCCGCTCGGCGTAGCCGAACAGTGCCGAGAGCGCATTCAGATGGTGGATGACGGTCTGCGGTGAGTAGCCTTCACCCAGTAGGTCATCGCGCCAGGCCGCCACATCGATGCTGCGCACGTTGGCGAGGAAGAACGCGCCGAACTTGTCGCGGGCCTTGGCGGCGTAGGTGCCGGCCGAGTGATCCTTTTTCTGGGGGACGACCTTCTCGATGTAGAGCTTGGCCATCTCTGCGATGGTTACCCGCCCGGCATCGTTGCGCAGCGCCGCGATGTTGCCGCGCTGGTACTCGCGCTCGATCTCCCGTGCCCAGGCTTCCGCGTCGGCCTTGAGGTCGAACGTCCGGCTGATCGACGGCGCCCCTTTGCGACGGATTTGCGCCCGCCAGCCGGTCGGTCTCTGCTCGATGTGCGCCATGGCGCATTCCCCCTGTGCTCCCCCAAATGGGCATATAAATTCTAGCGGAGCCTTTGTTCATGTGGGTTGCAGCTATAATGAACTTTTGCTTTGGGAGCAGAGGGTCGGAGGTTCGAATCCTCTCGCCCCGACCACCCGACAGAGGTCACCCGCCGGGATTTTGGCGAAGCTATTTCAGGAGTTTCGACCCAAGACATCAGTGCCGATCCTGATCCATCTGCCCGTAGCTCAGCTGGATAGAGCAACGGCCTTCTAAGCCGTAGGCCACTGGTTCGAATCCAGTCGGGCAGGCCACTTTTCAGACCGGATACTCAACTTGCTCGGGAGCAGCGCACGTGGTGGCGATCAGTTGCTGTGCGTGCGCAGGTAGTCGAGCGAGGCGGCGGTTTCGGGGCTGAGGCCTTGGGCGTTTTGTGACAGCAGGGCGTTTTCGATCTTGGTGGCCAGGGTCTT
>JAJXUC010000238.1 GCA_021783435.1 Pseudomonadota bacterium | reverse complement strand
GCGATGAGCAAGCCCCAGCCCAGCATCACGAACGGATGTTCGAGGCAGGCGCGCAAACTGGTGATGGCGGCGGTGATGGCGTCCACCGGGCGGTCCAGCATCAGGGGGATGGACACCGCGCAGATGGCGAACGCCAGCGCCGCGAACGCGGCGCCCACGCCCAGATAAGCGAGCACGAAGCCCAGGTTGGCCGGATCGAGCAGGATGTCCAGCGCATGGCCTTCGGGAACCGTGGCGTCGAACGACAGGGCGAACACCAGCAGCGAAGCCCGCGCCCACAGCAATTCGATGACCAGCAGCAGCACGGCGAACAGCGCCACGCTGGATCTGGTTTTCCACCAGCACGCCAGGCAGGGCCGCAGCTTGGGTTTGATGCCGGCTTCGCAGCAGCGGCTGGCCTCGATCAGGCCCATGGCCAGCGCGGGGCCCAGCAACAACAGCACGCTTCCCAGCATCAAGGTGTACTCGGGGCGGCGCAGGAAGCTCAGGCCCAGCGCCCAGACCACCAGCGTGAACATCAGCCCGTAGCTCAGGCTCACGGCGGGGCAGCGCAGCATGTCGCCCCAGGCGGCGCGCAGCCACACGACCGGGTCGCGCCAGGTCAGCGTGCAGACCGTCACGCGGTGTGCGCTTGCGCTGGACAGTGTCTGATGCTGGGCTTCTTCCGGACTCATCGAACGCTTCCCCGGGTCTGGGCGGCGAACAACCTCGCCGGCAACGAGGTTATGTCCGTCCCGCCAGGCGCGCAAGAGGGCGTTCGCGCAGTCCGCGGACCGCGGCCGCGTGCGTCAGCGCGGCAAGGTTGCGTGCCGCGCTGCGCGGGAACGCAGCCATTCATCCGCCAGCAGCAGCATCGCGCCCACGGTGATGGAGCTGTCGGCGACGTTGAACGCAGGCCAGTGCCACGACCGGCCACCGACGGTGATGTAGAAGTCCAGGAAATCGGTGACATGGCCCCAGACCAGCCGGTCCACCACATTCCCCAGGGCGCCGCCCAGGATCAGCGCGAGGGCCAGGCTGAACAGGGTCCTGCCGCGATGGCGAAACAGCAGCCAGACGATGAGCGCCGAAGCGGCCAGGGCCAGGCCGGTGAACAGCCAGCGCTGCCAGCCGTCCGCGGCGGCGAGGAAGGAGAACGCAGCGCCCGGGTTTTCGTAGTGCACGAGATTGAAGAACCCGGTGACGGGCAGACTGGCGTTGATGGGTAGATTCTGCTGGATCAGCCATTTGGTCCACTGATCGAGCACGAGGACCAGGGCCGAGGTCGCCAGCCATGGCCAGACGCGGCCTCGCGCAGGGCGTGCGGGGCTGGAAGCTGAGGTGTTGGCAGGCGGGTTCATCGTGGGCCGTGCTCGATGGTGGAGGTCTGTGTGGAGTGTGGTGCGGAGCGGACGAAACACGCCGCCCGGCCGTTCAGGCATGGTGGCGTGTTTCGCCCGGCCCCTGCAGATTGCTCACGCAGCGTGCGCAGATGCTCGGGTTGGCGGGGTCGGCGCCCACGTCCGTCTCCCAGTGCCAGCAGCGCTCGCACTTGGTCGCGGCCGCCGGGTCGACCTGCACCGCGAGTTCGGTGCCGGCTTGCAGTTGCACGCGCGAGGTGATGAAGGCGAACTTCAATTCATCGCCCAGGCTGGAGAGCAGGGCAAGGTCATCCGCGGGTGCGGTGAGCTTGACCCAGGCCTGCAGCGAGGAACCCAGCCGGCCTTCGGCGCGCACGGCCTCCACCGCGCGGTTGACCTCGTCGCGAATGGCGCGCAGGCGCGACCATTTGGCGAGCAGGGGCTCGGCATCGGCGGGCACGGGGACCGGGTGATAGGTTTCGACGAACAGCGTGCCGGTCTCGGCTGCGCGCTGCGGGGCGAAGTGGGCCCACGCCTCTTCGGCGGTGAAGCTGAGGAAGGGCGCGATCCAGCGCAGCATGGCGTGGGTGAGATGCCACAGCGCGGTCTGGGCGCTGCGCCGCGCCAGGCTGCGGGCCGGGGTGGTGTAGAGCCGATCCTTGAGCACGTCCAGGTAGAAGCCGCCCAGGTCTTCGGAGCAGAAGATGAGCAGCTTGGCCACGACCGGATGGAATTCGTAGGCTTCGTAGTGCTGCAGCACCGAGGCCTGGAATTCGGCGGTTCGCGCCAGCGCCCAGCGGTCGATCTCCAGCATCTGCTCCAGCGGAACGGCTTGGCTGGCGGGGTCGAAATCGGCCACGTTGGCGAGCAGGAAGCGCAGGGTGTTGCGCACGCGGCGGTAGCTGTCGACGACGCGGGCGAGGATCTTGTCGTCGCCGGCGATGTCGCCCGAGTAGTCGCTGGAGGCCACCCACAGGCGAATGATTTCGGCGCCGAGCTTCTTGCTGGTTTCCAGCGGATCGACGCCATTGCCCAGCGACTTGCTCATCTTGCGGCCCTGGCTGTCGACGGTGAAGCCATGGGTCAGCAGGCTCTTGTAGGGCGCGCGGCCTTCCAGGGCGCAGGCCAGCAGCAGCGAGCTGTGGAACCAGCCGCGGTGCTGGTCGTGGCCTTCCAGGTAGAGATCGGCTTCGGGGCCCGTTTCGTGATGGGCCTCGGGGTGGGTGCCGCGCAGGACGTGGAAAAAGGTTGAACCCGAGTCGAACCAGACCTCGAGGATGTCGCTGCTCTTGATGTAGT
>JAJXUC010000125.1 GCA_021783435.1 Pseudomonadota bacterium | reverse complement strand
AGGCCCGACGCCAGCTCGAACCCCACGCTGCCGCCCGGGCCCCAGCACAAATCCGGCCAGGCGTCCCATGCCTGCTCCACGGCTGCGAGGGCTTGCATCGCCGGCAGGGCGAGGCGCGATGCATCCACGTCGCCGAGCCGGCCACGCAGATCCCACGGCGCCAGTCTGCATTCGACCTGCAGCGGATCCAGACAGGCTGCAGCGCGCTGGCTGCGGGTGCCGCCGCGAATTCCAACGGGTACGCGGTTCGCGCGCCAAGGCGCACGCCGCACGACGACCCAAGGCGCCTGCGACAAGGAACGCGCAACCCAATCGGGTGGCAAGCTGTCGAAGGCGAACGCCACGAGGCTTCGGTCGCAGCAAACCAGGGCTGATCCAGATCCTGCATTGCATGGGCTTCCTCGCGAAGCATCCGCTTGCGCGCTGTCTGGGGCGGTCCCAAGAACGCGAAGGGCCGCTCCCGAGGGTTCTTGGCCCCCTCGGGGGGAGCCCGCTTGCGGGCTGTCTGGGGCGGTCACCAGCAAGAGATCGTGGGGCTGCCACGCGGCTGCAGCCAAGTGCGGGCAGGGTTTCCCGTGCCGTGGCCGTGCCGTGGCGGTTTCCGAGGGTGCGTGCATCGCGGGTCACCATTGTTCGGCCAGGCGCTCGCGAACTTCGCGCGATGCGGCCCGGCCGGTTCGGGCCGCTGGTGACGTCAGCCGCGCAGCCAGATCCGTTTCCTCGGATCCGATGCTCGCCAGGGCCGCCAGGACCGCCTGTCGTACGTTGGTGACGTCCTGACCCGTCGGTGCATCGGCCCGAACCCCGGCGATGAGGTCATGCAGCAGGCCCAGGCGGGCGTAGTCCGCGATGCGGTAGGACATGGGTGGATTCGTGGCGCCGAGCTGGTCGAGCTCGTCAACGCTGCGCCGCGTGACCCGTGCGGCCGCCTCGCGGCCCATCGCATGCACCATGACGCCGGCATCGTCGAGTGCCAGGATGCGGTGCGCCTGGTAGCCATGCGCGAGGAATGCCCCCGACATCGCGGCACCGACGAGCAAGGCGATGACGGGGTGTCCGAGCATGCGGGCCGAGGCGTAGGCATCCACCGCCGCGGCGCAAGCCAGATGAATGCCGAGCAATTCTTCCCGCCGGCCATAGGCTTGGCTGGGCACGTCGACGATGGCCAGCAGCAAACGCTTGGGGCCATGTGCGTCCTGCGCCATCGCGTCCCGCACGGTGCGCGCGAGCGCCCAGCCTTCGCGCAAGCCGACCTCGCCCAGGCGGGCGCGCCGGTAGGGATTGGCGGGGTCGGGCACCACGGCCACGAGGCGGGTTGGGTGGTCACCCAGGAGGGCATCGGATGCCAGCACCGAGGGTGGCAGGCCAGGCAAGACGGGGGCCGTCCCGCGCAGGGCATCGAACCAGGTGCGTCCCCGCGTCGACAAGGTGTTCATGGCTGCTGCACCTGCGGGCTCCACAGGAGGCGCAGTCCTGGGCCGTCGAGATGCTCCAGCGAGGCCGCGCCCTCGATGCGATCCTGATACGCCGCAACGGATTCGCTGCGCGCCGGACGCGAGCGGGCCTCGGTGCAGGCTTGCAGCACGGCGCTGCGCACCTGTGCGGCGTCGTCATCGACCAGGCGATCGGCCAGGCCGATGGCGCAGCGCTGTTCACCGCCGATCAGGCTCCAGATCAGGCGACGGTCGCGCGCGTCGAGTTCCTCGGAGCCTGCTTCCTGCTCGATCACCTCAGGGCCGTTCATGCCGAGTCTGGCCTGCCGCGTCAGCACGAGGCGGCTGCAGAGCGCGGCCACCAGCGACATGCCGCCGAAGCACCCGACCAGACCGGCGACGACGCCGACCACGGGAACATGGCGCCGCAGGGCGATGACGGCCGACTGGATCTCGGCGATCGCGGCCAGGCCGAGATTGGCCTCTTGCAGGCGCACGCCGCCGGTCTCCAGCAGCAGGATGGGCCAGACGGGCCGGCCAGCCTCGCAGTCGCGCAAAGCCAGTTCAAGCGTTCCCGCGATCTTGGCGCCCGACACTTCGCCGATGCTCCCGCCCTGGAACCCACTCTCGACGGCCAGCACGACTGCGGCATGGCCGTCGAGCGTGCCTTTGACGATGACGACCCCGTCGTCGGATTGGGGCACGATCCCCTGGCGCGCGAGCCAGGGCGACATCAGTCGATCGAACGGCCCGAGCAACTCGCGCTGGCCGCCTGGATCGAGAACCATCCGGGCGCGCTCGCGGCCGCCGAGTTCGATGAAGCTCTGCGCATTGCGGAGAGTGTTCATGCCTGGCTGGCCTCCAGCGCCTGCTCCAGGCGCAAGGCCACGACCCCGGGGGTGGCGCCGAAATCGTTGATCTCGACCCGCACGGCCCAGGGATGACGGGCGAAGAAGCGCTCCAGCACGCGTTGCCAGATCGGCGCGTAACCGTCCACGCTGGTGCGAACCTTGACCCGCGCCATCGCCTCGGCGGCGGGTTCGATCAGGACCTCCAGATCCCCTGAGCCGACCACGCCGATGTGCGCGCGTCGGCGCGTCGGCTGGCTGGCGGCGAATTCAAAGTCGAGCGTTTCCATGGTCGGCTCCGGGTTGCATCAGGCACAGGCAGGCCAAGGCGCGGCGCCATCGAGGAAAAGAGTGACGGCCAGAAGGTCGGCACTGCCACCGGGCGACGCATGCAGCATCACCAACTCGCGGTCGAGCCGCATCAGGGCTTGCATGCCGCGCGTCGTGCCGCTGCCGCCGAGGTCGAGCACCGACCGGGCGTCGCGCTGCGCCGTCGCCAGCGCCTTGAGTCCGGCGCGGTGCAGCAAGCAGGTGTCGGTGAGCCTGGACATGATCGCCAGCAAGGCGTCGAGCCTGGCGTGTGGCTCGCTGCAGCCGCTGGCTCTGGCTTGGCGCAAGCGCGGCAGTCCGAGCAGCAGGGCATGAGGAAAACCGTCGCAGGCCTCGGCCTTCGCACCCCCCACGCCATAACGGCGACCGACGCGCACGCCATGCGTGTCGGTGTCGACAGCGTTGCGATCGGGGTGGCGCGCAATGGCTGCCGCAGTCGATGCCAGCCGCTCGGCATCGACATCCTGCTCGCCGTGCAGCGCTGCGGCCGCGACGAGCAAACCCAGTGCCCAGATGGCTCCGCGATGGGCGTTCGCCCCGCCGGTGGCCATCAACATGCGCTGTTCGGCACTGCGCCCGATCCAGGCCAGTTGCGTGCGCAGCGCGGACGAGGGCCTGGCCGCCTGTGCGGCGCGTGCCATCTGGGTGAAAGGCAGGCGTAGCGCCTCCGCCGAGCGCAGCATGCGCGCAAGGTCCAGGTCATGGTGGGCGCCGCTGCCGCGCCTGTCCACCAGGGCCGGCTTGGGCGTCAGGAGGGCTTCGTCGCGCAGAGCCTGAACCGCACGCTCCGCCCAGTCTTCGGCCGAGACGGCACGCGGCGCCGGGCATAGGCTTGGCGATAACGCGAGCATGCGCAGCCTCACCAGCTTCGAAACCGTGAAGGCGGTTGATACAGCCCGCCCGACCAGTCCACCAGGTCCTCGATGCTGCGCGCCGCAAGCAGGGAACGCTTGGCCTGCAGCGGGCTGACGCCGAGGTCGGCGGGATAGGCGACGATGCCGCGCGCGTGAAGGTTGCGCGCCACGGCCGCGTCCGAGCGCTGGCCGATGGGCGTGACGCCGGCAATCGCCGCCAGCGCGGCACGGCGCTCCTCCTGGCCCTGCGCCTTGTACAGGTAGGCGATGCCTTCTTCGGTCACCACATGGGTGACGTCATCGCCGTAGATCATGATCGGCGCGATCGGCATGCCGCTCTTGTCACCGACCGCGACGGCGTCGAGCGAATCCACCAGCGCCGGCACACCGCCCTTCTGGTAGGTCTCCACCATTTGCACCACCAACTTGCGCCCCCGGACAACCGGGGCGTCGGCGGTGATCAGCGAGAGCCAGGCGGGAGTGGGGTGGCGGCGGCCGCGCGGGTCATGCCCCATGTTCGGGGCGCCCCCGAAGCC
This sequence comes from Pseudomonadota bacterium, assembly GCA_021783435.1. Next base: position 7,883 of record JAJXUC010000125.1, on the reverse strand, counting down.
GGTCAATCGGCCCAGCGTCACGGTCGAGGAATGGGCGTCGGCGTCCATCTGCAAGGTCGAGCCGATGAACAGGTCCACCCCATACTGCCCCGCCAGTTGGCACAGCACGCGGTTGGAGCGCATCGAGCCATCGCGACCGATGAAGAACACGTCGGAACGGGCGGCAACGTAGTTCTCCATACCCACTTCGCTGCCGAAGCAATGCACGCTTTCGGCCCAGCCGCTCTCGATCGCCGGAATCAGCGTGGGGTGCGGGTTGAGCGCCCAGTTGCGGCAGATCTTTCCCTTCAGCCCGAGTGACTCGGCATAGGTCGGCAGCAGCAATTCGATCGCCGCGGTGTCGTAGCCGATGCCGTGGTTCAGCGAGGTCACCTGGTAGCGCTCGTAGATGCCGCGGATGGCCATCATCCCCATCAGCACCTGCAGATCGGTGATGTGGCGCGGATCTCGCGTGAACAGCGGCTCGATGGCGAAGGGTCGGTCCGCAACGACCACGAAATCGATCCAGGAGCCTGGAATGTCGACCCGTGGCAGCTCGTCGACCCATTCATTGACCTGGGCAATGACGATGCCCTGCCGGAATGCGGTGGCCTCGACAATGGTGGGTGTGTCCTCGGTGTTCGGCCCGGTGTAGAGATTGCCCTGCGCGTCGGCCTTTTCGGCGCAAACCAGCGCAACTTGCGGGGTCAGGTCGATGAACATCCGCGCGTAAAGCTCGACATAGGTGTGAATCGCGCCGATCTCCAGCTTGCCGTCCTCCAGCAGTTGGGCCACGCGCAAACTCTGCGGCCCGGCAAACGCGAAATCCACCCGTCGCGCGACACCGGTCTCGAACAGCGACAGATGCTCGGGCCGGCTGATGCTCGAAATCAAGAGGTGCAGATCGTGCACGCGGCGGGCATCGACCTGTGCCAAGCTGCGCGAGAGGAAATCGGCCTGCTTCTGGTTGTTGCCTTCGAGCGCCACGCGATCGCCTGGCATCAACAGCAACTCCAGGGCCTCCGTCATGCGCTCCGCGGGCAGGAGGCAGCCGCGCGCCAGATGCGCGACAGCGTTCATTCGCCGCATCTTCTCCGCGCGCCGGGTGTTCCACGCCGTGGCTTGGCGGTCCATGGGGGTGGATGCGGGGGTGGGTTCCAAAGGTTCTGGTCCGTAAAAATACAAAAAAGGCTGTTTTGTATTCTTTGTTGGAATTCTTGTATCCGCAATACAGGGTTTTCCAGAACACAACGGGCGGCGCCTTGCCGTCATGATGGGCAATCCCGCTAGCATTCCAACCCATGGACAAGAGCATTTCCCTCGCTGATCGCCTGCGCGAAACCATTGAAGAAAACATCGCGACGGGTGAACTTCCCCCCGGCGCGCCGCTGGACGAAGCCGAGCTGACGCAGCGTTTCAGAGTGTCGCGCACGCCGGTTCGCGAGGCCTTGATGCAGTTGGCCTCGGCCGGCATGGTTGACATCCGGCGTCGACGCGGCGCGACCGTGGCCCAGATCTCGCCACAGCGACTGATCGAGATGTTCGAGGTCATGGCCGAGCTCGAGGCCATGTGCGGCCGGCATGCCGCACGGCGCATGTCGACTGCCGAGCTGCTCGCGCTCGAGGCGGCTCATACGGCCTGCGAGGCCGCACGCAACGCGGCGGATGCCGACCGTTACTACCACCTGAACGAGCATTTCCACAACCTGATCTACGCCGGTAGCCACAGCGGTTTCCTGTGCGATCAGGCCCAGGCCCTGCATCGCCGTTTGCGCCCCTACCGGCGCCTGCAACTTCGCGTCAAAGGCCGTCTGCAGGCGTCCTACAGTGAGCATCAGGCTGTCGTCGACGCCATCCGGGCCGGTGATGGGGATCGCGCTGCGCAGGCTTTGCGCGGGCATGTGATGGTCCAGGGCGAGCGCTTCGCCGACCTGATGGCCGTGCTGTCGCAGATGCCTGCCTGACCTGTGTTGATCCAGCTTCGGGACCCAACGCCTTGTTTGCGCTCAAGCTGATGCCGAGGATCGATCGAGGAGGGTGGCCATGGCTGTTCGAGACATTTTGAAAATGGGCGACGCGCGCCTGCTGCGCGTGGCGCCGCCCGTGCCGGCGTTCGACACGCCGGAGTTGCACGCGCTGGTCGTGGACTTGATCGACACGATGCAGGCGGCCGATGGCGCCGGTCTTGCCGCGCCGCAAATCGGGGTCGATCTGGCCGTGGTGATCTTCGGTTTCACCCACAACGTGCGCTACCCGGACGCGCCCGAAGTGCCGTTCACGGTGCTGTGCAATCCCAGCATCACACCCTTGTCGGATGCGCAGGAAGAGGGCTGGGAGGGTTGCCTGTCGGTGCCGGGGCTGCGCGGCGTCGTGCCGCGCCACGCCAGCATCCGTTACACCGGCTTCGATCAGCATGGCCGGCCCATCGACCGCACGGTGCATGGTTTTCATGCGCGCGTGGTGCAGCATGAGTGCGACCACCTCATCGGCAAGCTCTACCCCATGCGCATGAGCGACTTCACCCGTTTTGGTTTTCTCGACGCACTGGACGTGCCGAACTTGCCGACCGATTGAGGGCTTGGTCTTTTGGATGGGTTCCGGGAATAAACCGCTGCGCCTGCCGTCCATGCAGGTATTCGCAACCCTCTTGGAGTGACCGATGACCATCCTGCAAGCCTGCCGCCGCACCCCACACCTTGCCGCTGTCGCCTTGGCGTTCACCGCGGCTTTCGCCGCCAGCACGGCCTGGGCCGAAACCCCGACCGAGGCCGCCAAAGCCCATGTCGAGGCGATTGCCTCCGGCCATGTCGACGCCATCATCGCCGGCTACGGCCCCCATGCGCTGCTCGAATGGGTGGGCGGCCCGCTCGACGGGCGCTATGCGTCGATGGCCGACATCCAGCAAGCCTGGACCAAGTTCACCAAGGCCAACGGCCCGCTGAAGGCCGATATCGACCATCTGCAGGAAGCCGCCAATCCCAAAGGCGCCACGGTGACCGCCGACGTGGTGTTCAAGGGCAAGGCCACCGTGCCGGTGCGCTATGTGCTCACGTACCGTGACGGCAAGCTGGTCGATGAAATCTGGCAAATCGACCCCAAGCTCGCCGCGAAGCCGGCGGGGTACTGATCCCCACGCGCCGCGTGCCCCCGCCGATGCTTGACCGTCACCGCCTGCTGATCGAGCAGATTCCGCACCTGCGGCGCTATGCCCGGGTGCTGCATGGCGGCCGCGTGGCCGATGCGGACGACCTGGTGCAGGACACGCTGGAGCGTGCCTTCAGCAAATGGCTGTCCTGGCGCGGGGCCGGCAGTGTGCGGCCCTGGTTGTTTTCCATCATGCACAACCTCTTCGTCGACCAATGTGCGGTACGCGGCAGCATGGGCGCACCTCAAGCGCTGGACGATCTGCCCGAGGCATTGCATCCCACCCAGGCCGCCACCCAGGAATTTCGCCTGCAGGCGCTGGACATGATCGCCGCTTTGCAACAGCTTTCGGTGCCTCTGCGGGAGGTGCTGCTGCTGGTCGCGGTGGAGGACTTGAGCTACGGCGACGCCGCGCGCGCCCTGGGTGTCCCGATCGGCACCATCATGTCACGTCTGTCGCGCGCGCGCAGTCAGTTGCGCGTGCTCACCGACGGCGAGGCATCCGCCGCGCGGCCACCGCTGCGCGTGATCGAAGGACAAAGGAGTTTGGGATGAGCGCACCGCGCCCCGACCGCGTCACCCTCATGGCTTATGTCGATGGCCAGCTCGCATCGGCACACAGCGCCGAAGTCGAGCAGTGGTGCGCGCAAGACCCCGCGCTCGCTGCCGAGGTCGCCGCGCTGCAGGCGCAACGCCAGGCCTTGCGCGATGCGCTCGACCCGCTGCTGGACGAACCCGTGCCCGCGCGCCTGCTGTTGCGCCCGGCGCCGCCGGCGCGGCATTGGGCGCAGGCCGCTTCGGTGGCGCTGTGGCTGGGTGTGGGCGCGTTGGCCGGCGGCCTGGCCACGCGCAGCTTCATGCCGCAGCCGCATGCCGTGATGGCGCAGGCGCAGGACGAAGGCGCCATGCACTTCGTGCGGCAGGCCGAACTCGCCTACGCCGTCTACACCCCCGACCCGCGCCGCCCGGTCGAAGTGCGCAACGGCAGCGACCTCACCACTTGGCTGTCACGCCGGCTCAAACGCCCCATCGTCGCGCCCGACGCCTTGCCTGGCGGACTGGTGCTGATGGGTGGGCGTCTGCTGCCCGGTATGCCCGACAAACCCGCAGCCCAACTCATGTACCAGGATGCGCGGGGCAAGCGCATCACCGTCTTCCTGCGCGCCATGGCCAAGCCCACGGCCGAGACCGGCTTTCGCATCGTTGACCACGACGGTACCACCACCTTCTACTGGGTAGACCGTGACTGGGGCTACGCCCTCACCGGCGAGTTGCCGCGGGCGCAAATGCTGCAGGCTGCGAAAGTTCTGTACCAACGCTATGCACCACAGGCGCAGCCCGATGCCGCTCCCGTTGCGCGGCCGATGTCCTGAACCCACTCGCGTCCAAGCGGGCCGACAGCTCCCGCCCAGCAGAGTTGCATGCTTTCGCCAGACTTAAGGTCTGCGACCCCACCGCACTTTTTCCCCGAGTTTTGATCACAGTTCATTAGACGCTGCCGAAATGGGATCGGCGGGTGCGTGTTTGTGTTCCTGCGCAGCAGTGCCGGAGCGATTTGAGGGGAGATGGCCATGAACCACACGCTGACGCCTGCCTGGTTCTTGTCGACAGCCAGTGGCGAGGACATGTCAGCCAGACTGCTGGGCCTGGTGCGCGAAACCTATCTGGAATTGAACCGGCAGTCGGCGAAACCGGTGGCGGTGAACCTCGACACGGCGCTCGACCGCGACCTGGGCTTCGACAGCCTGGCGCGGGTGGAGTTGTTGATGCGCGTCGAGCGTGCGTTCGGCCGGCGTCTGCCCGAGGCGCTGCTCGCCCAGGCGCAAACCCCGCGTGATGTGCTGGCTGCCTTGCAGTCGATCCCCAACGCTGCGCCCCAGGTGCTGGCCACCTCGGTATCGCACGCGGCAACGCAGGAGTGCGCCGACCGCCCGCTCCGCGCCACGACCCTGCTCGAGATGCTGGACTGGCATGTCCAGCGCCATCCCGATCGCATCCAACTGGTGCTGTTGTCCGACACCGGGGAAACCCCGTTCACCTATGCCGAGCTGCTGCGTGGTGCCCGCATGGTCGCCGCGCGGCTGCAGCAGTTGGGAGTGGCGCCGCAGCAGACCGTGGCCATCATGCTGCCGACCTGCGCCGATTATTTTTTCAGCTATTTGGGCATCCTGCTGGCCGGAGCGGTGCCGGTGCCGATTTATCCGCCCACGCGCCTGTCGCAAATCGAAGACCATGTGCGGCGCCATGCCCGCATTCTGGCCAATGCCCGCACCCAGGTGTTGATCACGGTGGCCGAGGCGATGCACGTGGCGCATGTGCTCAAGGCCCTGGTTCCCGGCCTGCGCCAGGTCATCACGCCGCAGCAGGCGACGCAGAGCCTGCCGGCGTGGCAGCCGGTGCCGGTGTCGGCGGGTGACATCGCCTTCATCCAGTACACCTCCGGCAGCACCGGCGACCCGAAAGGCGTGGCGCTGACCCACGCCAATCTGCTGGCGAATATCCGCGCCATCGGCGACGTGCTGCAACTCACCGCCGACGACGTGTTCGTCAGCTGGCTGCCGCTCTACCACGACATGGGTCTGATCGGCGCCTGGCTGTGCAGCCTGTACACCGGCAACCGCCTGGTGGTGATGTCGCCGCTGGCGTTTCTGCTGCGCCCGCAGGACTGGCTGTGGGCCATCCACCGCCACCACGGCACCCACACCGCGGCGCCCAATTTCGCCTACGAACTGTGCCTGCGCCATGTGCGCGCGCAGGACATCGACGGGCTCGATCTGAGCAGCCTGCGCGTCGCCGCCAACGGCGCCGAGCCCGTGAGCCCGGAAACCGTCACCCGCTTTGCCGACCGCTTCGCCGCGCATGGCCTGCGGCCGCAGGCCATGACCCCGGTGTACGGCCTGGCCGAGTCCACCGTGGCGCTGCTGATTTCAAGGCCGGAGCACATGCCGCTGGTGGACTTCGTCGACCGTGCCGTGTTCGAGCGCGAGCACCGCGCCCAGCCCGCCGTCTACCACGACCCGCATGCCTTGCGCTTCGTCGCCTGCGGCCATCCGCTCCCCGGTCACCGCGTGCGCCTGGTGGACGCCGCCGGCGTCGAGGTGCCCGACCGCGTCGAAGGCCGGCTGGAATTCCAGGGGCCGTCGGCCACTGGCGGCTACTATCGCGGGCCTGACGAGACCCGCAAGCTGATGCGCGACGGCTGGCTCGACAGTGGCGATCGCGCTTACCGCGCCGAGGGCGAGATCTACATCACCGGGCGGGTGAAAGACATCATCATCCGCGGTGGCCGCAACCTCTACCCCCACGAGATCGAACAGGCCGTGGGCGAGCTGCCGGGCGTGCGCAAGGGCTGCGTGGTGGCCTTCGGCAGCGCCGACCCCATCAGCGGCACCGAGCGCCTGGTGCTGCTGGCCGAAACCCGCGAGAGCGGTCCGCAGGCACGCGCGCGGCTGCGCGAGGCGGTGCAGCAACGCGTCGTCGAAGTGCTGGGCGAACCGGCCGACACCGTGGTGCTGGCGCCGCCGCATACCGTGCGCAAAACCTCCAGCGGCAAACTGCGCCGCGCCGCCACGCGCGAGCTGTTCGAGCGTGGCGGGATCGGCGCCCATGCGCGCCCGGTATGGCGGCAGTTCGCCGGCCTGGGCTGGAACGTCGCGGCGCTGTGGTGCCGCCAAGCCGCCGCGCAGGCCGGCCATATCGCCTACGCCGCGTGGTTCTGGCTGGTGTTCGCGCTGCTGGCGCCACCGGCCTGGCTGGCCGTGGTGCTGGCGCCCGACGCGGCGCGCGCCTGGGCGCGGGCGCGCGCCGCGGCACGCCTGCTGCTGCGCGGCACCGGGCTGACGCTGCGCGTGCACGGGCTCGAGGCCGTGCCGCTGCAAGCGCATGTCGTCGTCGCCAACCATGCCAGCGACCTCGATGCGCTGATGCTGCTGGCGGCGCTGCCGGCGCCGCACCGCTTCGTCGCCAAACGCGAGCTGCTGCGCAACCCGGCGGTACGCCTGTTTTTGCAGAGGCTTGGCACCGTGTTCGTCGAGCGCTTCGACGCGCAACGCAGCGTGGCCGATGCCCGCCGCCTGACCGAACTGGCTACGCAGGGCATGTCGCTGTGCGTGTTTCCGGAAGGGACGTTCCGGCCCGAGCCGGGCCTGCTCGGTTTTCACCTCGGCCCTTTTGAGAGCGCGGTGCGGGCGCGCATCGCCGTGGTTCCCGCCACGCTGCGAGGCACCCGCGAGGTGCTGGGCGATGGCGAGCGCCTGCCGCATCGCCACCCCGTCCAGCTCGACTTCGACGCGCCGATGCGCGCCGCCGATAGCCCGCTCGAACCCTTCGCCGCTGCCGTGGCGCTGCGCGACGCGGCGCGCGCGGCGATGGCGCAGCGCCTGGGCGAGAACGGGGAGGGCGCTGCCGTCGGCGCAACCCCGTGATGGCTCCCGCCGCCGCTGCTTCACCCAACGAATCCCCATCCCGCAAAGCTCAACCACTGCACCAGTCCATGACCGATACCGCAAATCCGAATAACCCCGGGGCGAACGACGCCAGCAAGATCGATCTGCAAGCCGCCTGGATCCGTCGCTCCACGGCCGACATCCAGGCTTTCGTCGAGGGATTGGCCGCACGCCTGGAGGGCGACCTGCCGGGGCAGGTGGATGTCGTGCGCAAGCGCGACGGCCTGTTCGCCAAGACCAGCCATGTGCAGAGCATCGTGGTGCGGACCGAGGACTTCCATTACCTGCTCGACAAGCAGCCTTCGGGCGTGCGCA
>JAJXUC010000124.1 GCA_021783435.1 Pseudomonadota bacterium | reverse complement strand
CCGGCTTGTTGGGGATGAGCTTGGCCAGCGCGTCGCAGAAGTTGTAGCCCAGTTCCTGCACCCGCCCGGCGTCGCGCAGCGCGGCGCGCGCCGCCAGGGTGCCGAAGGTGGCGATCTGCGACACCGCCGCGACGCCGTACTTCTGCTTGACGTAGTCGATCACGCGGTCGCGGTTTTCCTGGCAGAAGTCGATGTCGAAGTCGGGCATGGACACCCGCTCCGGGTTGAGGAAGCGCTCGAACAGCAGGTTGTAGGCGAGCGGATCGAGGTCGGTGATGCGCAGGCTGTAGGCCACCAGCGAACCGGCGCCGGAACCCCGCCCCGGCCCCACCGGGCAGCCGTTGTCCTTGGCCCAGTTGATGAAGTCGGCCACGATGAGAAAGTAGCCCTCGAAGCCCATCTTGGCGATGGTGCCGAGCTCGAACTCCAGGCGCTCCACGTAGCGCGGGCGCTGCGCCTCGCGCCGGGCGGCATCCGGGTAGAGCTGCTGCAGGCGGCGCTCCAGGCCCTGGTAGGACTGGGCGCGGAAATAGTCGGCCAGCGGCATGCCGTCGGGCGTGGGAAAGTTGGGCAGCTGCGGTTTGCCCAGGTCGAGCGTGAGGTTGCAGCGCTTGGCGATCTCCACCGCGTTGGCCAGCGCCGATGGAATATCGGCGAACAGGGCCTCCATCTCGGCCTGGGTCTTGAAATACTGCTCGGCGGTGAAGCGCTTGACGCGGCGCGGGTTGCCCAGGGTCTCGCCCTCGGCGATGCATACGCGCGCCTCGTGCGCCTCGAAATCGTCGGCCGCGAGGAACTGCACCGGATGCGTGGCCACCACCGGCAGGCCCAGTTCGGCCGCCAGACGCACGGCCGCCGGGACATGGCGCGCGCACTCCGGCTGGCCGCTGCGCTGGAGTTCGAGGTAGAAGCGCCCCGGAAACACCTCCGCATGGCGCCGCGCCAGATGGCGCGCGCGCGCCGTGTCGCCCGCCAGCAAGGCCTGGCCGACGGCGCCCTGGCGCGCCCCGCACAGCGCGATGAGGCCTTCTCCCGCGCCGTCCTCGAGCCACCGCCACCGGATTTCCGCCTGCCCGTTGCGCTGCCCCTCCAGCCAGGCACGGCTGAGCAGGTCGCACAGATTGAGGTAACCTTGGCGCCCCGTGGCCAGCAACAGCAGGCCGGTGCCCTGGGCCTGCGGCGCGGGGTCGTCGGGCGCGACCCGCACATCGCAGCCGATGATGGGCTTGACCCCGGTCGCGCGTGCTTCGGAGTAGAAACGCACGGCGGCGAACAGATTGTTCAGGTCGGTGATGGCCAGGGCGCCCTGGCCATCGGTACGCGCCGCAGCGACGGCAGCGTCGATCCGCAGGCTGCCGTCGACAATGGAGTACTCGGTATGGGTGCGGAGGTGGACGTGGGGCATGCTTGCATTGTAGGTAGACGGCCCCGGCGCAAACGTGCGCAATGCGGATTCGAGGATCGGGCCCGCCACCGCGCGGCGCCCCCATGATCGTGAGTGCCCGCTATCGCTCAAGCCATTGTTTTATCTGAACTTATTTCAATTGAACCCGCTTGGAACCAGACCGGATCGCTTCCTATAATTTCGCTGCTTGCGGCCCCCAAAGGGCGCTCAAGAAAACGCCGGGCCGCTCCCAAGTTTTCCTGACCCCCATGGGGGTCAGGGCGGTGTGCCGCCCCTGGGGCACTCAGAACGCCAGGCGAACCCGGACATTCCCGCACCCATATCTCCCCCACCCCGCGCCCCGCATCACATCTCGCATCACATCTCGTCTCCATGCCTGACTTCCACCCGCTCCCCTTGCTGGCCCTGCATGCCGACGGCGTGCTGTGGGTCGGCCTGGCCCTGGTCCTGGCCACGCTCATGGGGGAATCGGTGTTCCGTTTCCTGCACTGGCCGCGGCTGATCGGCTACACGGTGGCGGGGCTGGTCATCGCCGCCGGCGGCAGCCGGCTGCAGGCGCTGGACCTGCAGCCGAGCGTGCGCGCCATCGTGGACGCGGCCCTGGCCATGCTGCTGTTCGAGATCGGCCACCGCGTCAACCTGCGCTGGCTGCGCGCCAACCCCTGGCTGATGCCCATCAGCCTGGGCGAATGGGGGCTGGCCCTGCTGGCGATGTGGGCGGTTCTGACCGCTTTCGGCCTGGGTGGCCTGCACGGCCTGGCCACCGCCGCCGCGCTGGCATGCACGGCTCCCGCCGTGGCGCTGCGGATCAGCGGCGAGTTCAACGCGCGCGGCCAGGTCACCGAACGGCTGCTGCTGCTGTCGGCGCTGGGGGCGATGTGGTCCATCCTGGCCCTGGGCGTGTTCATCGGCTGGCTCGGCGCGCAGAGCAGCACCGCCTGGTGGAACGCTGTGCTGCAGCAGATTTATGCCATCGGCGGGGCCGTGCTCGCCGCCGCGGCGCTGGCCTGGGCCGTGAACTGGGTGGAACGCCATTTCGACTTCACCGACGAAGGCGCGGCGCTGCTGCTGGTGGGCCTGATCCTGCTGGTGCTGTCGGTCACCCGCATGCTGCATTGGTCCACCCTGCTCACGCCCTTGCTCGCCGGCCTGCTGCTGCGCGTGCGCAGCCAGCGCCCCCGGGTCTGGCCGCGCCACTTCGGCACGGCCGGTGGAGTGCTGGTGGTGCTGTTGTTCCTGATCTTGGGCCTGAGCCTGGACTGGCCCTTGCTGGCCCGCGGCCTGGCCTTGGGGTTGGCGCTGTCCCTGGCGCGGGGGCTGGCCAAGCTGGCGGTGCCGCTGGCCCTGGGCCGGCCCTCCGGGCTGAGCTGGAAACAGTCCGCCGCGCTGGGCCTGGCGCTGAATCCGGCGGCGGGGGTGAGCTTCGTGCTATTGCTCGACCTGGCGCACGAGGTGGCCGGGTTCCCGCAGGGGCTGATTGCCGGTGCGTTCACCGCCATCGCCGTGCTGGAGTTGGGCGGTACCCTGCTGGCGCGCTGGGCGCTGGGACGCTCGGGCGACATTCCATCCAAGCGGAAAACCCCATGAGGGCAGCGCGATGAATCTGGGCACGTTCAAGGAGTCTGCCGCGCTGAGCATCGGCATCGAGCTGGAACTGCAGATCGTCAGCCGCCACAACTACGACCTCATGCCCTGCGCGCCCGACCTGCTGCGCCTGCTGGAAGGCCGCAAGCTGCCCGGACTGGTCACGCCGGAGATGACCGAGAGCATGATCGAGCTGTCCACCGGCATCTGCACCGGCTATGACGACGCGCTGGCGCAACTCGGCGAAATCCAGGCCGCCCTGGTGGAGGCGGCGAACAAGCTCGACGTGGGCCTGGCCGGCGGCGGCACCCATCCGTTCCAGCATTGGGCGCAGCAGCGCATTTTCGACAAACCGCGCTTTCTCCAACTCTCCGAACTCTACGGCTATCTGAGCAAGCAGTTCACCGTGTTCGGCCAGCATGTCCACCTGGGCTGCGCCAGCAGCGACGAGGCCCTCTACACCCTGCACTGCATCTCGCGCTACATCCCGCATTTCATCGCGCTCTCGGCCTCGTCGCCCTATGTGCAGGGCGAGGACACCGGCTTCCACTCGGCGCGGCTGAATTCGGTGTTCGCCTTTCCGCTGTCGGGCCGGGCGCCCTTCGTGCTCAACTGGGCCGATTTCGAGGCCTACTTCGGCAAGATGACAGCCACCGGCGTAGTCAAGAGCATGAAGGATTTCTACTGGGACATCCGCCCCAAGCCGGAATACGGCACCATCGAGGTCCGTGTCATGGACACGCCGCTGACCATCGCCAAGGCCGCGCGCATCGCCGCCTATATCCAGACCCTGGGCCGCTGGATCCAGACCGAGCGCCCGTTCACGCCGCAGGAAGACGACTACCTCGTCTACACCTTCAACCGCTTCCAGGCCTGCCGCTTCGGCTTCGACGGCACCTTCGTCGACCCCGCCACGCGCGAACACCGCACCCTACGCGAGGACCTCGTGCGCACCCTGGTGAAACTGGAAGACCACGCCATCACCCTCCAATCCGACCCAGCGCTGCGCGAACTCCTGACCGACGTAACCGGGCGCGGCAACGACGCGCAATGGATCCGGGAAACCTTCGCCCGCGAAGGCCACCTGCCGGAGGTAGTCAGGCAGCAGTGCGAGCGGTGGATGAGTTTCGAGCAAAATTCAAGGCCTCAAGCCTGAATCGCATAAGTCAAATGGATAAGCCGACCTATTTTCCACGTATCGTCATCGTTTCGTTGCCAGAAGCCCACGAACGCAGAAAGCATATCAGGCAAGAGTTTCTTAAATTCCCGCATCTCACATATGAATTTTTCGATGCCATCAAAATCCGCTCACGCACTGAAGATCCAATTGATTATGACACATATACTCGCAAGCGATTGTTCGGCGATGATCTGCGACCTGGCGAGGTCGGCTGCTTCTTGAGTCATCGCGAAATTTGGCGGCAGTGTGCAAATTCGACAGATCCGGCATGGTGCATCCTCGAAGATGACATTCAGCTCTTGCCTGAATTTGAGCAACGTGTCCTCCTTCTCATGGAACATGCCAAGGAATGGGATGTCGTCAGGCTCATGCAATTACTGCCAAGGCGAAAAAGTTGGGTTCTACGCCAGTTAGACCATCGCCATGTTCTTAAAAACTATGATCGTCAACCCGCAGGAACGCAAGGTTATTTGCTTAAACCGCAAACTGCTCAAAAGCTCGTGGAGCACGCCAAAAACATAGTATGGCCGATCGACGAAACTCTCGATCTGTACTGGGAACATCAACAACGTCTTTACTGCCTGGCCCCCGCAGCAATTTCCCTCGAGCCACGATTTGACTCTCAGATTGGGCCGCGCGTCGCAGACCGTAGACCATGGTGGCGCAAACAACAAAGACAACTTATCAACGGATTACAAGGCATACGCCGCAGACTATACAGAATAAAAAAGGAATTAAGTATATTAAACTAAATGAACTTCAGGTTACCGATGCGAACTGCATGCGATGCAGCTGGGCATACAAGCCGCCACGTGCCAGCAGTTCCGCTTGCGTCCCCAGCTCCACCAGCCGCCCTTCGTCCAGCACCGCGATGCGGTCGCAGTGGGCAATGGTGGCCAAGCGGTGGGCGATGACGATGGTCGTGCGCCCTTGCATCAGGCGGTCCACGGCTTGCTGCACCAGGCGCTCGCTTTCGGCGTCGAGCGCGCTGGTGGCCTCGTCCAGAATGAGCAGCGGCGCATCGCGGTAAAGCGCGCGGGCGATGGACAGGCGCTGGCGCTGCCCGCCCGAGAGCTGCGAGCCGTTGTGGCCGATCTCGGCATGCAGCCCGCCCGGCAGGCCGCGCACGAAGTCGGCCAACGCGGCGGCTTCCAGCGCGCTCCAGGCGCGGGCCTCGTCCACCGGCTCGCCGAAACTCACATTGGCCGCCACGCTGTCGTTCAGCAGCACCACGTCCTGGCTGACGAGGGCGATCTGCTGGCGCAGCGCGTGCAGCCTCCAGTCGCGCAGCGGCACGCCATCCAGGAGCAGGCGGCCGGAGCTGGGTTCCAGCAGACGCGGCACCAGACGCATCAGCGTGGTCTTGCCGGCACCGGACGGCCCCACCAGCGCGAGACTCTCGCCCGCGTGCACGTGCAGGCTGACGCGGTCGAGCACCGGGCGATCCATGGCGCCGATGCGCACCGTCACATCCTCGAAGCGCAGCTCGCCGTGGGCGCGCGCCAGTTCGAACGAACCCGTGTCGGCCTCCTGCGGCGTGTCGATGATGCCATGCAGCCGCTCCAGCGAGCTGAGCGCGCGCACCATGGGCTGCACGATGTCGGACACTCGCCGCAGGGGCGACAGGGTCATCAGCATCGCGGTGATGAAGGAGACGAAGCCGCCCACGCTGTGCTGGCCCGACACATCGCTCTGGTGCAACGCATAGACCATCACCACCGACACCGCCAGCGCCGACAGCCACTGCGACACCGGCGTGGTCGACGACCCGGACACCAGGGTCTTCACCGTGGTACGGCGCAGGCCTTGGTTGATGGCCTCGAAGCGCGCGGCAAACCCGTCCTGCGCGTTGTGCACGCGAATCACCGGCGCCGCCAGCATGCCCTCTTCCAGCGCATACGAGGTGACCTCCGCCGCCTTCTGCATCTGCGCGTTCAGGCGCTTGGCGCGGCGGCTGATCAGACGCATGGTGAACAACAGCGGCAGCAGGATGGCCAGGGTCAGCAGCGTGAGGCTCCAGTTCAGCCACATCAGATAGCCGAACAGCGCCAGCAGCGTCAGGCTGTCGCGCACCAGGGTGAGTAGGCCGGGGAAGATCATGCCCAGCGCCAGCTGCGCCTCGTACACCGCCGCGCCGATCAGGCTGCTGGCGCTTTCGCGCTGCAATTGCGCGAGCTGGGCATGCACAATCTGGCCGTACACCAGCGTGCGCACCCGCGCCAACACGTTCTGCGTCATCCACTGTGTGAGAAACTGCGAAGTCAGCCACGCCAGACCGCGCACCGTGAACAGCCCAAGCAAGACCGCAGGGACCGCCCACAGGGGGAAATCGCGCTTCGACGTGAAGCCAACATCGAGCACATGCTTCATCAGCGCTGGAAGCGCCGGCTCGGTCGCCGCGACGATGGCGGCGCACAGCACGATGAGCAGGGCGGCGGCGCGGTTGCGGGGATTCGAATCGACTAGACGGCGCAGCAAATCAGACGACATTTCAATCACATGAAATCAGCCAACTTTAGCATATAAACGATGATGCCAAGCGCAAAAAATGCCCTCAAAAACGTACAGGCGCTATCACTCGCTGGAATTATATTTTTTGCCCCGACATCCGTTGCCGGCATGAATATAATGGGCGGAGGATTCGTCATCCTCTCCGCAATAATCCTTGGTTTATCAAAGGAAATTCAAAAAAAATTCGATAAAAAATCACTAATCACGATTATTTTTGCGCTCTGGGTTGCTATAAGCGCTTTTTGGGCCCCATCCTGGGCCGACTCCTGGCCATCACTTAAAAGTCTATGGTGGTATGCAATATTACCCCTAAGCTCGCTCACCATCGAGTGGAGCGAGAGGAAATTCAAACTGCTCGTCTACGCATTAATATTTGGCAACATCACCAATGCCATCATTTTCATGGTCCAGTACAGTCACCTAATAAACGGCTTTGAATACAACGCTAAATATGGTTTAGTTGGCTTCGGCAACAGAGTCTATTTAGCCATGCTGGTCCCACCAACAATTATTATCTTAATAAACGACGCTAGGCGCAGGTTTTACTTCAAGAATCCATACACCTCCATCATATTTGCATGCGCCCTTATTTTTGAGCTAGGTTGGAGCACAGGGAGAACAGCACAATTGATGCTGATAATTCTCGCTTTATTTTTTTATCGCAACGCACTGATAAAGCATAAACTACTAACAATCGGGGCCGCAACACTAACCGTTATCTTTATAGCATTGTCCCCCTATATTATCCACCGATGGTTTGAAGCATATCAAAATCTTGTTCTATACCAATCAGGCAACGCATCGACAGATTTCGGATTGCGATTTGCATTTTGGGAGGCGGCTATCAAAATGTTCGTATCCCATCCTTTTCTAGGGGTTGGAGCCGGAGGGTACACGCCGCACTTCTTCACACTCATGAAGAATCACGAGATTCCAAAAATTGACGCCATATGGTATTGGGCCATTGAACCCCACAACACCTATCTTGCCATTCTTGCGGAATACGGTCTGATAGGTTTTGCATTGTTTTATGCGATAATTTCAATATTCTACAATGATAGCAAAATTATCGCAAACACCCCTATTGGTGAATTCAAGTTCATTATTCTCGTCACATTCTTAATTGCGTCCTTTTCCGATACATTTATATGGAGATGGCAAGGCATGATGATTCTTCTCGTCGCATTTTCGATAAAAAACCCAATTCGCAGCACTTCCAATTGATATGTTTAGCATTCTTATCCCGACCTGGAATAATATCGACTATCTTAAACTCTGCATAGAAAGCATTCGCCGCCACTCCATTTATCCACACGAAATTCTGATTCACGTGAATGATGGCAGTGATGGGACACTGCAGTGGGTGCAAGAGCAAGGATTGCTTTATAGCCATTCTGCACGCAACACGGGCATTTGCATCGCCGTAAATCAACTTGCCAGTATGGCCAGCAAGAAATGGTTTGTATACCTCAATGACGATATGATTTGTTGCCCCGGTTGGGATGCTGCGCTCTTGAACGCCATTAACGCCCAACCCAATGATTTGTTTTATCTTTCTGCGACAGTGATAGAACCACAGCGTACTGTCAATCCGATCACCATCGTTCGTGATTTTGGTAGAAGCGCTGCCACCTTTGATGAGTCAAGGATGCTCGATGGCTACTTACAAGACTGTCGTCAAGATATCCTCGGATTAGCATCGCCGGTAAGCGTGGTGAGCAAGCGTTGGTGGAATATGGTTGGCGGCTACAGCGTGGAATTTAGTCCGGGCATGGGCAGCGAAGATGATCTGATGATGAAATTCTGGATTTTAGGGTGTCGCCACTACGCCGTGATCAGCGCCAGTAGGGTTTATCACTTCGCTTGCAAGAGCACCGGGAAAGTTCGCCGAAATCATGGAGCCAGAACTTTCGTGACAAAATGGGGCTTGACACAAGGCGAGTTCAGGAGACGCTACCTGGCCCGCTGCAGCGAAAAATCACCTGGGAATTTACTGACTCCGGAGAATCTACCCAGACCAACGCTTATAGGTCGCCTCAAGCGTGCGCTGTATGGCTTAAGTGGTGATTTCCCCCTCGGCGACATCAGGGCCTGGGATGCGGCGCCCGGCCTTCATTTCTCGAATGAACAACATGCGGCCGCCGCAAATTCCGCGCAGCCCGACACACCATGACGGCATCCGCACGGCCGACCATTTCCGCCATCCTCATCACCCGCAACGAGGCACACAACCTGCCTGAATGCCTGGCTGGGCTGGCGTGGTGCGATGAAATCGTCGTGCTGGATGGCGGCAGCGATGATGCCACCGTGGCCATTGCGCGCGACCGAGGCGCCAGGGTCGAGGTCAACGCCGACTGGCCCGGCTTCGGCACGCAGAAAAACCGCGCGCTGGACTTGGCGCGCTGTGACTGGGTGCTGTCCGTGGACGCCGACGAGCGCGTCACCCCCGAGCTGGCCGCTGAAATCCGTGCCGCCATCACCCGCCCGGGCACCCCCGACGCCTATTCCCTGCCTCGCCTGTCCAGCTACTGCGGCCAGTTCATGCGGCATGGCGGCTGGTACCCGGACCGCGTGGTGCGCCTGTTCCGGCGTAGCAAGGCGCGGTTCTCGCAGGACATCGTGCATGAGTCGGTGCAGGCGGGCGGGCGCATCGGGCAACTGCAACATGACCTGTTGCACATCAGCTACCGCTCGTTCGACGACGTGCTCGACAAGATGAACCGCTATTCCTCGGCTGGCGCGCGCAAGGCCGCGGCAAAAGGAAAAACCGGCAGCCTGCTGGCCGCCCTCGTGCACAGCCGCTGGGCCTTTTTCCGCGCCTATGTCCTACGGCTTGGCTTTCTCGACGGGCGCCTGGGTTTCGTACTGGCTTGCTCCATGGCCCACGAAACGTGGTATCGCTACATCAAGCTTTGGCAATTACAGCGTGCCGGAACGTCGCCCGCTCCAGGAACTTCCTCCGATGCATCGCAAGGCTGAAACGATCCCCCAACGCCCCGGGAACATTCATCGCGCCGCGCCTTTCAAACCATGTCCTGAAACCTGGGTGCCCGGGTTTCGGGAACGCTCTCGACCGCATTGCCGTTGCATTCGATTACCCATCCCGCTGGTGAGCCTACGTAGAATCAGATCGTCAATAAAAGCCCATGATGCGACATTTGCGGACTGATTCCCCGACGACGGCACAACAGACCCACGGCCTGCAGCCCCATACCAAGTCCCATCACTCATGAAGCGACGACATTTCCTGCTCAACAGCCTGACAAGCCCTTTGTGGCGCTCCATGGGCGTCACAGCTGCCGCTCTGGCCGTTCCCGAGCTGGCGCGCGCCCAGTTCAAGGTCGACGTGTCCGGCATCGGCGCCACGCAGATTCCGGTGGCCATCGCTCCATTCAAGGGGCAGGACAGCTGCCCGCAGCCCATCGCCGACATCGTGCGCGCCGACCTCGCGCGCAGCGGGCAGTTCCGCACCTCCAACCTGGGCGGCGCGGTGCTCACGGAGCAGGGCCCGCCGAATTACGCGGCCTGGCGCACCCAGGCGCTGGAGGCGGTTGCCGGCGGCAGCGTCACGCCCGAAGGACCCAACCGCTGGATGATCCGGTTCCGCCTCTGGGACGCCGTGAAGCAGACCGACATGGGCGGCGAGATCTACCAGGTCGTCACCGGCGACCTGCGCCTGGCCGCCCACCGCATCAGCGACTTCATCTACCAGAAGCTCACCGGCCAGCGTGGCGTATTCGCCACACGCATCGCCTACATCAGCAAGGCCGGGCAGCACAATTTCTCGCTGGTCGTGGCCGACAGCGACGGCGAAAACTCCAGGACCGCACTACGCAGCCGCGAACCCCTGCTGTCCCCGGTGTGGTCGCCCGACGGCGGCAGCCTCGCCTACGTGTCGTTCGAAACCGGCAAGCCGGTCGTGTTCATCCAGGACATCCGCAACGGCGCGCGCCGCGCCGTCGCAAACTTCCGGGGCACCAACAGCGCACCCGCGTTCTCGCCCGACGGGCGCACGTTGGCCGTGGTGCTCACGCTCACGGGCCACTCGCAAATCTACCTGCTGCCGCGCACCGGCGGCCGGCCGCGCCAGCTCATGCACAGCGGGTCTATCGACACCGAACCCGTGTTCTCGCCCGACGGCAAGAGCATCTACTTCGTCAGCGACCGCGACGGCTCGCCGCAAATCTACGTGGTCGGCGTGGACGGCAGCGGCGTGCGCCGACTGACCTTCGACGGCGGCTACAACGTCAGCCCAGCCATCAGCGCGGACGGCAAGAACCTGGCCTACATTTCCCAGCAGGGCAACAACTACCAGCTCTGGCTGATGGATCTGTCCTCCGGGAACACCCGCGCCCTGGGCAACGGCAGCGACGACGGGCACCCGAGCTTTGCGCCCAACGGCCAGATCCTGCTCTACTCCGCCCACGAGAGCGGCGCCGAAGTGCTCAAGACCGCGTCGCTCGATGGCAGCGTGCGCACCACGCTGGCAGCCGCGGGCCTGCAAGTGCGCGAGCCGTCCTGGGGGCCCTGGACACCAGGCAACTAAGCGTTCGCGCCGCGCGATACGTCGCCGAGTCCGTTCTACAACACCGTTTCATATTTCACCGCCACAATCTTCCGTGTTTTTGTAAGCTCTGTTTTCGGCCTCACCCGTTTTCAACACACTCAAACCCTGACCATTTGGAGAACAACGATGAATCAACGCTCTGCCCTTTTGCTGACGGCACTCGCCGCGGCGCTGACCCTGGGCGGCTGCGCCTCGGGCGTCAAGATGAACAAGGCTCCGGTCGAGTCGCAGACTGCGGCTCCCGTGACCGGTAACGCGGGCGCCAACGCCCAAGGCGCGGGTCAAAGCCAAGTGGCGGCCGTGCAGGCCCCCGCCGAAAGCAACGCCGGCCCGGGACCTGACGTTCCCAAGAGCGTGTACTTCGCCTTCAACAGCTACGTTGTCGAGGGCAAATACCGCCCCGTCCTGGAAAACAACGCCCAGTACCTGATGAGCCATCCTGCCGCCCATGTCCAGCTGCAAGGCAACACCGATGCGCGCGGTAGCCGCGAATACAACCTGGCACTGGGCCAGAAGCGCGCCGACGCGGTGATGAAAGGCATGGAACTGCTGGGCGCCAAGCCCAGCCAGATGGAAGCCATCAGCTTCGGCAAGGAAAAACCCAAGGCGCTGGGCACCACCGAAGCCGACTACGCGGAAAACCGCCGCGTGGACATCGTCTACCAGAAGTAAGCAAT
>JAJXUC010000123.1 GCA_021783435.1 Pseudomonadota bacterium | reverse complement strand
CGCCGTCTGCTGCAACAGGTCCGGCGGGCCGAGCAGTTGCCCGGCGCGCGAATCGAGCGACAGCACCCAGCGGCGCTGCGGGGACCGGGCCGAGGTGTGGGCCTGGTCGGGGGTCTGGGTGCGGGCATCCGCGTGCCTGCTCGGCAGCGTGCGCAGGCTCTCGCTGCCGAGCACCGTGACCGTCGCCGCATCGTCCGCAGCGGGCAGCGCATGCAGGCCGCTGTCGAGCCACAACTCCACGCCGGGGTGGCGTTGGCGGATGGCGGCCAGGGTCGCGGCGTGATGGCCCTGGCCGGTGATGGCATCGAGATCGGCGATGTACAGCTGCCTGAACGGGTGCAGCGCCAGCAGGCCATCGGCCACGCGCAGCGCGTCGCTGCTGCCCGCCGCCAGCGCACTGTGCAGCGGCCTGTAGTGCGCGCGCTGGCCCAGCCGTGCATGCACCACCTGGCCTTGCATCAGGTCGATCACCGGAATCAATTGAAGGGGCATGGGCATGAAGATTTTGGTTCTTGAGTACGTCACCGGCGGCGGCCTGGCCGGCGAGCCGCTGCCACCCATTCTGGCGGATGCCGAGGTCATGCGCCAGGCCCAGTTGCGCGACCTCGCCGCGGTGGCGGGGGTCGATCTGCTCACCCTGCTCGATGCCCGGCTGTCCTGCGAGGCGCCGCTCGGCACGCGGGTGCAGCGCGTGGGCCAGGAACCCGGAGCCTTCGATGCTGCGTGGCACAGCGCCCTGCTGGAGGCCGACGCCGTGTGGCTCACCGCGCCCGAGACCGATGGCCTGCTCGAAACCCTGAGCCGCCGCGTGCTCGCCGCGGGCCGTCGCCTGCTGGGCTGCACACCGGAGGCCGTGCGCATCGCCACCAGCAAGCGCGCCACGGCCGCGCTGCTGAACCGGGCTGGCATCGCCAGCGTGCCCGCCCATGCCAGCGCCGCAGCCATGGACAACGGCCCGGTGGTGGTCAAGCCCGACGACGGCGCGGGCTGCCAGTTCACCCACTGCTTCGCTCGCATGGACGAAGCGCAGCAATGGGGCGAGACCGTGCTTGGCGCGCGCGCCATCTACCAGCCTTGGGTGCGCGGCGAGGCCCTCTCGCTGGCGCTGCTGTGCGCCGAAGGCCAGTCCAGCCTGCTGAGCGTGAACCGCCAGCAGGTGTCTTTGCGCGACGGCGCATTCAGCTTCGATGGCGTCAACGTCGGCGCCGTGGCCGATGCCGACGGCCGCTACGCCCATCTGGCCGCGCGCATCGCCCGGGCCATGCCGGGGTTGTGGGGCCATGTCGGGGTGGACCTGCTGGCCACGGCCGACGGCCCGTTGGTGGTCGAGGTCAATCCGCGCGCCACCGTGGCCTATGCCGGACTGCG
The DNA here is from genome assembly GCA_021783435.1 of Pseudomonadota bacterium. Next base: position 10,596 of record JAJXUC010000123.1, on the reverse strand, counting down.
GCGACTGCTGCGGTTCAACCCGGCCGCGGCCTTGCTCGACCTGCCGCGCCTGCCGCCGGTGGTCTCCGCGCCGCGACAACCCGCTGCCGTTCCAAGCCTGGCGAGCACAGGCACCCTGGAGTTCGGTCATGTCGGCGCATCGGCCTGAAACCATCATGGGTTGGGACGTGGGCGGCGCCCACCTCAAGGTCTCGTGGCTCGACGCCGAAGGCCGGTTGCTGGGCGTGCGCCAGGAGCCCTGCAGCCTGTGGCGCGGCCTGCCGCAGTTGCATGCCGCGCTCGACGCCGTGCTGCAGCGCGAGCATCTGCCCATGCCGCTGGCCCACGGCGTGACCATGACGGGCGAGATGGCCGATCTGTTCACGGACCGCAACGAAGGCGTGCGCGCCCTGGTCGATGTCATGACGCAGCATCTCGGCAACCGTCGCCTTGGCTTTTACGGCGGCGACGCCGGCTGGCTCATGGCGGCTGCCGCCAAGGCCCGGCCGCAAGTGGCGGCCTCGTGCAACTGGCACGCCAGCGCGCGCGCCCTGGCCCCGCGCCTGGGCGCGGCCTTGTTCGTCGACATGGGCAGCACCACCACCGACATCGTGCCCATCGCCGCGACCGAGGTGCGTGCCCAGGGCCTGCGCGACAGTGACCGCCTCGCGCTGGGTGAACTGGTGTACAGCGGCGTGGCCCGCACGCCGCTGATGGCGTTGGCGCCCTCGGCACCCGTCGGCGAGCGACGCATTCCGCTGATGGCCGAGTTGTTCGCCACCACGGCGGATATCTACCGCATTCTCGGCTGGCTGCCGGAGGGCGCCGACCAGCAACCCAGCGCCGACGGCGCTCCCAAGACCGTGGCCGCCAGCCGCCAGCGTCTGGCGCGCATGGTGGGCTGCGACGCGCATGAGCAGTCTGACGAGACCTGGGACACGCTCGCCGCCTGGTTCGCCGACACGCAACTCGATGCCCTGGAGCGCGCCGCGCGCCAGGTGCTGCAGCGCGTGGGCTTGCCGGAAGATGCGCCGATGGTGGCGGCCGGCGTGGGCAGCTTCGTGGTCGAGCGCCTGGCCCACCGGCTCGGCCGCCAGGTCTGGCCCTACGCCGCAGCCCTCGGCCTGGCCGCGCCCGACCACGACCCCCTGCAGGCGCACTGGGCGTCCTGGTGCGCCCCCGCCGTCGCCGTCGCCCTGCTGTACCGGGAGTACAGGGCATGAGCCCCGCGCCCGGCCGCCCGAAGCGGGGCGAGCCCCTCCCGGAGGGGCCGCGCGCAGCGCGTGGGGAGCCCAGAGCCGACCCCGCGCCCGGCCGCCCGAAGCGGGGCGAGCCCCTCCCGGAGGGGCCGCGCGCAGCGCGTGGGGAGCCCAGGCCATGAAATCCCTCTGGGTCGTCAAGCTCGGCGGCAGCCTGGCGCTGGCTCGCGAGTTGTCGCCTTGGCTGCGGGTCTGCGCCGCGCTCGCAGGCCGGGTCGTGCTGGTGCCGGGGGGCGGACCCTATGCGGACGCCGTGCGCCGTGCCCAGCGCGCGCAGGGCTTCGACGATGCCGCGGCCCATGCCCTGGCCCTGGGGGCGATGGAGCAGTTCGGCCGGCAGCTCTGCGCCATGCAGGCGGGGCTGGTTCCCGCGGCCAGCGCCACAGCCCTGCGCGAGACACTGGCCGCGGGCCTCACGCCCGTGTGGATGGCGCGTGCGATGGTCCTGGCCGACGCCGGCATCGCGCAGAACTGGAGCGTGACCTCCGACAGCCTCGCCGCTTGGCTTGCGCAGTGTTTGCAGGCCGAGGGACTGGCGCTGGTGAAGTCGGTGGCCGTGGCAACGACGGACATCCACGCGCTGGCAGCCGCGGGGGTGGTCGATGCGGCATTCCCCCAATGGGCGGCCGGGCTGCCGTGCCTGCGTTTGCTGCATCGCGCGCAGTGGAACAGTCTGGCCGGACTGCTGCAGCTTTCCCAAGCTGCCGAACTCCAACCCGAACCCCATCATGTTTGACCGCCGCGAACTCGGCCTGCTCGACGAAGCGCTGCGCGTGCTGCAAGACGCCATGCCCCAACTCCCTGCCTGGCCGCCGGCTCTGCCCGAGTCGGGCGACGGCTTCGAGGCCCTGCGCCCGGTGCTGCTGGAGGCGGCGCGGCGCCTGGGAATGTCCGCGCCCAGTGGTCATCCGTTCTACCTCGGCCACATGCTCAAGCCGCCGCATGCGGCAGCGCGCATCGGCTATGCGCTGGCGCTCTGGCTGAACCCCAACAACCATGCGTTCGACGGCGGCCGCCCCAGCTCGCAGATGGAGATCGAGGCGGTGGCGCAGATCGCCCGCCTGTTCGGCTGGAGCGGTGCGCTGGGGCATTTGTGCAGCGGCGGCACGGTGGCGAACCTGGAAGCCTTGTGGATCGCGCGCGAAGTCGTGCGCGAGGGCGGGGTTGGTGGAATGCGGGAATCGGCAACTCGGGCATTGACGCCGCAGCCTGCGACAGCGTCCGGACCGGTTCCCGCGCCTGCCTCGATTCCAACCCCCGGCATCGCCGCCTCGGCTCAGGCGCATTACTGCCATGCGCGCGCCGCCTCCCTGCTCGGCCTGCGGTTCCACGCGGTGGCCGCGGACGCGCAGGGGCGCATGGACATGCGGGCGCTGCAGGCTCTGCTGGAGCGCGAAGCCATCGGCACCGTGGTGGCCACGCTGGGGACACCCGCCACCGGCGCGTTGGACCCGCTGCACGCCATCGCCGAGCTGTGCGCCACCCACGGCGCGCGCCTGCATGTGGACGCGGCCTATGGCGGCTACTTCGCCCTGGCCGGCAATCTGCGCCCCGAGGCACGCCGCGCCTTCGACGCCATCGCCCGGGCCGACTCGCTCGTGGTCGATCCGCACAAGCATGGCCTGCAGCCCTATGGCTGCGGCTGCCTGCTGCTGCGCGACCCCGCGCTGCGCCGCCACTACGCCCATGCGCCGGGCTACGCCTATCTCGCCTCCGATGAGCCGCATCTGGGCCAGGTGTCGCTGGAATGTTCGCGCCCGGGGGCCGCGGCTGTGGCGCTGTGGGCGACGTTGCGGTTGTTGCCGCTGGTGCCGGGCGGCGCCTTCGCCCAGGCGCTGCAAGCCGGCCGCGAGGCTGCCCTGCGCTTGTGGCGAGCGTTGCGCCACGACCGCCGCTTCATCGCGCCGCTGCGGCCCGAGCTGGACGTGGTGGTGTGGGCCGTGCGCGCGCCATCCGCCACCCAGGCCTCGGCCCTGGCGCGGCAGCTGCATGCCGGCGCGCAGGCCATGGACCTGCACCTCAGCCTGGCCGTGTTGCCGCGCGCCATGCTGGAGCCGCTGCAGGGCACCACCGGCAGCCTCTTTTGGGACGCGGAGCACCTGCTGGTGCTGCGCGCCTGCGTGATGAAGCCCGAGCACCTGGACTGGATGGACCGCATCCTGCACCGCCTCGATGCCGCCGCACTTGCGGTGCTGGGGCCGCGGGAGCATGCTGGCAACCCGGTGGCGGACGAGACGCAGGGTTGCCACGCGCAGCCTGCGCCCGACGTCGCGGCAACCATCCCATCGATCATCCAAGGAGCACGATCATGACCTGGAGACAGCAGCCTGAACACGAACGGGTTTACACCACGGACGAGATCGAAGCCCGGCTCAAGTCCGAGCTGCCGCACTGGTATGTCGAGGATGGCTGGATCCGCCGCAAGTACAGGACCTCGGGGTGGAAGAGCACGCTGATGGTGGTCAACACCGTGGGCCATCTGGCCGAGGCGGCGTTCCATCATCCCGACCTGACCGTGTCCTATGCCTTCGTCATCGTCAAGCTGATGAACCACGCTGCCAAGGGCGTGACCGACAAGGACTTCGCGCTGGCGCGCAAGATCGAGGAGGTGATTGGCTGGCAGCCGGGCAAGGACCCGGACAGCCCGCTGGAGGGCACGCCGGACGACCCGCGGTTCAAGTACCTGAAGTACGACGGCTGAGCGCAGCGCGCGAAGCCTGGGCGCCTCGCGTTCCACGGATGGTCAGCGTCGATCCTGCGGGGTTCCAGGCGCGGCAACCAGCCCTGCAAAACGGCCGCATTGCGCATCCGGCAGCCCGGATCGCGGCGCCCATGAACGGCCACGACCGCAGACTCAGCCCCCCGCAATGGCGTTGCAAGTTGACACAAGCGCCGTGCTCCAAGCCAGCCGTGGTGCGCCGGGTCATGCGCCTGGATGCGGTGTTTGTCGTCCATGGCGCGCCGTTCCGGCCTGTCGTGACATCGCAGCCGTTGACGCCGGTGGCGCGGCAATCGGGCCTCGTCGACGGTCCGCGCGCTCGCCGCCGCAGACTGCTCCGGCAGTGTTCCGTGTCGCAACACGTTGTTGCATCGGTGGGACAAACTGTTCACGCTGCCGGCTCTCGCGGCATGGTTCAGCGCATGCCAGGCGGCGCCGCCGCGGGTCGCAAACCGGCGCACGCGCGGTGGGTTCCCCGCAGTGGCGAGGTCGACCCCGCGCAGCAACAAGTCCGTCGCCCATGTCCAGACGCAGGGTTCCGGGATTGGATGGAGCCATCGCTGCGGGGGTTGGATCGCGTGGCATACAACTTGCACCCTTGTCGCGCGGGATCCCGCTCATCGCGGTATCCGCATCCGCCCTTTCGACTCGAAACTCTGGAGACTGCACATGAAGTGGACCACGCCTTCCTATACCGAAATGCGTTTTGGCTTTGAAGTCACGATGTACATCGCCAACCGCTGAAAACGGCTGGTCGGCGCCGAACACGCCGCCGACCAGGGCCCCCATTCGGCAACACCATGTCATTGAACAGAACTGAAAAATCGGTTCCTCAGCGTCACGATCAGCAACATATTCACTCCATGAAAAGATTCGTTGCCTTCAGTATTTTCTTGTTGATTTGCGCAAAGGTTGATGCCGCGGACTGCAAAAACCCGTCGGCTGGATATTACGAGAAGAGCCAGGCGATGGTTGGCCAGCAATTGTTTTCAGAAAATTGCGCCTCCTGCCATGGCTCCGACCTCGCCGGTCAATCAGGTCCGGCATTGGCTGGCAAGGATTTCGTGTCCTATTTGAAATTCACCAAAATTTCGGCCCCGCAATTATTGGCTTTCATGGAGTCGCAAATGCCCTATCAGGCTCCTGGAAGTTTGAAGAAATCTGATTATGTCGATTTGTTTTCGTACATCCTGTCGGTGAATGGTTATCCGGCTGGAAGCGTGGCATTGGATCACCATAATGTTGCCTGCATTGCCATGCTGCCGTATCCGGGAACAAAGCATTAAGAATCAATGGTTTGACAAGAGGGCGAGGGGTCGGTGCCGATCAGAATATCGTTCCGGCTTTCAATAACAAGAGAGGAGACTGCAATGCGATTCGATCATGACACAATCACCACACACCGGGCCAAGGTGGTCACGCGGATGTTCGCCCAACTGCTGGCATCGTTCGCGCTCGGCCTGAGCGCTGCGCATGCCGCTGGCGTCCAGGCATCCGGTTCCGAGACCGGGGGCCTCATCGGCAAGGCGGCCGACAGGGTCACGCAGAACGTCGACGTGACCCAGTCCATGCTCGAGGGCCAGGACGCGAACAGCCATGCCAACTGGCTGCTTTCCGGGCGCGAGTACAACAACCAGCGCTTCTCGCCGCTGGTTCAAATCAATGCCGGGACCGTGAAGAGCCTGGCGCCAGTGGCCATCATCCAGACCGGATACACCGCAAGCTTCGAGACAACGCCACTGGTGGTGAACGGCGTCATGTATCTCACGACGCCGATGGTCAACAAGGAGCAGGCGTTGATCGCGGTGAATGCCGTGACCGGCAAGAAGCTCTGGACCTACAAATACGCCGATGGCCTCAACCAGATTTGCTGCGGCCCGGTCAACAGGGGAGCCGCCACGGCGGACGGGAAGGTCTTTTTCCTGAGCCTGGACGACCACCTCATCACGGTGGATGCGAAGACAGGCAAGGAGATCTGGAAGACCCAGGTCGCCAACCCCCAGGCCGGCTATTCGGAAACCATGGCGCCGACTTACTACGACGGCATGGTCATCATCGGCAGTGCCGGTGGTGAATGGCCGATTCGCGGCTTCGTCGCGGCCTACAGCGCCGACACGGGCAAGGAAATCTGGCGCTGGAACAGCACCGATGCCGAGAAGACATGGTCGGGCGACTCCTGGAAATCGGGCGGCGGCATGACCTGGACCACCCCCGCGATCGACCCGAAGCGCGGACTGCTGATCTTCGCCACGGGGAATCCCAACCCTGACCTGAACGGAAGCGTGCGCCTCGGCGACAACCTCTACACCGACTCCATCGTGGCCCTGAACATCAAGACCGGCAAGCTGGCCTGGTACTACCAGGAAGTGCCGCATGACGTGTGGGACTACGACGCCGTGAGCAATGTCGTGCTTTTCGACACGATGGATCATGGCAAGGTCGTGCCGGCTGCCGGTGAGGCGGGCAAGACGGCCTGGTTCTACATCGTCAATCGCGACACCGGCAAGCTGATCCGCAAATCCGAAGCCTTCGATGAACAGAAGAACATGTTCGCCCAGCCGACCAAGGAAGGCGTGCAGATGCTGCCGGGTGCCAACGGGGGTTCCGAATGGTCGCCCCCGGCCTACTCGCCGCTCACGCACATGGTGTACGTGCTCGGCATGAACCAGCTCATGACGTTCTCGAGCGAAAAGGACTCGCCCCCGATTCCGGGCCAGATCCGGCTGGGCAGCACCTTCAAGAACGTCAAGGGTGGTCTGCAGAGCGGGACCTTCACCGCGATCGACGTGGATAGCGGAAAGATCGCCTGGAACCATCCAACGGCGCAACCCATGATCGGCGGCGCCCTGGTGACTGCCGGCAACCTGGCGTTCGTTGGCGAGGGCGATGGTGAGTTCGAGGCGCTGGATGCCAAGACCGGTGAAAAGCTGTGGCACTTCAACCTCGGCGCCGGGGTCAACGCGCCGCCAATCGCCTATGAGGTCGATGGCAAGGAGTACATCGCGGTCGCCGCCGGGGGCAACTTTCAGTTGAACTATCCCTACGGTGACGCGGTCGCCATCTTCGCCCTGTCCCAATAAGGGCTGGCATCGGGCCGCCCCCATGCGGCGGCCCGCCAACCCAGCCTTCCCCGGACCTGGACAAGGCGCCTGCCAAGGGCAGTGCCTGCCCACGCTGCCGGCCTCATCCTCCGCCTCATCCTCCCTTTCGCGACCCGATGAAAATTCGCGTTCTAGGCTCGTCTGCCGGCGGCGGCTTTCCGCAGTGGAACTGCAACTGCCGCAACTGCAGGGGCGTGCGCGAGGGCAGTGTGCGTGCGCAGCGGCGCACGCAATCGTCGCTGTGCATCAGTGACGATGGGCTGGACTGGGTGCTGGTCAATGCATCCCCGGATTTGCTGGCCCAGATCGGCGCCGCGCCCCACCTGCAACCCGGGCGGGCGGTGCGCGACACCGGCATCGCCGCCGTGCTGCTGATCGACGCGCAGATCGACCACGTGGCCGGGTTGCCCATGCTGCGCGAGCGCTCCTCGCCGCTGCCTGTGTACGCCACGGCGCAGGTCATGGAGGAACTCGAGGGCAGCCTGCCGCTGTTGCCGCTGATGCGGCACTATTGCGGCGTCGAGCCGCATGTGATCGCGTCCGATGGCGAAGCCTTCACCATCGGGCCGCTGCTGCACACCAGGTGCCATGCCGTGGCGCTCGACAGCAAGCCTCCACCCTACTCGCCGCGGCGGCATGCGCCGGTTCGCGGCGACAACATCGGCCTGCTGTTCGACGACCGGCAAACGGGGGCAGCCGTGTTTTACGCGCCGGGCCTGGGTTCGATCAACGAGGCCGTGGCCGAGGCCTTGGAACGCGCCGACCTGATCCTGGTCGACGGCACGTTCTGGCGTCACGACGAGATGGTGGCGCAAGGCTTGTCACGCCAGAGCGCGGCCGAGATGGGCCACCTGCCGCAAAGCGGACCCGGCGGCATGATCGAGGTGCTCGACCGGCTGCCGCGCGCGCGCAAGGTTCTCATCCACATCAACAACACCAATCCCATCCTTGACGACGACTCCACCGAGCGCGCCACATTGCGCCGGCACGGCATTGAAGTCGCGTTTGACGGCATGGAATTCGATCTCTGACCCACGCCATGTCCACCACGCTTCTTGCCCGGCACGGCGCTGCATCCGAACAGACGGCAGCGGCCTGGAGCCGCGCCGAGTTCGAGCAGCGGCTCCGCGCCCTCGGCGCGCGTTATCACATCCACCACCCTTTCAACAGGAAGCTCAATGGCGGACAGTGCTCGCCGCAGCAGATTCGTGCCTGGGTGGCCAACCGCTTCTACTACCAGATCAACATTCCGATCAAGGACGCGGCGGTCTTGTCCAACTGCACGGACCGCGAGACCCGGCGCCGCTGGGTCCTGCGCATCCTCGACCACGACGGCACCGACGCCGATGCCGGCGGCATCGAGACCTGGGTGCGGCTGGGCGAGGCGGTGGGCATGGCGCGCGACGAACTGTGGTCGCTGCGCGCCGTCGTGCCGGGCGTGCGCTTCGCCGTCGATGCCTATGTCAACTTCGCACGCCACGCGCCCTGGCAGGAAAGCGTCTGCGCCTCGCTGACGGAGTTGTTCGCGCCGGAGATCCATCGCAACCGGCTGGCCACCTGGCCGCGGCACTATCCCTGGATCGATCCCTCCGGGCTGGCCTATTTCCGCAGCCGCATCCCGCTGGCCCAGCGCGATGTCGAGCATGGGCTGGAGGTCACCTTCGACTATTTCCGCACGCGCCAGGCGCAGCAGCGCGCGCTCGATATCGTCGGCTTCAAGCTCGACGTCTTGTGGACCATGCTCGACGCCATCGAGCTGGCCTGTCCGTGCTGACGGGGCGCATGCCGTCTCGGCCCGACCCAGGAATCTCGATGAACAACACACCCTCCAACGCCTCGACCACCCCCGAACAGCCGCGGCTCAGGCCGATGTTCCGCCTGCAATGGGAAGAGGTCCAGCAATCCTGGGTCATGCTCTTTCCCGAGGGCATGATTCGTCTCAACCCCAGCGCCGCCGAAATCATGCGGCGCTGCGACGGAGATCGCACGGTCGACCAGATCGTCGGCGAGCTGGAACAGACCTTCAACATGACCGCGCTCGCCCCCGAGGTCCAGGCTTTCCTGGCCCACGCTCGCGAGAAGGGCTGGCTGACATGACGTTCGTGCCACGCCGCCTGCCTTTGCGCCTGGGCACTGGTGGCGCAGCGCGCATCCAGCGGAGCGCAGAACGCGCATGAGCACCACCGACCCCGCCGTGGTGCCGCCGCCGCTGTGGCTGCTCGCCGAGCTGACCTATCGCTGCCCGCTGCACTGCGTCTTCTGCTCCAACCCCGTGGACTACGCCCAGACCCACGACGCCGAAATGAGTACCGCGCAGTGGTGCGACGTGCTGACCCAGGCACGCGCCCTGGGCGCAGCGCAGCTCGGCTTCTCGGGCGGCGAGCCCATGCTGCGCGCCGACCTTGAGACGCTCGTGGCGCATGCCCACGAGCTGGGCTACTACATCAACCTGATCACCTCCGGCGTGGGGCTCAACCGCGAGCGCATCGGCGCACTCAAGGCCGCCGGGCTGGATCACATCCAGCTCTCGTTCCAGGACTCGACCCGCGAGCTCAACGACTTCCTCTCCAGCACCCGCACCTTCGAGCTCAAGCGCCGCGTCGCCGATCTGATCAAGGAGCATGGCTACCCGATGGTGATGAACTGCGTGCTGCACCGCTACAACTTGCCGCACGTCGACAAAATCATCGACCTGGCGCTCGAGCTCGGCGCCGACTATCTCGAACTGGCCAACACCCAGTACTACGGCTGGGCCTGGCTCAATCGCGCCGCGCTCATGCCCACGGCGCAGCAACTGGCCGAGGCCGAAGCGGTCGTCGCGCGCTACCGCGAGCGCATCGGCCAGCGTTGCCAGATCCTGTTCGTCGTGCCCGATTACTTCGAGCAGCGCCCCAAGGCCTGCATGAACGGCTGGGGCCGCGTGTTCATGGCGATCGCGCCCGATGGCACGGCGCTGCCCTGCCATTCGGCAAGGACGATTCCCGGCCTGGAATTCCCCCGCGTCGATCAACACAGCCTGCGCCACATCTGGTACGAGAGCGCGGCCTTCAACGCCTTTCGCGGCGACGCCTGGATGCGTGAGCCGTGCCGCAACTGCGACGAGCGCCACCGCGACTTCGGCGGCTGTCGCTGCCAGGCCCAACTGCTCACCGGCGACGCGCGCCAGGCCGACCCGGTGTGTTCGTTGTCCCCCCACCACGGCACCATCGAGCAGCACATCACGCTGGCCCGCAAGCCCAAGGAACAGCCCCTGGTCTTCCGCAACGATTCCAACTCCCGCCTCTCGCTTCGAGGCGGCTGAAGTCCCCGCCCTCGTGGGGCGGGGGGGCCGCCGTCCGGGGCGATTCTGCGTGCTGCCGATGCGCCGGTGTTCGGGTGATGCCGCCGGAGGGCGCCGCAAGCCGGGGACCGACCTCGGTGGCGGCGACACCACGGCTTATTTCGTGTCGTTGCCCATGGGCGAGTGGCCCATGGCGTCCTTCTTCATCATCCCGTCTTTTTTCATGGTGTCATGCTTCATCATGTCGCCCGGCTTCGA
>JAJXUC010000013.1 GCA_021783435.1 Pseudomonadota bacterium | reverse complement strand
CCCGTCATCTGCACGCCACTGACGGCCTGGTGCTCGTGTTCTGGCGCAGCGCCTTTGCCGCACTCGGCGTGCTCACTTGGTTGCTGTGGCGACAGGGGCCTCGCGCCGTGGTTCGAGACCTGCGCGCGGCGCCACGCCTGTTGTGGTTGTCGTCCGTGTTCTGGGCCCTGATGTTCACGGCCTTCATGGTCGCGCTCACGTTGACCACGGTGGCACAGACCCTGGTGGCCGACAGCCTGAGCCCTCTGATCGCAGCGGTTCTCGGCTGGGCGGTGTTGCGCCACAGGCTTCCCGCGCGCACCTGGGGCGCGATCGCCCTGGCCATGCTGGGCATGGGCTGGATGGTATGGAGCAATCTGCAGTCCGCGCCCGGCGGCGAGCGTCTGCTGGGCCTGCTGGCGGCTTTGGTCGTTCCCTTTGCCGCGGCGGGCAATTGGGTCAGCCTGCGCCGCGCCGGCAGCGCCGTGCCGATGCAGGCCGCGGTGATGATCGGCGCATTGTTGTCCGCACTCGCCGTTTCCATTCCTGGCTGGCCGGTGGCGGTTGATGGGCATGACCTCTTCTGGCTGGCCTATCTCGGCGTTTTCCAACTCGCCTTGCCCGGAATGCTCGCCGTCTGGGCCGCCCAACGGCTGGCGCCAGCCGAAGTGGGTTTGCTGGGTTTGCTCGAAGTCGTGTTCGGCACGCTCTGGGCCTGGGTCGGTGCCGGCGAACGTCCCGCCGGCAGCACCCTGCTCGGAGGCGCACTGATTCTGGCCGCGCTGATCGGCAACGAGATTCTTGGCTGGCACCAGGCCCGTCGCCTTTGCAAGGCGCGAGCGGAATTGGCAGGCGTGTGAGCATGGCGCGTTCCCGACTTGCCCTGCTGATCATCGTCGCCACGGCCATTTTGCTCGCGTCTTGCGGCGGTGGCGGTTCATCGCCGGCTGCAGCCCCACAACGCAAGGCCATGGGCATTCTCGTGCCGCTGTATGCCTATCCGCAGGTATCCAGCGGCAGCGGCGCCAGCCAGGTGACACAAGCCAGCCCGGCGTGGACCGCCGTCGCCTCGGGGGCGGCCCTCGTGCCCACGATCGCCATCATCAATCCGGCCAGCGGCCCCGTAGCGTGTACGAACCCAGCCTCGGCCACGCTGCTGGACTTCCAGCGCGGCATCGCGCAGCTACACGCCAGTGGCGTGACGGTGCTGGGCTATGTGCACACCAGCTATGGCCTGCGCGCGCAGTCGGCGGTTTTGCAGGACGTGCAGACCTATGCGCAGTGCTATGGACTGGATGGCATTTTTTTCGACGAAATCTCGGCCAGCGCCAGCTATGCAAGCGACGACGCGGCCATCGCGAATGCGGTGCGCAGCGGGATCAGACCACCGAACGGCGCCCCGGCGCTCGTCGTCTTCAATCCCGGGACCTATCCGGATCCGCTGGTGGCACAAAGCGCCGACATCACGGTCATGCATGAAAGTGCCGATCTCAACGTGCCCGCAGTGCCTACGGCCTTGACCGCCTATCAGGCAGCCCGCTGGGCCTATCTTGCCTTCGGTATCAGCCAACCCCTGCAAGGCACGCTGTCCAAGTTGTTCGCCAGCGGCGCAGGGGATGTCTACATCACGGATCAGGGCACCGGGGGGAGCGATCCATGGACACAGGTCGCCACGGATTACGTTGGCTTGGTGCAGGCGATACAGACCCTCAACCGTACTGCCGCGCCATGATGCGCGTCGGTGGCGTTCATGGCCGGAGGCCGCTGGCCCGAGCGAATTCATAGTCCTGCCATGGGCGAATGCATCGCCTGCGAGAAGAAGCGATAGGTTCCACGCCCCGCTTCTTTGGCGGCATACATCGCCGTATCGCTGTTCTTGAGCAGGGTCTCGACATCGTCACCGTCCTGCGGGTAGGCCGCGATACCGATGCTTGCGCCGATGTGCAAAACGAGGCCGTTCAGTAGAAAGGGCTCGGCGAGGGCATCGAGTATTTTCCTGGCCACGAGGGCAGCGTCCTGGATTGCGTTGAGCCATGCGAGAAGGACGATGAATTCGTCCCCGCCCTGTCTGCCAACCGTGTCTTCCCCGCGCAGCGTTGTTTTCAGACGCTTGGCCACCGCTTGCAGGAGTTGATCGCCCGTGTCATGCCCGAGTTCATCATTAATGCTCTTGAATCGATCCAGGTCGATGAACATGACAGCGAACCGAGCCTGGGTTCGTCTTGCGCGCGCCAGGGTTTGCTGCATGCGCTCCTGAACCAGGCGACGATTGGGGAGGTCGGTCAACGCATCGTACTGAGCGAGGTGGTTGATTTCTGCCTCCGCCGCCTTGCGCTCGGTGATGTCGTGCATGATGCCGATGAACTTGCGCTCGCCGTTCAGAGAAAACTCTGAAATCCTGATCTCCATCGGAAAAATCTGGCCATCGCTGCGGCGTGCCTGCACCTCGCGTGTGGTGCCGATGACATGTGCCTCTCCAGTTTGCAGGTAATGCTTCAGATATTGGTCGTGTTCGCTGGCGCTGGGTTCGGACATCAGCATCGAGACGTTCTGACCGAGAGCCTCCGCGGCGCCGTATTTGAAGATGCGTTCCGCCGCTGGATTGAAAAGTTCGATGTCTCCGCCGGAAGCAATGCTCACAATACCTTCGTCAACATTATCAAGCAGCAGACGTACGCGATTTTCGCTGTCGAGCAGGCGTGTGTTTGTTGCATGCGCCTCCCGCTCGGAATGGGCCAATTCATTAACCAGGGGAGCCAGCAGCCAGCGAAGCGACAAGAGCGCGGCGCCAAGAAGGCCGATCATCAAGGGTAGGAGATAACGCAGTTGGCTCCATACCGGGGCATAAAGCTCGGAGCTGTCGATTTTGAGAACCATTCCAAGGCCTAAATGATCCAACGGGCCATAGGCCGCGACAACTTCCTGGCGGCGGTAGTCTTGTGCAATAATGAATCCTGTTTTTCCATCCAAGGCATAAGCCATAGGGAAGGGGGTGCCTTTGGATGATGTCAGAGGCAGATTGGAAACATGATGCGTCAGCGTGGTGGGAAAACATTGCATCATGTCTTTCCCGGTAGCAGCACACAACGCCAAGTCGGACGTTGTGCTCAACCCCTTGCGCTGCATGAACATGCCACTGAGCGTCTGCAAGGGCGTTTCCGTGCGCACCGTTCCGATCACATGCTTTGCTTCCATGATCGGAACTGACGTGCGCAAAAAGAACTGGCCTTTATAGACGAGTTGCGTGTCCACAGGGAAATGAAGGGGAACCTCGAGTTCGGGTTGCTGCAAGAAATGACCCGCTCGAACAATTTCCCGTCCGTGCCGATCAAGCAGCGCGATGGCTGATAATCCAGTTGAAATAAATGATTGTGCGGCTTTTTGTAGGGCGGCCGCGGCAGCGTCATAATGACCTGGCGAATCCACAAGCCTGATTTGTTGAATAATAAAGGGGCGCGTGGCCACCATGGTACTTTTCTCGAAGCCTTGGCGCAGCTCTGTTCTAGCGAGAACGACATGGTTTTCCAAGGATGATTGAAGGCTGTTTCTGAGAAGGTTTTCGGCATGATTTTTCATGACGTAAAAAACCAGGGCACCCGCCGAGACTGCTGTTGCGATCAGAATGATCCTTGCGATAGAAATAATATATCTTGGATTGATTTTTGATCGTTGCATGCTTCAGTTCCGTGGCGTGCCGAGACGTTTGACGTTTCTCGTGCGGCGCAATCGAGGTCGAATTTCGGTGTGTAGGTGACAGCTATGCGGCAAGCGCAGCCTATATGAAAATAAAAATTCCGGAATTGGGATGAGCACTGACCACATCGGCATTGGAGGTAAGGCAGAGGCTTTGTAATTGCGTGGCTTCCAGGCCTTGGAATGCCTCGAATGGATGCCAAAAAATTGAGCAACGCGGTCAACTCGGCGGAGGCCCGGGGCGTTCATGCCAAGCACTTAACTCCTCGGTCCGACGTCACGGCCGGATCGTGTTCGCTGACCAGCGCGGGATGTACGTCGAACTGCTGGGCGATCCCGGCAGCGATCGTCTTGTCGTCTTTCATCGCGCCCAAGGCCATCTTGGCCTTGAATGCGGGGGCAGGGTTGCGAGACGTTTTCTTGCTCGTCTCTGCTCCCGCTCGGTCAGGCAAAATCCTCCCCACGCATGCAACCTATCGACTTATCCCGTGTTCAGTATTGCCGAGCCACTTTTCTGCGAGAGGCAAGGTCAGAGGAGATCGCCGCATGCAGGTAGGCAGCTATGACGTGGCCATCATCGGCGCCGGGGCTGCCGGCATGATGTGCGCGGCCGTGGCGGGCCAGCGCGGCCGGCGCGTGGTTCTCATCGAACATGCACGCCAGGTTGGCGAGAAAATCCGGATCTCCGGCGGTGGACGTTGCAACTTCACCAATGTGCATGCCGGCCCCCAGCACTATCTCTCGCGCGAGCCGGAGTTTGCACGCGACGCGTTGCGCGCCTACACGCCCCGCGACTTTACGGCATTGGTGAAGCGGCACCGCATCGGTTTTCACGAAAAACACAAAGGCCAGCTGTTCTGCGACGACAGCAGCCAAAGCATCATCGACATGCTGCGCGTGGAGTGCGCCCAGGGCCATGTGCAGTGGATGCAGCCGTGCGGTGTGCGGCATGTCGAGCCCGCCGGCGCCGGTTTTCGGCTCGGGACCGATCACGGCGTTTTGCTTGCCAGGCGCGTCGTGGTGGCCACGGGCGGCCTGCCCGTGGCCAAGATCGGTGCTTCCGATTACGGCCTGCGCCTGGCGCGCCAATTCGGTCTGCAGGTGGTGCCGCCCCAGCCAGCGCTGGTTCCCTTGACCTTTGCCACGGAGCATTGGCAAGCTTTTGCCGGGCTGGCCGGCGTGGCTCGCGAGGTCAAGGTGTCGTGTGGCGCGCAGAGCTTCGACGAAGACCTGCTGTTCACCCATCGCGGCCTGTCGGGCCCAGCCATCTTGCAGATCTCCAGCTTCTGGACTCCGGGCGATAGCCTCCGGATCGATCTGGCCCCGGGCCACGACCTCGGTCGGCTACTGCGGCAGGCCAAGACACAGTCACGCCAGTCGCTGCTGAATGTGCTGGCGCAATGGTTGCCCAGGCGCCTGGCCCAGGCCTGGGTGGAAACGCAGGGCCTTCCGGGCGACCGGCGCCTTGCCGAAGTGGCCGATGCCAAGCTGACGACACTCGGTGCTTCGCTGGCGGCCTGGTCGGTCCGGCCGAGCGGCACGGAGGGGTGGCGCAAGGCCGAGGTGATGCGCGGCGGCGTCGAGACTGCCGAGCTTGATCCGATCACGTTCGAGGCACGCCGGGTTCCTGGCCTGCACTTCATTGGCGAAGTGGTGGATGTGACGGGCTGGCTGGGCGGCTACAACTTCCAGTGGGCCTGGGCCAGCGGCCATGCGGCCGGCATGGCCGTCGGCGCGTCGCCGGACTGACGCACGCCGAGCATCGCCTTTATGCTGGGCGATCCCGAATCCCAATCGAATCCGAACCGACCCGCCATGCCTGAAACGCCCGATGCCGTGCCGCGTGTCCGGCCAGTTCCGAACGCGTTGGCCGAACCCAGCCCCGTGATGCGTGCCTTGCTGCAACGCATCGCCCGCGCCGGGCATCCGCCCTTGTGGACATTGAGCGTCCAGCAGGCAAGGCAGGCCTATGACGCCGCAGCCGGCGTGCTGGATGTGGCGCCGCCATCCGAGGTCGGCGTCATCGACCTGGACTGTCCGGCGCGCGATGCGACAAGGCTGCACGTGCGCCGATACCTGGCCGGAGACGGCAGGTCCGGCGCGGCATGGGAAGACCCACCAGGCGCCTTGCTCTACATGCATGGTGGCGGCTTCGTCATCGGCAGCGTGCTCACGCACGACATCGTGTGCCGGCAACTGGCGCTGTATTCCGGCTGCGCCGTGTTGTCGCTGGACTACCGCTTGGCTCCCCAGCATCCGTTTCCAACGGCGGTGGATGATGCCTGGGACGCACTGATCTGGCTGCGCGAAAATGCGCCCATGCTCGGCATCAACCCCGAGCGCATTGCCGTTGGCGGCGATAGCGCGGGGGGAACTCTGGCCGCGGTGTGCGCCATCATGGCGCGTGACGCGGGCTGGCCGCTTGCCCTGCAGGTGCTGTTCTACCCCGGGACCGCCGGCTGGGCCAACACGGCTTCGGCCCAGCGTTACGCGCATGGCTATTTGCTTGAGCGCGAGCACCTGGATTGGTTCTTCGGCCACTATCTGCGCGACCCCGCCGAACGCGACGACTGGCGTTTCGCCCCTTTGCTGGCGAACGATCTTTCCGCGCTTGCTCCGGCGTGGATCGGCCTCGCCGGGTGCGATCTGTTGCATGACGAAGGCGTGCTCTACGCCGATCGGCTGCGGCAAGCGGGCGTGGCGGTGGAACTGCACGAATGGCCGGGCGTCACACACGACTTCATCCGCATGGGTCGTGCTTTGCACGAGGCGGGAGAGGCTGTCCGCGCTGCGGCTGCGGCCCTGCGCGAAGCCTTGTGCATGCAGGCCTGACACCACCGATCTCGTCTCTCTTTACCGAATCCGATTTCAGCAGCGGCTCCACCACGCATGGCCATGACGCATACGCAACGCGCAGATTTCCGTTTTTTCCATCGGCTCCAGGTGCGCTGGGCCGAGGTCGACATGCAGCAAGTCGTCTTCAACGGGCATTACCTGCTGTATTTCGACACCGCCATGAGCGCGTACTGGAAAGCGCTCGGCCTGCCCTATGTACAGGCGCTGCAAACCCTGGGTGGGGACTTCTATGTGAAAAAGGCGACGCTGACGTACCACAGCCCTGCGCGTTTGGATGACTGGATCGAGATCGGCATCGGCCTGGCCAAGCTCGGCAAGAGCAGCATGGTGCTGCGCACCGCGATGTTCGTCCAGGATCGTCCGCTCGCCAGCGGCGAAATGGTCTACGTGTTCACCACGCCCGGCCTGCAAGCACGCGCGCAAGCCATGCCGCGCGGCCTGCGTGAATTGCTGGAGTCTTACGAGCGCGGTGAACCCATGTTGCGCGTGCAACGGGGAGATTGGCATGCGCTCGGCGAGCCTGCGCGCGCGATTCGCACCGCGGTTTTCGTGCACGAACAGGGCATCCCCGCCGAGCTGGAATGGGACGCGCACGACGCGCATTGCCGCCACGCCGTCGTGTTCAACCGCCTGGACATGCCGGTGGCCTGCGGCCGGCTTTTGCCTGATGGGCATATTGGCCGCGTGGCGGTGATCCAGGCCATGCGCGGCAGTTTTGCCGGCCGATTGCTGATGCGCGATCTGATGCACGAGGCGAAGGTGGCGGGCCATGGACACGCGGAGATCTCGGCGCAGCAGGCCGTCACGGGGTTTTATCGCAAGCTGGGTTTCGTCAGCATCGGCCCTCCGTATCTGGAAGCCGGCATTCCGCATGTGCCGATGCGGGCGGATCTGACCCGGCTGCCGGTCTCGCCGGTCCCATGAGCACGCCCCGCCGACTGGCCAAGGTGTTGCACCCATGCTCACTTCATCGCATCAGTGTGAGATAACCCGCTGGAGCCGACGCCGTGCAAGCTCTCCCGATGCGCTTGCCGCGCGCGCCAGTTCCAGACGAAGTCCACCGGATCGGCAGCCCTAGGCTGATACTGCAGTTCGCGCACGCGTACTCCGCCGTCCTGATCCAGCCGCAGAAGGGTTGAGCTACGCGTGCCGTAGCCTGGCATACGGACAAAGGTGGCGGAAAGCGCGCGCTCCCGCTCCAGGCTCACCCCGGTGCGAGGCAATTCGGCCTCAGCAGCCGTGCGGTCATGGAGCAGGGCGCCGCGCAAAGCCTCAAACTGGTCTGGCGCCGCGCGCGACACCTGCTGCGCCAGCGCCGCCTTCATTCCGGCAACCTTGGGCCAGGGCGTGTCCAGCGCGGCATTGGACAAGCCATGCACGCCAGGCTTCACGTCACGCAAGGCCTGGGGACGGTTGGACAGCCAGACCAGTTCACCGCGCGCCGCGTCTCCAAGCAGCAGGTTGAAACCGGCATAGGCCTGCGCGTCTTGCATGACCGCTTCTGCATAAGCGCCCGGGCTGCAGGCTGGCATGGCATGCTCACCTCGCGGATCGACACCGAGCAGGTAACGCAAGGGCAGAAGGCCGCGCGATGGGGCCTGCGGCCGTTCCCGTCCAGGGTCGCGCACATTGGTCACGGCGGCGAAGCGTCCGTTGTCGGACAGGCCGAGCCAAATGCCGCCGCTGCGCGAATCCCGCCCACTCAACACCAAGACTGGCAGGCTCGGTTCGGGCTGCCACCAGCGCATCGGCAGGGTGGGGCGGTCCAACCACTCGTCGCGGTTGGCGGCCAGCAACAGGGTTTGCGCATGCCCCGGTTGCCATGACCAAGCCATCAGGCACATTGCATCAATGGGTTCAGTCCTGCGGCGGCAGGATGTAGGGCAGATCGGCCACGCGCAGGACGGGGCCGTCAAGGGTCCGTGCGTGCATGTTTCCAGGTTCGCTGGCCGCACTGATTTTCAGCTCCGCCAAGGCCTCCCAACCAGTCCGGGCCGGGGCGGCATTGATCACCATGCCGCACGGCTGTGCCAAGTCTGCGCTGTGGACGATTTCGTCACCCGGCTGGAGCGGTCCCTCGCTGAGTACACGATAAGTGCGGCGCTTGATGGTTCCCCTGTACTGCATCCGGGCAACGATTTCCTGCCCGGGGTAGCACCCCTTCTTGAAGTCGACCGCGCCGAGAGCTTCGTAATTGAGCATTTGCGGCACGAACTGCTGCGCCGTGGCGGCCGAGATGTGTGCGATGCCGGCGCGAATTTCGGCGAGCGCCCAGTCCTGCGCCGTACCCTCGGCCAAATGGCTTTGTAGATTCTCGATGCTTTGCATGCCAATGGGCGATTCGGCGATCAGCAACATGCGCCGCATTCCCGGGGCGTCCGGCAAGCGCAGCAGACGCAATCCGTCGCGCTCCAGCAGCGTCCAGGGGGCTGCGGGGCAGGGCCATGCATCAGGACCCAGGGTTTCGGCATCGTCCGAAGGCTGGAGCACACCGAACACGCCGCGCTGGGCGGTCACATCGTCAAGTTTGCACTGGAGGCGCAGAATGAACATGCGCAAGCGCTTGAGCACGGGTTCGGCCAGTGTGCCGTCAAGCAGCAAGTCGATGGCATCATCCCGCTCCCTCCACAACAGGAAATCCCCCAGCATGCGGCCCTGGGGGGTGCAGAACGCAGCCATCCGCACCGTGCCCAGCGGCCAGTTCTGCACGTCCTGGGTCAACTGGGCTTGCAGCAATTCGGCGGCCTGCGGGCCATGCGCCTGCAGGATGGCGAGATGGGGCAGTGCGGTGATGGTTGCGGTCATGCCAGGGGAGTGGGGTGTGGAATGAGAGGCGAGGGCGTCAATATGCCCGGCGTGCCACGGATGGGCGCACGGGGGCTGAAGCTTGGAAAGTGGCTGGGCTAGTATAGAAAGTTGTCCGTTTCGCCGAGAGCCCCTCCTTGAAAACCCGTTGGCCAGCACGCCTTGTCCTTCTCGGCATGATCCTCGCGTTCGTCGCCGCCGCGTCATTCGCCTACTGGGCCCTGACGCCGATGCGGCTAAGCACCACGCCGCTGGATTTCTCCATCAAACCAGGCAGCACGGCGCGCGTGGCGGCCATGCAAATCCGCGCCCAAGGCGCGGGGCTCTCGCCGCGCTTGTTCTACTGGCTCGCCCGCCTGAGTGGCAAGGGTACCCAGCTCAAGGCCGGCAGCTATGAAATCGAGCAGGGCACAAGTCCATGGCAACTGCTGCAAAAAATGGCGCGCGGAGATCAGTCCCTGCTGGCCGTCACGGTGCCGGAAGGCTGGACCTTCAACCAGTTCCTGGATACGCTCAACCAAGCTCCGGGACTCGACCATGATGCGCAAGGTTTGAGCCCGGCGCAGATCATGCAGCGTATCGGCGCCCCCCCCGGCACCCTGCCCGAGGGCTGGTTCTTTCCCGACACGTATCTCTATGCGAACGGCTCCTCCGAACTGGTCATTCTCAAGCGTGCGTATCACGCCATGCAAAGGCAGCTCGATGCAGCCTGGGCCGTCCGTCAGCCGGGTCTGCCCATGCAAACGCCCTATCAGGCGTTGATCCTCGCCTCCATGGTCGAAAAGGAAACCGGCAAGCCAAGCGACCGCGACAAGATCGCGGCCGTGTTCATCAACCGCCTGCGCAATGGCATGCCGCTACAGAGCGACCCCACCGTGATCTATGCCCTGGGAAGCCGTTATACGGGCGCCATCACGCGTCAGGACCTACAGGTCGCATCGCCTTACAACACCTATATTCACACAGGCTTGCCGCCGACACCCATCGCTTTGCCTGGAGACGCAGCGCTGCAGTCCGTCCTGCATCCGGCCGCCACGCGGGCCTTGTACTTCGTCGCCCGCGGCGATGGCAGCAGCGCGTTCTCGGACACGCTTGCGGAGCACAATGCAGCCGTCAACCGATACATCCTCAAGAGGTCCCCTTGAACACGAACAACAACCGTGGTTTGTTCATTACTCTGGAAGGAATCGACGGGGCGGGCAAGACCACCCAATTCGACACCATTGCGGGGTTTCTGCGCGCCGCGGGCCGGCAGGTGACGGCCACGCGCGAACCTGGTGGAACACCACTGGGCGAGCGCATCCGTAGCTTGCTGCTGACGGAAGCCATGACCACGTCGACCGAGGCGCTGTTGATGTTCGCGGCGCGCCAGGAACATGTCTTGCGGGTGATCGAACCGGCCTTGCTGCAAGGGCACGATATCGTTTGCGATCGTTTCACCGAAGCCACCTTCGCCTACCAGGGCGCCGGCAAGGGCATTCCACAAGATCGGCTGCAGACTCTTGCACGCTGGGTGCATCCAGGGCTGAAACCCGACTACACCCTTCTCATCGATGTACCCGCCGAACTCGCGGCGCGGCGCCTGCATGCGCAGGGTCGTGTACGCGACCGGTTTGAGAGCGAATCACTCGATTTTTTCATGCGCGTGCGTCAACATTACCTCAACATGGCCGAGGCAGAACCTGCACGTTGGGGTGTGATTGACGGGACACAGGCCTCTGATCTGGTTCGGCTCGATATCATCAATCACATGAAAAATATCATCCAAGCAGCTGTTTTAAATGGATGATTTTCCGTCATTTCTCCTGCATGGCGCCGTAGGCCTGGGCATTTGGAATGCGCTGTTCGCGGCAGCGTCGGCCATGCTCTGCGAGCGGACTTCACCCACGGAGATTCTTGATCCCATCGATGGGAACATCCGTGCGTGCGGCCAATGCGCGGCGTGCCGCCTGGTTCGCGCGGGGACGCATCCCGATTTGATGGCTCTCGCGCCTGAAGCGATGGCGTCAGAATTGAATCTGAATTTTGCCGAGGACGCAGAATCCGCCACCAGTGGTGAAAAACGTAGCCCCAGTAAAGACATTTCCATCGACGCCATCCGCCAGCTCGTGGACTGGGCGCATGGCACCAGCCATCGTGGCGGGCTCAAGGTCGCCTTGATCTACCCGCTCGACGCCATGGCGCCTCCAGCCGCCAACGCACTGCTCAAAACACTTGAAGAACCATCCTCAAATCTTTATTTTTTAACGGGAACTCATCATCTTGACCGCATACTCCCTACGCTACGCAGCCGTTGCAGACTCAAACCCATGCCGCGCCTGGGGCAAGACGAAGCCTTGCGAATCCTGCAGGAGCGAGGCGTTGCAGATCCCAAGGATGTGGCCAACTGGTGCCGCAATGCCGTGCATGGAGCGGATCCGGACGGCGGGCTGGACTGGGTGCGTAATTTGCTTAGGGTGCTGATCACACAAGGAAAGGATGATCGGCATGTCGACCCCATCGGCACGCCACCTCCCCTGCACATCGCCATTGCCGCCTTGCAAAAATTGAATGCGGACATGTTGCGCACGCAATTTGGGCAGCGGCCGATGTATCTGCCGACAGAAGCGCCCGCCGTCGCAGGGCTCGGGAGGCAGGCAGGCGCGGCGCGGCTGCAATCTTTCTGGCAACGGCTTGCCGAATACAGCGGCACCGCCCATTTTCCACTGCATGCCGGACTAACCGCTGACGCATTGATCCTAGAATTCAAGCAACTCTTCCCACGGAGCGCGCATTGAGATGGCCACGACTTCCGCACCCTCAGCCCCCGGCGGGCTTGGCGCCCGACCCAGCGTCATCCAGCTTGCGATCAAGGAAAAACCTGCCCTTTATGCGGCGTTCATTCCTTTTTTCCCGGAAGGCGGCATTTTCATTCCCACCACGCGTGAATATCGCCTGGGGGATGATGTCTATCTGCTCTTGACCGTCATGGACAATCCCCAGCGCTTTCCCGTTGCTGGAAAAGTCGCCTGGGTCACGCCAGCCAACGCCGCCGGAAACAAGACCCAGGGCATCGGCGTGCGCTTTCCAGGCGATGAAAAATCACGGCAGTTGCGCCAGACGATCGAAGATATTTTGGGCCCGACAGCGGAAATCGCGAGCCGCATCACCCATACCTTGTAACCCTGCAGCGCCCTTCACGGCCAATCCACCTGACCGCCAGCGTGGCGGCCTTTCCCATGACTCTGACCGACTCACACTGCCACCTCAATTTTCCTGGCTTGCGCGACCGCCTGGGCGATGTCTTCGCGGCCATGCGTGCTCATGGCGTGACACGGGCTATGAACATCTGCACGCAGATCGAGGAATTCGATGACGTGCTGGCCTGTGCCGTGCAACACCCGCAGATCTGGGCAACCGTCGGCGTGCATCCCGACCAGGAGGGCCTGACCGAGCCCACCGCGTCCCAGCTCGCGGAACTGGCAAGTCATCCGCGCGTGCTTGCCCTAGGGGAAACCGGATTGGATTATTTCCGCCTCGAAGGGCGCACGCGCGCAGACATGGAATGGCAGAGAAACCGTTTTCGCACCCATATTCAAGCCGCACGCCAGGCCGGCAAACCACTGGTCATCCACACGCGGTCGGCAGCCGACGATACCTTGTCCATCCTGAGGGAAGAGGGCGCCGAAGTCGTGGGTGGGGTGTTCCATTGCTTCACGGAGACATGGGACGTGGCGAAACAAGCCCTGGATCTCGGCTTCCACATCTCCTTTTCCGGCATCTTGACATTCAAGAATGTCAATGATTTGCGAGAAATTGCAAAGAAACTACCTGAGGATCGCATCCTGGTTGAAACCGACAGCCCCTATCTTGCACCAACGCCTTTTCGGGGCCAAACCAACCAACCCGCCTACACGCGATTCGTCGCCCGTTGTCTTGCGCAATTGAGGGGCAGCACGGAGGATGCTGTCGAGCAGTACACGGAACGAAATTTTGATCGTCTTTTCATGAAGTTGCGCAGCGAACTTCAGTAAAAATATGGCTTGGAACTGTCCCAGCAAACCGCCTGATAAAAATATGAGAAAACTCACTTATCTCATTGTTTTAGCTTCATTAATGACTGCATCGTCTTGGAGCGTGGCTGGGTCTTATACGGATTTTTTCCGCGCCATCGCGACGGACGACACCGCCACCGTGCAAACCTTACTCGCCGAAGGTTTCGATCCGAATGCCGTGAATGCGAGTGGAAATTCCGCGCTTTATCTGGCCCTCAGGGACAAGTCCTTCAACGTGGCCAAGCTCTTGATTGCACAACCCAAGCTCAATCTGAATCAACTCAATCCCAGTGACGAAAATGCACTGATGATCGCCTGCCTGGAAGGCGATGACAACTTGGTCGAGAAAATGGTCGCGCGCGGCGCCGAAATCAACAAACCTGGCTGGACTCCGCTGACTTACGCGGCAACCAACGGTCATACCCGAATCGTGAAGTATCTACTGGACCACGCTGCTTACATCGACGCAGCCGCGCCCAACGGCACGACGGCACTGATGATGGCCGCATACTTCGGCCACGACGCCACAGTGGGGCTCTTGCTCGACGAAGGCGCCGATCCGCATTTGAAGAACGCCATGGGTTTCACGGCGCTAGACCTGGCCACGCAACGCGGCCACATGGGGGCCGCTAAGCTGATCGCTCACGCCATGACCATGGATGGACGAACAGGCCATTGGTAAGCACATGCTTGGTGTTTTTGTCCAGGCACGCACTGCGGCCAGGACACGGCAATCTCCCCGAAAGGATCGGCCTGGCTGTCTCGGCCGGTCTGTTCCGGAGCATATTGGCAAACTGGGTTATCACGCGCATATAAATGTTCTGTCAAACGCTCTTTTGGCGTTCGACGCGGGGTTTTCTGATTATGCGCCATGCCATTATCTCGGCTGGGCTTTTACCGTTGGTTGCAGACCGATACTGACCGTCGCGCACTGCAAGGTCGACCCCGAGTAATCGCAGGGGGCAGGGCGCAGCCCTGAGGCCGTTTCTCTGCGGCCGCGCGGCCGCGTGCTGGTCGGCGCATGGGTGGATCGCATGGAGCGCGCCGGCAAGGTGGGGGCGTGCCAGGGTTTGCCCTACCGGCTGGGCTGATGATGGCCAGGTTCTAGGGGTCGGCCCACGCCGAAGGCGGGGGGCGGCCCCTGGGCTTGTCCATTTACAACAAGTCGCCCGCCACAACAGGTCTTTTTCCCACATCTTGACGCCAAGGCGACAAGATGTCGCCAATTGGTGATAAAATGTCGCCATGAACACGAAGACTTCCTCGGATGGAGCGCCAGCGGCACCGGTGGCGGATCGCACGCGCTTGACCATTGACCTGCCGCCCGGTCTGCTGCTGCTTTTGGATCACTGCGCCGAGACCACGGGACAGTCCCGTACCCAGGTTGTGTTGGCGCTACTGGCCGAGCAGTTGCCGGCCCTGGCCGACCGCGCCAGCGAGATCCGCAAGCGGGTGGCCGACCTTGAGCGCCAGCGCCGCGAGCAGCAGCAGCGTCAGGGTGGCGGCAAGCGTTAGCGGGCGCATCGCCTATCGCACGGCCTTGGTGTTCACCTGGGCCATGTCCTTGAGGATGGGCAAGGCGTGCTGTAGCAGCAGCATTCCAGCCGCTCCGTGGCCTTGGCGACCTTTTCGGTCGTCTCACGCACCACGAAGACCCACGGGTTCTTGTGGTACGTTTCCTGCCCGCTCATCGTGGCGTGCAGCTCGTCGTAAGACTCCACAAGTGAGGTGGCGAATGCCACGGCGCTTCGGACGTCTTCTACAGCTTCTTGGATAGACTCATAGGTAGCCATGCTTGATCTCCTTGGGATCGAGGGTGGTCAGGGGGCGTCGGCGGGTTTGCGTCCGCCGTCATCCCCGGCTTGTCGCTCCAGATCGGGGCGATAGGGGCTGCGCGTGAGGATGGCCTCAAGGCTTCCATCGGCGATGGCTCGCCGCACCTTGCCCACCACGTCCCAGAGTTCCACATACCGTTGCAGGCTCCGCTCGGAGCGCGCCATGTGCGGCGCCACGGCATGTACCCAGGCCACGCACTGCGGCCAGGACACGGCAATCTCCCCGAAAAGATCGGCCTGCCTGTCTCGGCCGGTCTGTTCCGGAGCATATTGGCATTATGTAAAATTTTAATTGTTGTTATGGATCGCCAATCTTGAAATTTGTCCTCGCACACCATTCTCTCTTCAAGGTTCGAGCCTCCTTCAATCCCGGGGCGGTTCACGCTACGCCTTCGCGATGAGCTTGCGGATGCCCAGCCAGGACAGAGATACTGACGAAACAGATCCTGCGGGATGCAGTGTGGCGTACCGGCGCATGAGTGAGCCGCCCTATCGTGTTCCTCGGCATGCGGGCGGGTGCGTTTTTCTGATTGTCCCCGCACAGGGGCAACTCACCTGGCAGGGCAAGCGCAAGGCCTTTAGAAACGGATAAAGATCGCTTGCAAGTCGCAGACGATGGCGTTGTTGTTGGTTTCTCCCGCAAAAAATGCCCTGTGTGCCTCGCTGGTTAGCGGGCTGTCGATCCCAAACTTGAACTGGATCTCACCGTGATGCGCGAGCGCGGTTTGCGCAAGTGCCTCATATTTTGCCCATGCCTTGGCCTTAATATAGGTCGCCACCACCACCCGCTTTTCTTGATCCAGGCGCATGGAAGCCAGGCCGAAGCGTTCGGCGTCGATGCTTCTGTGCAGAACGATGCTCGTGTATTCGCCGACGATGTGGTGGCCGCCTTCTGCGAGATTCGTTTCGTGGTAGACGCCGACCGAAGCTTCGCAGTCATGAATGGCGAGGATCGGCGCCGATTTCTCCGTCAGTGCCCCGGCGTCCACATGGCTGCGGCCCGCGTAATCGTAGGCCATATGCTCCCCGTCCAGAGCCATCGTTCTGAGCTTGCCTTTGGTGATGGACCATCCCATGATGCAGTCTCCCCGGCAGAAATGCACTCGAGCAACCGACGTCAGGCCAGGAGCGGGCCGTCTATCTGCTGTTTTGTATCGATCATTTTTCACCGGAGCATCTCCTGTGGGAATCCCTCCGGCAACTCCCAGCCCAGCTTACGGGAATCACACGCGTGGGGCAATCCTCGGGACGGGGTGCCGATCCGGATCGCCAGAGCTTGGTCTCACTGGATGTTGAACGCGGCGCCCTGCTCCGCGAGTTCCAAGAGTCGCGTTGCAGGCTGCCAGAAGTCGATGTCGCCGCCAGGCTGCAGGGCGAATTGCCGCATGCGCTCGATCATGGTGGCAAGACCCACCGTGTCGGCGAAGAACATGGGGCCACCGCGCCAGGCGGGAAAGCCATAGCCCGCCAGGTAGACGGTGTCGATGTCGGATGCACGCTGGGCAATGCCTTCCTGCAGGATGCGTGCCCCTTCGTTCACCAGGGCATAGATGCAGCGATCGACGATTTCAGCATCTTCGATCGCGTGCGGCACGACGCCGATCGCCTGGCGATGGTCGGCAATGAGCTTGTCCACGGCCGGATCGGGCAGCGCTTCACGCGCGCCGGGAGCGTAGCGATACCAGCCGGCGCCGGATTTCTGGCCAAAGCGCCCGAACTCACACAAGCGATCGGCGAGTCGCGAGTACTTCACCTGGGGTTTCTCCACATAACGACGCTTGCGCACGGCCCAGCCTATGTCGTTGCCGGCCAAGTCGCCCATGCGGAATGGCCCCATCGCCATGCCCCAGGCTTCCAATGCCCGATCGACTTGGCACGGACTGGCACCCTCCTCCACCAGGCTGTGAGCCATGCGCACGTAGTGCTCCAGCATACGGTTGCCGATGAAACCGTCACAGACGCGCGAGACCACCGCGGTTTTATGGATGGTCCTGGATAGCTGCATGACCGTCGCCAACACATCCTTGGCCGTGGCTTTGCCGCGCACAACTTCAAGCAGGCGCATGACGTGGGCTGGGCTGAAAAAATGCAGGCCGACGACTTCCTGCGCTCGCTGCGTCGAGGCAGCAAGGGCGTCAAGGTCGAGGGTTGATGTGTTGGAGGCCAGGATGGCGCCTGGCTTGGCGATCGCATCGAGCCGGGCAAAGACTTCGCGCTTGACCTCCATGTCCTCGAACACGGCTTCGATGAGCAAATCCGCCTCGGCGAGTCGGGCAAAATCCAGCGTTGGGCGCAGCATGGCCAGGCAGGCTTCCGCCTGCGCCGGCTCGATCCTGCCCTTTTCGACCGCCACGGCGTAATTCCTGCGGATGGTGGCCAGGCAACGGTCCAAATTTTCTTGCGCGCTGTCCACCAGCGTCACCGGGATGCCGGCATTCAGCAAGTTCATGCTGATTCCCCCGCCCATGGTGCCGGCGCCGACCACGCCGACCGTGGCGATGGGGCGCAAGGGCGTGTCGGCCGGGAGATCCGGGATCTCGGATGCCGCGCGCTCGGCCAGGAAAGCGTGTCGCAGCGACCGCGACTGCGGCGTGCTCAGCAGCGTCTCGAACGCCTCTCGCTCGAAACGCAAACCGGCTTCGAAAGGCCCCAGCGAAGCGGCCACGGCCTCGACGCAGCGCAGCCACGCCGGCTCATGCGGATGCCGGGCCAGCGCATGGGCGCGTGCTGCACGGAGCAGCGCATCGGCGCCATCCGGCCGCACGGATCTGTCGCGCAGCCGCGTCAGCGGCTCTCCGCTCGCGGCAAGCCGCTGAGCCAGTCCGGTTGCGGCCTGCACCACGTCCCGCGCGACAACGGCGTCAAACAAATCTGTTTGCGCCAGATCGCAGGCCCGCAAGGTTAGACCCGAGCCGATCATGCGCAAGCCCAGCTCCAGCCCGACCGCGCGCGGCAAGCGCTGCGTGCCGCCGGCCCGTGGCAACAGACCCAGCATCACGTCCGGCATGCCGACGCACACTGAGCCGAGCGCCGCCCGGGCGTGGCAGGCCAGGACGAATTGAAGCCCTTCACCGAGGCATGTGCCGTTAATGGCCGCTACCACGGGCTTGGTGCTGGACTCGAGCGCAGCAATCAATTCGATCAGGCTCGGGAAGGCTTCTGCGTCGGGCTGGCCAAGCCCGTGAAGATCGGCCCCGCTCGAAAAAGTATTGCCGAAACCCGTGATGACGATGCCGGCGACGACATGGTCGGTCAGCGACTGCTCGAGGGCGTCCAGCAGATCACGCCTGAGGGCACGACTGAAGCCGTTGATCGGTGGATGATTCAGCGTCAGGATGGCGATGCCGTCTTGGCGCGCCATGTCAATGCGAGGCATGCGGCATTGTCCAGGAAGATGGGGTCGGAGGATGAGGCCATTGCAGGTGTGCAGATCTTTGCATCGTAGAACTGTCGTGCCTCGCTCTGGCACATTGAAAGCTTCCGTGCTTGCGAGAAAACCGCCGCGGCGCCCGACAAAGAATCCTGACAAAGAATCCTGACTCAGGAATTTCCCAGACCCTGCAGTCTCTGCCCCAGCGTCAACAGTTTGGGACGCACCGCATCCAACAGGAAATCTGGCGTCAACTCGGCCGCCGGGCCACCACATCCGACGACCATAAGGGGGATGCCATGCCCCGGGTTGAATGCGACGGCTATCGCATTAACGTCCGCGCGCCAGTCGCCGAAAGAGCATGCGCATCCCAGCGTGCGAGCAGTCTCTAGCGCCAGTTCGATGTCGCGGCGCAGGCGGGGCCAGGCTTTGGTGTCGAACGCGGCAAGGTCGTCGAACACGCTCTCGCGCTCATGCTGGTCCATGGCAGCCAGGTTGGCTCGCCCCATGGCCGTGGTGGCGAGGGGAATACGTGAACCTGCGCTCAAGTCAAACATAAGGCTAGGGCTCGATGCATCACGGCAGGCCTCCAGATGGATCATCGAAAGCCAGCTTCGCGTACCGAGTGCCACCATGGCCTTTGCTCCATTCGCCAGTTCTTGCATCAAGGGCCTGGCCGACAAGCGGATGTCCTTGTGTTCCAGCGCCGCCGCGATCCCGAGGGATGACATGGCAGGCCCAAGACGGTACTTGCCGCGTGCATCGGCGCGCACCAGATAGCCAAGTTGGGTGAGCGTGTAGGTCAGCCGCGAAACCGTGGATTTGGGAAGTCTGCAGCGCAGAGCGATATCCTGATTGCCCAGCACACGATCGTGGGTGTTGAAGCAGGACAATACGTTCAGACCGCGGGCCAGAGCCGTCACGAAATGCCGCCCCTCCCCCACTTCAACCTGGGCCGGAATCGATGCTTGATGAACACCTGGCTGACTTCTTTTGGGCACGCGCATATTCAACCGGACTGGAAACGAACGGATGTTCTTGAACATTGGGTGATGACGTTGAGCATTGATGTCATAACAAAACATCACAATATGTAACATATTTCATAAAATAAAATCCTGCAACGCGGTATTCCCGAATCCGACCCACCGCCCCCACACACTCATGAACAATGCACCCACGGATTCTCCTGCGCAGTCTTTCCACTGGGATGATCCGCTGCGTCTCGACCTGCAGCTCACGGATGACGAATCGACCCTGCGCCAGGCCACGGCCGATTTTTGCCGGCGTGAACTGGTGCCCAGGGTGCTGGAGGCCTTCCGCAGCGAGGCCGCCGACCCTGCCCTGTTTCGCGTCTTCGGTGCCATGGGTTTGCTCGGTTCCTCGCTGCCCAGCGAATATGGCGGCGGCGGGCTCAGCCATGTTTGCTACGGCCTGATCGCACGTGAGGTCGAGCGTGTCGATTCGGGCTATCGCTCGATGCTGAGCGTGCAGTCGTCGCTGGTCATGCTGCCCATCTATGCCTTCGGCACCGAGGCGCAGCGCCGCCATTACCTGCCCAGATTGGCCAGCGGGGACTGGATTGGCTGCTTCGGCCTGACCGAACCCGACTATGGCTCGGACCCTGGCGGCATGCGCACCCGCGCCACTGCGGTCCCAGGTGGGTTCAAGCTGCATGGCAGCAAGACCTGGATCAGCAATGCCCCGATCGCCGACGTATTCGTGGTCTGGGCCAAAAACGACACGGGAAGGATCCGCGGCTATATCCTCGACAAGGGGATGCGCGGGCTTTCAGCGCCTAAGATCGAAGGCAAGGTGGGACTGCGCGCCTCGATCACCGGCGAGATCGTGATGAACGACGTCTTTGTCCCCGCCGACCACGAGCTACCCGACGCCGAAGGCCTCAAGGGACCGTTCACATGCCTCAACTCGGCGCGCTACGGCATTGCCTGGGGCGCGCTGGGCGCAGCCGAATCGTGCTGGCATACCGCGCGGCAATATGTGCTCGACCGCAAGCAATTCGGGCGCCCGCTGGCGGCCAACCAGCTCGTGCAAAAAAAACTGGCCGACATGCAGACCGAAATCGCGCTGGGTCTGCAAGCCTGCCTGCGCCTGGGCAGGATGAAGGACGAAGGCGTCGACGCGCCCGAGATCACCTCCATGCTCAAGCGCAACGCATGCGGCAAGGCGCTGGACGTGGCCCGCATGGCGCGCGACATGCTGGGCGGCAACGGCATCTCCGACACTTACGGCGTGATCCGCCATCTCGTGAACCTCGAGGTGGTCAATACTTACGAAGGCACGCACGACATTCACGCCTTGATCCTGGGCCGGGCGCAGACAGGCATCCAGGCCTTTACGGCTTGAGGCATCCGGCCAGCCCGCTGGCCACAACGTGCGACCAAGGCTGAACGATACGGCGCGATGGTTTCAGCCGTGCGCGTGCGCGAACACCAGGAACGCCTCGGCGCCATCGCGTACCAGGCGGCAGCGCGCGCCGTGCGGCAGCGTCAGCTTGGTCCGCACGTGCCCGAAGGGCAGGCCCGTGATCAGCGGCACGCCATGGGGCTTGAGTTGCCCCCGCAGCCAGGCGACAGCCGAGTTCAAACCGAAACCTGCGTCATGCGGCGTGAGCTTGTAGTCGGTGAACGCCCCCAGGACCACCGCTTTCTGGCGTTGCAGCACGCCGGACTGCAGAAGCTGGATCAGCATGCGCTCGATGCTATAGGGGTGCTCGGTCACGTCTTCCAGGAACAGCACGCCGCGCACTTTGGGCAGGTAGGGCGTGCCGACCAGGCTGGCCACGAGGCTGAGATTGCCGCCCCACAACACGCCGCGCGCGTCGAGGCCGCGCGGCGCGTCGCTGCAGGCGAAACCCACGGCTTCCTGGCTGCCGTCATGGGCATCGAGGAAGCTGTCCACGGTGATGTCGTCGAGTGTGTCGGAGCCGAAGTCGAAAGCGGCCATCGGACCGCTGTACGTGACGGCGCCGGTTTGCGCAAGCATGGCCAGTTGCAGCGCGGTGAAGTCGCTGTGCCCGACCCAGAATTGCCGCCGATCAGTCACCGCCTCGTGCAGCAGGGCGTAGTCGAGCCGGTGCAGAATGCGCGACAAACCATAGCCACCCCGTGTGGCCATCACCACATGCGCCTTGCTGCGCGCGGCCCGATGCACGGCCAGCACGCGCTGCGTATCCGTGCCGGCAAAGCGCTGCACGCGCTTCAAGGCCTGGGAATCCAGCTCGACACGAAAACCTAGGGCCTGCAAATGCGCCTGCGCGCGTGCGATGCGCTGCGCGTCGGGAACCGCTCCCGAAGGCGAGAGCAGGCGCAGCGGGCCTCGGGACGCGGAAGGTGTTTGTGGCTTGGCGTTGGTCATGGTGTTCGGGCCAGGCATGGCCCTGTTCAATCGGGCTTTGACGTTGCAGCGGCATCGGGTTCGTCCAGATGCCGCACGTCGATGCCGGCCAGGGGGGCCAGGCCTTCGGCGTGCGATGACGCGTGCTGTTCACCCGGGCCGCCGGGGACGGACGGCGTGGTCTGCTCCTGCTGCAGCGCGTACGCCTGACGGCGCCGTTCGCGGAAAAAATCCTGCAGCAGGCGACCGCAATCCTGCGCCTCCACATCGCCTCGCAAAGCGCAGTGGTGGTTGAGGCGTGGCTCGTTGAATAGGTTGATCACGCTTCCTGCTGCGCCTGTCTTGGGGTCGGGCGCGCCGAAGACGACACGATCGAGCCTCGCATGCATCAGCGCCATCGCGCACATCGCGCAAGGTTCCAGCGTGACGTAGAGCGTACACCCCGGCAGGCGGTAGTTGCCGAGCAGACTGGCCGCCTGCCGCAACGCGACGATTTCGGCATGCGCCGTGGGGTCGCTGTCGCCGATGGGCCGGTTGTAGCCGGTGGCGATCACCCGGCCCTCGCGCACGATCACCGCACCGACTGGAACTTCGCCCAGCAGCCAGGCGTTCTGCGCTTGATCGAGGGCCTGGCGCATGAAGGCCCTGTCCGTCAGGTCGATCTCCGCACTCAAGGCTGGCTTCCGTTCGCCCCGGCGGGACGCGATGCGTGCATGGCCTGTTCGAGTTCTTGCTTGTATTGCTGCGGTGTAATCAACCCGGCATGGTCGCCCGTGGCCGAGGTGGAACCGCCCGCTGCGGGAGCGGTCAGTCCTTGCATTTGCGTTTTGGCTGCCAGCAGAACCAGCAGCAGGGCCACAACCAGGGCCAGGACACTGAACAGCATTTTCATGGGAGCAATGGGAATCGACGGAACCAGCCAGCAGCATAGCCGGACCGGGCCGTGCGACATCAAGCCGCCGGGCGATGCATGCGCCAGGCCAGCAAGGGCAGATGGCTGGAAACCGGAATGCGCGGGATGGCGATTGGGTCGACTCCGGCCAGCACATGACCTTCCTGCGTCGTCACAGCGGCACGGTAGGCCTGGCGAGCCATGGCGCGGACCCGCGCATCGCAGGATCCATTGGGGTAGCAGAACAAATCGACCGTGCGCCTCAGCCGCGCCTCGAGCAAGGCGCGGCTTTCGTGCAGTTCCCTGCGCAGGCTCGCATCGTCGATGGTGGGCAGAATAGGGTGCGACATGGTGTGCGAACCGATGGTGATTAACGCCGGATCAAGCTGCGCGAAATCGCTCCAGGCCAGAGGATCGAAGCGGTCGCTCTCGTCGGAAGTCGGCGCGAAATCGGGCGAGGCATCCCGAATGCGCTGCTCGACATCTTGGCGCTTGTCAGGCGTCAGGGTCTTCATCCAGTCGATGATGGGCTCGACCGCGTCCTGCGGGGCGCCGGCCAGGTTCGCCACGCTTGTGCGCGTCCGCGCGTCCATGCGATTCAGGCGAGCACGTGCCTCGTGGTTCCACAGCCATCGCCCCGACTCGATCAACCCTGGGCAGACAAAGTACGTGGCGGGTATGCCCAGCCGCTTGAGCACCGGATAAGCGTGCCGCAGGTGGTTGCGCAGGCCATCATCGAAGGTGAGCGCCACTTCGCCATCTGCCGACTTGCCCGATGCCAGGTTCTCCAGCAAGGTATCCAAGGAAACCAGACGATAGTGGCTTTGCATCCAGCGCAGCAAGATCTCGAAGTCGCGTACGAGCAGATCGGGCCCGCCCACCCCATGCAGCATGACCACGCGCTGCACACGCTGGCGACGCGCCAGCCGCTGGGACAGACCGCTGCCCAACGCGAGGGACTGTAGGAAATGGCTCAATGCTGCCTCCAAGCTGCTCGTGCATACGATTCTCGCATGAGGCCAGGCGCCCGAACGGGGCTCCCCCCTGAACCAGTGGCAAGGAGGTGCATGGCTTCGGGCTAAGTTGGCTGAGGTCACATAGGAAAAACAGAAACACGGTAGTTGCTCCCATCCACTTTTCCGAGATCTCTCGAAAGGCTCGGAAGCTGTGCGGATCACTCCCACTCGATCGTGGCCGGAGGCTTGGACGAAATGTCGTAGGTGACGCGGTTGATGCCGCGCACTTCGTTGATGATGCGGCTGGACACCCTCTTGAGCAGGGCGTAGGGCAACTCGGCCCAATCGGCGGTCATGAAATCGCTGGTCTGCACCGCGCGCAGCGCGACCACATAGTCGTAGGTACGGCCATCGCCCATCACGCCTACGCTCTTGACGGGGAGGAACACGGCGAAGGCCTGCGAGGTCAGCTCATACCATGTCTTGTCCGTGGCGTCGTCGCGGGTGTTGCGAAGCTCCTCGATGAAAATGGCGTCGGCCCGGCGCAGCAGTTCGGCGTATTCGCGGCGGACTTCGCCAAGAATGCGAACACCCATTCCCGGGCCGGGGAATGGGTGTCGATGCACCATGTCGGGCGGCAGTCCAAGCGCCACGCCAAGTTCGCGAACCTCGTCCTTGAACAGTTCGCGCAACGGCTCCAGCAGCTTGAGCCCCAGGGTTTCGGGCAGGCCGCCGACGTTGTGGTGGCTCTTGATGGTGATGGCCTTTTTGGTCTTGGCGCCACCGGACTCGATGACGTCCGGGTAGATCGTGCCCTGCGCCAGCCACCTGGCATTGACCAACTTCTTGGCCTCGCGCTGGAAGACCTCGACGAACTCGCGGCCGATGATCTTGCGTTTCTGTTCCGGATCCTGCACCCCCGCCAAGGCGCCGAGGAATTCCGCACTCGCATCGACGTGCACGACCTTGGCATGCAAGCGCCCGGCGAACATCTCCATGACCAATTGTGCTTCGTTCATGCGCAGCAGGCCGTGGTCGACGAACACGCAGGTGAGTTGGTCGCCAATGGCCCGGTGGATGAGGGCGGCAGCGACGCTGGAATCGACCCCGCCCGACAGGCCGAGAATGACCTCCTCGCTGCCGACCTGCTCGCGAATGCGCGCAACCGCCTCCGTGATGTAGTCGCCCATGACCCAATCGGGTTTGGCGCCGCAGATGTCGAGCACGAAGCGCCCCAGGATTTCCCGCCCTTGAACCGTGTGCGTCACTTCGGGATGGAATTGCACGGCGTAGTAGCCGCGCGATTCGTCGGCCATGCCGGCGATGGGGCAGCTCGGCGTGCTCGCCATGAGCTTGAAGCCCTGGGGCAGCTGGGTCACCTTATCGCCGTGGCTCATCCAGACCTTGAGCATGCCGTGCCCTTCGGGCGTGCGGAAGTCTTCAATGCCGTCGAAGAGCCGGGTGTGGCCGCGTGCCCGCACCTCCGCATAACCGAATTCGCGGTGGCTGCTGGCCTCGACCTCGCCACCGAGCTGCACGGTCATGGTGAACATGCCGTAGCAAATGCCAAGCACTGGCACGCCGGCTTCCCAGACGGCCTGCGGGGCGCGCAAGTCCTGATCCTCGTAGGTGCTGGCGTGGCTGCCGGAGAGGATGATGCCCTTGGGGTTGAATTGCCGGATGAAGTCATCGCTGACGTCATTCGGATGGATTTCGCAGTACACATGCGCTTCGCGCACGCGGCGTGCAATGAGTTGCGTCACCTGGGAGCCGAAGTCCAGGATCAGAATTTTGTCGTGCATGTGGCTGGGTCCGTGGCCAGGCAGGGTGTCGAGCCGGGGCTCAGCTCCCGGCCCTTGGCGTCAATCGACGTGATAGTTGGGCGCTTCCTTGGTGATCTGCACGTCATGGACATGGCTCTCGCGCATGCCGGCGGAAGTGATCTCCACGAATTGCGCCTGACTGCGCATGTCCTCGATGCTGGCGCAGCCGCAGTAACCGAGCGAAGATCGCACGCCGCCCACGAGCTGGTACAGGATGGCCGCCAGGGATCCTTTAAACGGCACGCGACCCTCGATCCCCTCGGGCACGAATTTCTCGGCTCCGGCGGCCGAGGAGGCCTGGGTGCCGTCCTGGAAGTACCGGTCGGCCGAGCCGGCATTCATCGCGCCGATGGAGCCCATGCCGCGGTAGGTTTTGTACGAGCGCCCCTGATACAGGATGACCTCGCCCGGCGCCTCCTCGGTGCCGGCGAACATGCTACCCATCATCACGGTGTGGGCGCCGGCCGCGATGGCCTTGGCGACGTCGCCGGAATAGCGTACGCCGCCGTCGGCCACCAGCGGAATACCTGTGCCCTCGAGCGCCTGGGCGACATTGGCGATGGCCGTGATCTGCGGCACGCCCACACCGGCCACGATGCGCGTGGTGCAAATCGAACCGGGGCCGATACCGACCTTGACGCCATCGCCACCCGCGTCGGCCAGCGCACGCGCAGCCTCGGCGGTGGCAATGTTGCCACCGATCACGTCCACGTCCGGAAAATTCTGCTTGACCCAGCGCACGCGATCGATGACCCCCTGGCTGTGTCCGTGCGCGGTATCCACCACGATCACGTCCACGCCGGCGCGCACCAGCGCTTCGACGCGTTCCTCAGTGCCCTCGCCTACGCCGACGGCTGCGCCCACCCGCAGCTTGCCCTGCGGATCACGCGCCGCGTTTGGCCGCTCCGTGGCTTTCTGGATGTCCTTCACGGTCATCAGGCCACGCAACTCGAAATCGTCGTTGATCACCAGCACCCGTTCTAGGCGATGCTGATGCATCAGCGCCTTGGCCTCATCCAGCGTGGCGCCCTCGCGCACCGTGACCAGGCGCTCGCGTGGCGTCATGATGTCGCGCACCGGAGCATCCAGGCGGTTCTCGAAACGCAGATCCCGATTGGTGACGATGCCGACCACCTTGCCGCTTTCGATGACCGGAAAACCGGAAATACCATGCTGGCGCGACAAGGCCAGCACGTCGCGGACCTTCACGCCGGGAGAAATCGTGATCGGGTCCTTCAGAACGCCGGATTCGAAGCGCTTGACCCGCGCCACTTCCGCGGCCTGGGCCTTGGGCGCGAGATTCTTGTGGATGATGCCGATGCCGCCTTCCTGCGCCATCGCGATGGCCAGCTTGGACTCCGTGACCGTGTCCATGGCTGCCGAGACAAGCGGGATATTCAAGCTGACGCGGCGCGTCAGGCGGGTCGAAAGGCTGGTGTCTTTGGGTAAAACTTGTGAATAAGCCGGGACCAATAACACGTCGTCAAAGGTCAACGCTTTTCCGAGAAGGCGCATAAATCCTCCAGGCGCAAAACGCGATGATAAAAGACGCGGCGGTTTTGCATCGCGCGCCGGTGCGGCTAACCGGCAACACAGCGGCGTCAACCATGCCCAAGTGGATGAAAACGAAGCCAAGATGCGGCCGAATCCCTTAAGCTTCGATCAAAATCATGGAGCATTGGATGTTTGCTATGGATCTCATGCACACGCTGGCTCGTGCGGTGCGCCGCTTGGCCACGCGCGTCGCGCTGCTCGCGGCCTGCGCCTTGTTGGCCGCCCCTCCTGCCCTGGCCCAATGGAAATGGATATCGTCAGCCGGCGTGGTCCAGTACAGCGACCAACCGCCACCTTCGAACATTCCCCCCAAGAATATTCTGGCCAAGCCGCTCGCAGCCGCCGCGGCACCACATGGTCCATCGGCAAGTGCTGCGGCATCTTCGGCCTCCGCGCCGCCCGCCAAAGGTCAGGCCCAGACACAGGCCGCCCGCGATTTGCAGCAAAAACTCGAGCAAGACAAGCGCGCCAAGGAAGCGGCACAAAACCTGCAGAAGCAGATCGAGGCGCAGGCGCGCCAAGCCAATTGCCTGCAGGCGCAACGCCAGCTGCAAACCCTGGACAGCGGCGTGCGCATGGCCGAGGTCGACCCTCAGGGCAATCGCGCCTACATCACCGACGCCCAGCGCGCCGCGCAGCGCCAACAGGCGGCTGCAGCGATCGCGGCCAATTGCCACTGAGAGCACGAGACGGGGCAAGCCGTCAGACGGCCCAGCGGCCGGATTGCCGCGTCAGTCCAGCGCTTGCTCAGCCAGTTCGAGCATCAGTCGCACGCGGATTTTGACGGCATTCAACCCGTCGTACGCGCCGCCTTGCAGCGTCCCGGCCCTCGAGGCATAAACCACCCGTACCCCCGCCGATTCGGCATCGTCCAGCGCCACCTGCAAGTCTTCGTGGACCGTGCCGTGTCCAGTGCCGAGGACGACCAATCCACCGAGCCCGGGCTCCAGCACACCGTTGCACGAGGCCTGCATCAGCGCGCGCACCAGGCTGCCATCCGCCCCGGCATGGCTCGACACCAGTTCCACCCGCGGCCAGTTCCCAGCGGATGGCAAACCTAGCGTTCTCGGTCTCTCGCCAGGATGATTCCGCGTGAATTGCAGCCCCTGAGGTCCGACAAAACCCAGCGGTCCCCGGTCGCCCGAGGCAAAAGCGTCCAAGGCCGCCGGGTGGGCCTTGGTGACATCGCAGGCGCCATGCACGCGGCCATGCAGCGTGCACAGCACCCCGCGTCCTACCGCGTCGGGGCTGGCCGCAACCTGCACCGCGTCATAAAGATTGCGCGGGCCATCGGCCGACAAGGCGGTGGCCGGACGCATCGCCGCAGTCAAGACCACGGGCTTGCCCGGGGGCAAGACACAGTGGAGGAAATAGGCTGTCTCCTCGAGCGTGTCGCTTCCATGCGTGACGACACAGCCGACGGCATCCGGCTGTGCGAACCACTGGGCAATACGATTGGCCAGCTTGTGCCAAACCTCGGGGCGCATGTCCTTGCTGTCGATGCTCGCAACCTGTTCGGCATGAAGCTCGGCCAGCAGTTCAATGCCGGGCGCGGCCTCGACAAGCTGGGCAATGTCGAGCACTCCAGCGCGGTAGCCGCCCTGGGCGGGATGGGCCGTGGAAACGCCTGCAATGGTTCCCCCCGTGCCCAGCACGAGAACCTTACGTAGAGGCATCCGCCCTGCGGATTGCATTGAATTCATATCTGGATAAAAATACAGCCTGTGCAGGATGACAGTGGATCAAGGTTGGGCGCCGGAAAGGGCCCCGCCCTTCAAGGAGCCCCCATGCGACTATCAAGCAGCAAGCTTACTGCGCGCCAGAGTGAAATCCTGGCGCTCATCGTCAAGGCCATCGAACGCACCGGCTACCCGCCGACCCGCGCTGAAATCGCCGCGGAGCTGGGTTTTCGTTCCGCCAACGCGGCAGAGGATCATCTGCACGCGCTGGCACGCAAAGGCATGATCGAGTTGTCTCCCGGCACTTCACGCGGCATCCGGCTCACGAGCTTGGCTCGCCAGGCGTCCAGGTCAGCAACTTGCCGCCCTCTTGCGCGTGCGCTACCCGGCATGGAACAGCTCATGCTGCCACTCGTCGGGCGCGTGGCGGCGGGCAACCCCATCCTCGCTCACGAACATATCGAACGCACCATCGACGTCGAGGCCGGGCTTTTTCAGGCGCGACCCGACTACTTGCTCAAGGTCAAAGGCATGAGCATGCAGGGCGCCGGCATTCTCGATGGCGACCTGCTCGCCGTGAGGCAAACACAAGATGTGCGCAACGGCCAGATCGTCGTCGCCCGCCTGGGTGACGAGGTTACCGTCAAACGCCTTCAGCGCAGGGACGGGCATATCGAACTGCTGCCGGAAAATCCCGAGTTTCTTCCCATCGTCGTCCAGCCAGGCCAGCCGATCGTTATCGAAGGCGTGGCAGTGGGCCTGATCCGCAACGCGTTCTAAACCAGGCGAAAGCGCCGCGGCGCACATCACGTCTGCGGTCTCTCTTATGCGGAGGTGGATGCCGTGGCGAGGTGCAGCGCCTGCGCGCTGGCGAGCATGCCGTCAGCGTCCGCATACAACCAGTCACCCGGACGCACCCACACGCCCTGGATACGCACCGCCACATCGCGGCTGCCCTCGCCCAGCTTGCTCGGCGGCATCGGCATGCACGCCAGCGCGCGCACGCCAATCGGGGCGGCAGCAATTTCCGCGACATCGCGCACGCAACCGTCGATTACGACTCCGGCCCAGCCGTTACGCGCTGCCAGCGCCGCCAGATTCCCGCCAAACAGGGCGTGACGCATGGAGCCGCCACCGTCCACCACCAACACGCGCGCCATGCCTGCCGTCTCGAGCGCAGCGCGCACCTGGCTGTTGTCCTCATGGCACTGCACCGTGCTGACCTGGCCGTGAAAGGTTAGCAGGCGGCCGAAATTCCTGAACTGGGGTGGCAGCACTCTCACCGACCCGGCGGCGATCGCCTCGATTTGCTGATCGCAAAAATCACAGGTTGCAATCGCCTTGGTCATTTGAATTCTCCTGTTCGTTTGAAGCCCGCACCAGACATGATGCCGCCATTGAAACCGTAATCGGCACCGCAAAGCATGTCCCAGGTCAAACCGAACCACGCTCGCCCGCGTGCGCAGGCAGGTCTGACCCGGGAGGGTATGGGTACAGGGTTATGCTTGCATCCGAATCATTGAATCATGACCTCCGATTTCATGAATAACCTGCTGCACTGGTTTGAACCCTGGTATCCCTCGTGGCCCATGGCCGTGTTTCTTCTTGGGGGAGCCGGGCTCTACCTGGCTGGGAGCTTGCGACGGCACACGGCCTGGTGGCGCCAGATGTGGTTCTGGCTCGGCTGGCTGCTCACGTATCAGGGTTTGCAGACCCAGTGGGATTACTACGCCGAACACCAGTTCTTCCTGCATATGCTGCAGCAGATGGCTCTGCATGATCTGGGACCCTTGCTGGTGATGCTCGCCTGGCCTGGGCCGACCTGGCGTGCGGGGCTTCCGGCGCGCTGGCGCAGCCGCTACCTGATGCCCATCATGCGCACGACGCCGATGCGCGGCTTGACGGCGTTCGTGCTCAACACCTGGATTGCCGCCATCCTGTTTTCCGGCCTGGTCGTGTTCTGGCTGATCCCGGCCATCCATGTCGGCGTGATGCTCAACACCACGCTGTACCAGTTGATGAACTGGACGATGGTGTTCGATGGCCTGTTGTTCTGGTGGCTGGTGCTGGACCCGCGCTCAACCCCGCCGGCGCATGTTCGCCCGGGCGGGAGAATCTTCCTGCCCATCCTCGCCATGATTCCGCAAATGGTCCTGGGCGCCGTCCTGGCCCTCACCAGTGCCGACTGGTACCCGATCTATACCCTGTGCGGCAGAGCGATTTCCGGCATCGAGCCGCTTACCGACCAGCATCTCGGCGGGCTGATCCTCTGGATCCCCGCTTCGGGCCTGAACGTGATCGCCGCGATGGTGGCCTTGCGCAACTGGATGCGCCTGTCGGAACGCGGCCGTTTGCCGGAAAAAGCACGCCACCCGCGGCCCGGGCGGTCATCTGACGCCAAGCCGAGCGCAGCAGCCTGAGAACAAACCAAGCGGCAGGCGCTCCGGCGCTTGTGTCCCAGCGCCAAGCAAGGCCCGCAAGCGTTCAGTCGTCCAGCAACTGCCGGAGATCATGCACGATGGACTTGACCGGGGACTGGTCCGATCCGATCAGTGTGCCTCGCCCGCTCTTGCTGAAGACATAGATGGCCGCGCTGTGATTGACCACGTAGTTGCCGTACTTGTCTTTCTTGCCGTAATCGAAGGCCACGTGATAGCGTTTGGCCACGTCCTGAATCTGCTCCATCGTTCCGGTCAGCCCCACGGCCTGCGGGCTGAAGGCCTGGGTATAGGCATGCAGCACCGGCAGGGTGTCGCGCGCTGGATCGACCGAGACGAACAGGATGCGCACATCCTTGCCCTGCGGTCCCAACTCCTTCACGGCCTCGGCGAGATGCGACATGGTCAGTGGGCAGACGTCCGGACAATGCGTGTAACCAAAATACAGAACGACAACCTTGCCCTCGTAGTTCTTGGCCGTGACGTTCTGGCCCGTGTCCGAGGTCAGGTCGAACTTCAGGTTCGGCAACACCGTACCGACATAGTCCAGGTCCCAATGCTGCTTCTTGCCGCAGCCTGTCAACATGAGGCCAAGGCCCAGGGCTGCGCCGGCAACAAGCAGGTGTCTACGTTCGGGCTTCATCATCGATTCAAGGAGTCAAGTTTGGAACTTCGCCTGGTGGAGGCGAAGGCCACATGCTAGCGGTCCCGCCGCATGCGTCAGTCCAGGTGCCCTGCGTGCGGCGATGGCCGGATCCGATCGCCCCGAACGGCGATCGCGGGATCGGATCGCAATCTTGGTGCGAGCCAGATCCGAGTCCGGTTCGAGACAGAGGGGAAGCCGGCCCAAAAGTTCGCCATGACTCCACGGTCCTTGCGCGAGCGCAAATTCCTCGGGTTGGGCTGACTCGATGTGTCAATGCACGGTGCGCTCGAACACGATCTTGCCTGCCCGCGCATCCACCGGCACGACCGATTTGGGTCCGAACCCGCCTTCGAGAATGCGCTTGGACAGCGGGTTCTCAATCTGGCTTTGGATCGCGCGCTTGAGGGGGCGTGCGCCGAACACCGGGTCGTAGCCGGCCTTGGCGATTTCGGCGATGGCCGCGGGAGTCACTTCCAGCCGGATGTCCAGCTGGGCGAGCCGGTTCTCCAGCGACTTGAGCTGGATGCGCGCAATGCCCTCGATCTGCTCCTGGTTCAGGCTGTGGAACACGACGACCTCGTCGATGCGGTTGAGAAACTCCGGGCGGAAATGCTGCTTGACCTCCCCCCACACCGCATCGCGCACGGCCTCCTGCGGCTGGCCGGACATGGCCATGATGTGCTGCGACCCCAGGTTGGACGTCATCACGATGACGGTGTTCTTGAAGTCCACGGTGCGCCCCTGCCCATCCGTCAGACGCCCGTCGTCGAGGACCTGCAGCAGCACGTTGAACACGTCCGGATGCGCTTTCTCCACCTCGTCGAGCAAAATCACGCTGTAGGGTTTGCGCCGCACCGCCTCGGTGAGGTAGCCGCCTTCCTCGTAGCCCACGTAGCCGGGCGGCGCACCGATGAGGCGGGCCACCGAGTGCTTTTCCATGAATTCGCTCATGTCGATGCGGATGAGATGGTCGTCGCTGTCGAACAGGAACTCCGCCAGCGCCTTGCACAGCTCGGTCTTGCCCACGCCTGTGGGGCCGAGGAACAGGAAGGAGCCGTAAGGCCGGCGCGGGTCCGACAGTCCGGCGCGTGAGCGGCGGATGGCGTCCGACACGGCGCGGATCGCCTCGTCCTGCCCGACCACGCGTTGATGCAACCTGATCTCCATCTGCAAAAGCTTGTCGCGTTCGCCCTGCAGCAGCTTGGACAGCGGAATCCCCGTGGCCCGGCTCACGACCTCGGCGATCTCCTCGGCCCCGACCTGGGTGCGCAGCAGGCGCGGCATGCTCTTGCCGCTCTTCTCCTGGCCGGACGTCTCCATGGCCTGAGCCTCCTTCAACTGGCGCTCAAGCTCGGGCAGGCGGCCGTATTGCAACTCGGCCACCTTGTTGAAATCGCCCTTGCGC
Source organism: Pseudomonadota bacterium (assembly GCA_021783435.1). The sequence goes on along the minus strand of JAJXUC010000013.1, from coordinate 12,998 downwards.
GTCAATTCCTCGATCTGGAAGCGCATCGCGTCGATTTGCTCCTTGATCTGCGCCGAACCCTGCACGGCGGCCTTCTCGGCCTTCCACACTTCCTCCAGATCGGCGTATTCCTTCTGCAGTTTGGCGATTTCCTCCTCGATGAGGCCGAAGCGTTTCAGCGAAGCCTCGTCCTTTTCCTTGCGCACCGCCTCGCGCTCGATCTTGAGCTGGATGATGCGCCGGTCGAGCTTGTCCATCACCTCGGGCTTGGAGTCAATCTCCATCTTGATGCGCGAAGCCGCCTCGTCGATCAGATCGATGGCCTTGTCCGGCAAGAAGCGATCGGTGATGTAGCGGTGCGACAACTCGGCTGCGGCGACGATGGCCGGGTCCGTGATGTCCACGCCATGATGCAACTCGTACTTCTCTTGCAGGCCGCGCAGGATGGCGATAGTGGCCTCCACCGTCGGCTCGTCGACCAGCACCTTCTGGAACCGGCGTTCCAGCGCGGCATCTTTCTCGATGTACTTGCGGTACTCGTTCAGCGTGGTGGCGCCGATGCAATGCAACTCGCCGCGTGCAAGCGCCGGCTTGAGCATGTTGCCCGCGTCCATCGCGCCTTCGGCCTTCCCGGCTCCCACCATGGTGTGAAGCTCGTCGATGAACAGGATCACCCGCCCTTCCTCGGCAGCCACTTCCTTGAGCACGGCCTTCAGGCGTTCCTCGAACTCGCCGCGATACTTGGCCCCGGCGAGCAGCCCTGCCATGTCCAGCACCAGAACGCGCTTGTTCTTCAGCGTCTCGGGCACCTCGCCAGCCACGATGCGCTGCGCAAGACCCTCGACAATGGCCGTCTTGCCCACGCCCGGCTCGCCGATGAGCACCGGGTTGTTCTTGGTCCGGCGCTGCAGCACCTGGATGGTGCGGCGAATTTCGTCGTCGCGGCCGATCACCGGATCGAGCTTGCCGGCGCGAGCCCGCTCGGTCAGGTCGAGGGTGTACTTGTTCAGGGCCTCGCGCTGCTGCTCGGCGTCGGCGCTATTCACGCTCTGCCCGCCGCGCACGGCGTCGATGGCCGTCTCCAACGATTTGCGACTCAAACCGTTGTCCCGCGCCAAACGGCCGGCTTCTCCCTTGTCGTCGGCCACTGCGAGCAGGAACATCTCGCTCGGAATGAACTGGTCGCCGCGCTTGGTTGCCTCCTTTTCCGTCAGATTGAGCAGGTTGTTCAGCTCGCGACTGATCTGGATATTGCCCTCGTTGCCCTGCACCTGAGGCAGGCGGCCGACGGCGGCCTGGATCGCGGCACCCATGCCCGATACGTTCGCCCCCGCCCTGCCGAGCAGCGCCTTGGGCCCATCCTGCCGCAGCATGGCCGCCAACAGGTGCAGAGGCTCGATATAGGGATTGTCCTGCGCCACCGCCAGCGACTGGGCTTCGCCAAGCGCTTCCTGAAATTGGGTCGTCAGTTTTTCGAATCGCATGGATTGCTCCGGGTTACGGAGTCGCAGATGCGGCATCCAGGCCGCATTTTCAAGCCCGGATCCCATGCCTATCTTGATCTGGATGAAACCGCGTAAGCTTTAATGGGAGCATCATGCGTTCAACACCAAACATGATGTTCGGTGCCCGGGGTGCCCGACTTGCCACGATGCTTGTCTGGCCGCTTGCAATACGGCATTCAGCCTCCATCTGTTTTTCAATTCCAAGGAGAATTCAAGATGGCCAGAATCGCAAACAGCAATCCCTCCGCCGCCACCAATAAACTGGTGACCGATCTGAAGGAAGTGGCCTCTGACGCGGAGGAACTTCTCAAGCTCACCGCCGGTCAGGCTGGCGAGAAAATCGCCGACGTGCGTGGACGGCTGAGCGAGCGTTTGTCCGACGTCAAATCGCAATTGGTTGAGTTCGAAGCCGAAATGCTGGAAAAAGGCAAGGAAGTTGCACGCGCAACCGATCAGTACGTGCATGACAATCCCTGGAAGTCCATCGGTGCGACCGCCGGCGTGGCTTTCCTGCTCGGGCTGCTGATCGGTCGCAGGTAAAGTTTTCCGTGGCAGAGGAAACTGAATCGACCTGGGGCGCAAGCCTGCGCGCCCGGCTCGACACCCTGCTCGGTGCGGCCCAAACCCGACTTGCGCTGCTGACGGTCGAGCTGCAGGAAGAAAAGCTGCGCTTGGCGCGGCTTTTGTTCATGACCGTGCTGGCGGCTCTGTTCCTGGGATTTGCCACCGTGTTCGCGGCCCTATGGGTCACGGTGGCCCTGTGGGACAGCCATCGGCTGCTCGCGCTGGGCCTGAGCACAGGCCTATTCCTTGTTCTTGGCCTTGCCGCCGCTTCGGTCGCTGCGCGCACGGTCGCGGCGGGAAGCAGGCTGTTTGCGGCCAGTCTCGCCGAGCTTGGCAACGACCGTGATGCGCTGAAAACCCGGCCATGAGTCCCGAGTCCGTCGATTTGCTGCTGCGCAAGCAGCGCTTGCAGCTCCAGGTCGCACAGCAGCGCCAAGCCTGCATCGGCATATTGCAGAACGTCGAATCGGGCTTTGCCAAGCTGGAAAGCCTGCAAGCTGTCGCCCAAAACCTCGGAAAATCCCTGCGCCGCCATGCGGCCGGCCTGTCGGTCGCAAGCCTGCTGCTTCTGCTGTGGCGGCCACGTGGCGTCTTGCGCTGGCTGCGTCGCGGCTGGCTGGTCTATTGGGGCGCGAAACGCCTGCGCACTTCGCTGAACGCGGTTCTGGCTGTCGCACGCGGCGCGTTTTCTGACTAAACCTGATCTGGCTCAGGGAGGCGCTGCGCCGGTGTTGGTTGCGGCAATGCCCCAGCGAACCAGCGCCGCATCGTCGGTTTCCCGCGCATCCACCCACTGGGCGCCTTGCGGGGTGGTTTCCTTTTTCCAGAAAGGAGCCTGGGTTTTCAAGTAATCCATCAGGAAGGCGCAGGCCTCCAGCGCCGCGTGCCGATGCGCCGAGGCGACCGCCACGAGCACGATCGGGTCGCCCGGCTGCAAAACACCAATGCGGTGGATGACAGTTGCTGCCTGCAGGGGCCAGCGCCGCTGCGCCTCGCGCACCATGCCGAGAATGCTGCGCTCGGTCATGCCCGGGTAATGCTCCAGTTCGAGTGCCTGCACGCTTTGCTCGCCGAGGGCCTTGGTCGCCGCGTTGTGGTCGCGGCAAATTCCTTCGAAACACGCGACGGCACCGATGTCGGTACGCCCGGCGCGCAGAGACCGCATGACGTCTCCGGCATCGAAGGCTTCGCACTGAATGCGGATGATGGGATCGAAGGATTGCGTCATAGAGCGATGGTCTGCGCCAAACTGGGACTTGGAGATCAGCCTCCGGTCACGGGTGGAAAGAATGCCACTTCGCATCCAGGACGCAGCGGCGTTTCGGGATCGGCCATGACGTGGTCGCGCGCCACGCGTAGTGGTTTGTCGGGCGCCAGAGCCATGGCGTGCCGCGGACTGCGCTGCGCGAGCCAGTGGCGCACGTCACCGAGGGTGCGCAGATCTTGCGGCAACTCCAGGGTTTCGCTGCCCTGGCCTATGGCTTCGCGCACACTGGCGAAATAGCGTATCGTCGTTTGCATGGGCTTGCGCGTCAGTTCAGCAAGTCGGAGTACGGCAGGAAATTCACCAGATCTCCCGCCTTGAACGTCTGACCCGGAGCATTGTCCACCAGTCCGTCGCTCCAGACCGTGGAGGTCAGCACGGCGGAATTCTGATTGAGGAAGAGTTCAACCCTGCCGTCAGCGTCGAGACGCGCGCGCAGGAATTCACGGCGTTTGTCGGCCTTGGGCCAATCGCTCGCGCTCGACAGGCGCAAAACGCGCGGGCCGCATACGTTTGCGCCTTGCAGGGCCAGCAGGAATGGACGCACAAACATCAGGAAGGTGACGAAACTCGACACAGGATTGCCCGGCAGCCCGATGAAGTGGGCCGTGCCGCCCGTTGCGCGCCGCAGCGAGCCAAAGGCCAGGGGCTTGCCGGGTTTCATGGCGATCTGCCACAACGCGAGCCGGCCGAGTGACTGCACGGCCGGCTTGACGTGATCCTCACCGCCGACGGACACGCCCCCGGAGGTGAGCACGAGGTCATGCGCCTCGGCTGCCTGACGCATGGCATGCTGGGTGGCGTCCAGCCGGTCCGGCACCTGACCGAGGTCGGTCACGGCGCAGCCCAGGCCCTGCAGCAGCCCGGCGAGCAGAAAGCGGTTGCTGTTGTAGATGGCGCCCAAGCGTAGTGGCTCTCCGGGCTGGGTGAGCTCGTCGCCGGTGGACAACAGGGCCACGCGCGGGCGCCGAGCCACGGCCAGGGCCGCGATACCCACCGAAGCGGCCTGTCCCAGATCCTGCGGTCGCAGGCGGTGCCCGGCTCGCAGGACGACACTGCCAGCCTGTACGTCGCAGCCCTGCCGGCGCACCCATTCCCCGGCCTTGGGTACATGCTGGACGATCACGGTGTCGGCTTGCGCGACGCATTGCTCTTGCATCACCACGGCATCGGCACCTTCGGGAATCAGCGCGCCGGTGAAAATCCGCGCTGCCTCGCCTGACGCCAGCGCCTGCCCCACATGCCCTGCGGCAATACGCTGCGTCACGCGCAAACGGGTGCCGGGCTGGTCGAGATCGGCGCTGCGCACGGCATAACCGTCCATCTGGGTGTTGGCCGCCGGTGGTACGTCGATCGGGCTGCGCACGTCGGCTGCCAACACCCGTCCGAGCGCCTGCATGGTCGGCACCTGTTCGGTGGCCTCGAGCGGGCGGGCCGCTTGCAGCAAGGCCTGCAAGGCGGCTTCCATCTCCATCAGATCATTGGGCTTCGAATTCATGGGCGGTAGGTGAAACGCTCTTGCTCGTCGAGCAGCCACTGGGCGATCGCGGCAGGCTGGTTGAGATCCAGCAGTCGGGCCGTGGTCGGCTGCGGCAGCTTGTCCGCGTCGTCCGTGGCAATGGCGAGAATATGGGGGTCGTCCGGGTAGCACACTGGCTTGCCGGCCGCGTGACGCCACACCTCGATTTTAGGAATGGGGGCATGCTTGAACCCCTCGACAAACACCCAATCCACGGTTTCGAGCATGGATAAAAGATCGTCAACCGTGTATTCAACCGGTTGCGCCGACTCGCGCTGCAAGGCCAGCAAGTGGTTCGATGCCACCAGAACCTCGTACGCGCCAGCCTTGCGGTGGCGCCATGAATCCTTGCCCGGATGGTCGATATCGAATTTGTGGTGGGCATGCTTGATGACGGATACTTTCTGCCCGACCAGGCGCAAATGCCCGACGAGTTGCTCAACCAGCGTGGTCTTGCCGCTGCCGGAGTATCCAGCGAAACCCACCACACGCATCGAAAGCACTCCCGGGTCAGACATGCTGCGCGATATAGGCTTTCAACGCATCGACATCCGGCTTCATTACCGTGAAGCGTTGCGGGCGCCGCTCCAGATCCTCGCTTCCTGGCGGGCGCGGAGGCTCTTGCGCAATGGCTTCCACGAGCGTGGCCGAGAATTTCGCGGGTAACGCGGTTTCGACCACCAGCATGGGCACGCCCGCGTCCTGATGCGAACGCGCCACAGCCACGCCATCGGCGGTATGCGGATCGATCATCACCCGATCCCGCTGCCAGACTTCGCGGATGGCCTGCACCCGCTGGGCATGATTGCTGTGGCCGGACACCATGCCGCTGGACCGCATCCGGGCGTAGGCGGGATCATTGGAAAGATCGAAAAAACCCCGCTCGATCAGCTGCCGCTCGAAGAGGTCGCGCGTGCGTACCGGATCGCGTCCCAGCATGTCGAACACGTAACGCTCGAAGTTCGAGGCCTTGGAGATGTCCATCGATGGGCTCGAGGTGTGGTGGGTCTCGGCGGGACTGCGCGGCCGGTAAACCCCGGTGCGGAAGAACTCGTCGAGCACGTTGTTCTCGTTGGTGGCGAGGATCAGCTTATGGATAGGCAAACCCATCTGCCGCGCCACATGCGCCGCGAGGATGTTGCCGAAATTTCCCGAAGGCACCGCAAAGGACACTGGCTCACCGATGCGCCGCACGGTGCGCAGGTAACCAGCGAAGTAGTACACCACCTGGGCCACGACACGCGCCCAGTTGATGGAGTTGATGGTGCCGATGCGATGGCGGCGCTTGAACTCCAGATCGCCGGAGACAGCCTTGACCATGTCCTGGCAGGTGTCGAACACGTCCTGCACGGCGATGTTGTGGATGTTGCCGTCCGTCAGGCTGTACATCTGCGCGGTCTGGAACGGGCTCATCTTGCCGAACGGCGAGAGCATGAACACGCGGATGCCCCGGCGCCCGCGCATCGCGTACTCCGCCGCGCTGCCGGTGTCGCCGGACGTTGCGCCGAGAATGTTGAGAACCTCCCCGCTGCGGGTCAAGGCATGCTCGAACAGGCGTCCAAGCAATTGCATCGCCATGTCCTTGAAGGCCAGGGTCGGCCCCTCGGACACGCCCAGCAGGGCCATGCCGCCCGACAGGGGTTTGATGCGCACGATCTCGGCACTGCCGAAGTGTTCCGCCGTGTAGGTGGCATGAACCAGTTGACGCAAGGCGGCAACATCGGCTGGAGCTGTGTAGCGTCGCAGGATCTCGAAGGCCAGATCGGGATAAGACAGGCCCTGCAGGGCCTGTAGATCGCCGTGTGCCAAGTTCGGGTAATGTTCGGGCAGATAAAGCCCGCCATCCGGGGCCAGACCCTCGAGCAGGATGTCGTCGAACTGGCGCTGAGCGGATTCGCCGCGGGTGCTGAGATAGTTCATGTCAGCGCAACTCCTCTTTGCGCAAACGCACGATGGGAGCCAACACAGTATCCAGCGCCTGGATGCTGGCCAAGGCTTGGTTCATCCTGCTCTCGATGGTTTCGTGCGTGAGCAGGATGACATCGGTGTGCTGGTCGTTCTCGCCCGAGGGACGTTGCAGCAAAGCGTCGATGGACATGCCGCCATCGGCAAGAATATGGGTGATTTCCGCAAGCACGCCGGCTTCGTCGCGCACGCGAATGCGGAGGTAGTAAGCCGTCTGCACCTGGTCGATCGGCAGGATGGGCGTATCGGCCAGCGCCCCCGGCTGGAACGCCAGGTGCGGGACGCGCTGCTCCGGATCGGCCGTGTGCAGCCGCGTGACATCCACCAGATCGGCGATCACGCTCGAGGCCGTCGGTTCGGAGCCCGCGCCCTTGCCGTAGTACAGCGTTGCACCGACCGCATCGCCCTGCACCACCACGGCGTTCATCGCACCCTCGACGTTCGCCACCAGACGCGTAGCCGGGATCAGTGTGGGATGCACGCGCAGTTCGATGCCTTCGGGTGTGCGTCTCGAGATGCCGAGCAGCTTGATGCGGTAGCCCAGCAGCTCGGCATAGCGGATATCCGCCGCGTCGAGCTTGGCGATGCCCTCGATGTGCGCCTTGTCGAACTGCACCGGCACGCCGAAGGCAATGGCGCACAGGATGGTGATCTTGTGCGCGGCGTCGATGCCCTCGATATCGAAGGTGGGGTCGGCCTCGGCATAGCCCAGGCGTTGGGCTTCGCTGAGCACGGTTTCGAAGCTCGCGCCCTTGTCACGCATTTCGGACAGGATGAAATTGGTCGTGCCGTTGATGATGCCGGCCACCCATTCAATGCGATTGGCAGCCAGCCCCTCGCGCACCGCCTTGATGATGGGGATGCCCCCAGCCACGGCAGCCTCGAATGCCACCATCACACCCCTGGCTTGCGCGGCAGCGAAGATTTCGTTGCCATGCAAGGCAATCAGCGCCTTGTTCGCCGTCACCACGTGCTTGCCTGCGGCGATCGCAGCCAGAACCAACTCACGCGCGGGCGAGATGCCCCCCATCAACTCGACCACGATGTCGATGTCGGATCGGGTCGCCAGCTGCATGAAGTCCTGTGTGATCGGAAGATCCAGCCCTAGGGCCTGGCGCGCCTTTTCCGGATTGCGCGCAGCCACTGCGGCGACCTCGATGCCACGTCCAGCGCGGCGGCGTAGTTCCTCCTGGTTGCGCTCGAGGACTTTGATCACGCCGGAAGCCACGGTGCCCGCGCCCAGCAGGGCAATCTGAATTGCATTCATCATCGGAAAAGAAAGGGAGGAGAAGGCCTTGCGAATGTCGTTCGCATGCCGATCAAGGCATCACCGTTAGGCCGCAATCAACTTGCGTTTGCGCTGATGGTCGAGGAAGCGTGCGATGCGGCCGATAGCCTCGGTCAGGTCGTCGGCATTCGGCAGAAAAACAAGGCGGAAATGATCGGGTTGCGGCCAGTTGAAACCCGTGCCCTGCACGATGAGCACCTTTTCTTCCGCCAACAGGTCATAGGCGAACTGCTGGTCGTTGGCGATGGGGTAGAGCGCGGGATCGAGCTTCGGGAACATATAGAGCGCGGCTTTGGGTTTGACCACGCTCACCCCCGGAATCTGGGTCAGCAGGTCATAGGCCAGGTCGCGTTGTCTGGTCAGGCGCCCGCCCGGTGCAACCAAGTCCCTGATGCTCTGGTAGCCGCCCAATGCCGTCTGGATGGCCAATTGCCCGGGCGTGTTGGCGCACAGGCGCATCGAGGCCAACATCGACAGGCCCTCGATATAGTCGCGCGCGCCGCGCTTGTTGCCCGATACCACCATCCAACCCGAGCGGTAGCCGCAGGAGCGGTAATTCTTGGACAGACCGTTGAACGTGACGAACAGCACATCATCCGCCAACGCGGAAATGCTGGTGTGGACATTCCCGTCATAGAGTGTCTTGTCGTAGATTTCATCGGCGAACAACACGAGGTCATGCTCGCGCGCGACTTGAATCAACTCCAGGAGCAACTCGCGCGGGTAGAGCGCGCCGGTTGGATTATTCGGATTGATGACGACCAGCGCCCGGGTATTGAGCGTGATCTTCCTGCGGATATCGGCGATATCCGGATACCAGTCGGATTGCTCGTCGCAGACATAGTGCACCGGTTTGCCGCCCGAAAGGGAAACCGCGGCGGTATAGAGCGGGTAGTCGGGCGAGGGAATCAGCACCTCGTCGCCATTGTTCAGCAGCGCGTTCATGCTCATGACAATGAGTTCCGAAGCCCCGTTGCCGAGAAATACGTCGTCGATGGTCACCCCGGCCACGCCCTTTTCCTGCGAATAGTGCACGATGGCCTTGCGTGGTGCGAACAGGCCCTTGGAGTCGGTGTAGCCGGCCGCTTGCGGCAGGTTGTGGATCATGTCCTGCACGATCTCGTCGGGCGGGTCGAAACCGAACACGGCCAAGTTGCCGATGTTCAATTTGATGATGCGCTGGCCATCTTCTTCCATCTGTCGGGCCTTATCCAGCACTGGCCCACGGATGTCGTAGCAGACATCCGCCAACTTGTTCGATTTCCGAAATTCCCGCACACCGCCTCCCATACCCCTGAATCACCCTGCCCCCGCGAGCCGTCCAACTGGGGAGCGAACCCTATAATTTACCGCGTCTACTCAGCGCTATCCCCCGAGGACAGACCGCGACCGTCCATGAAGCTGCAACCCGACTCAAATCAGGCCTCCTACAGCATTTCCGCACAAGGCCGAGGATTCGTGGAGGTCAACCATGCCCGCCACCTGCAAGGGATCTGTCTCGGCACCGATGCGGCACCTGAACCCTGGGGATGCGCCGGATTCGCGGCGCTGACCGAGGCCGACTTTACGCGCCTGATCGCGCTGAGGCCGGAAATCGTCATCATCGGTACTGGAACGCAGCAGCAATTTCCCCATCCGTCCTTGCTGCGTCCACTGATGGCGCAGGGCATAGGGTTCGAGGTGATGAACACCGCGGCGGCCTGCCGCACCTACAACATTCTTGCAGGCGAAGGCCGCCGGGTCGTCGCAGGCCTGATCATCAGCCCCAGAAATGCCGACACTCCGGATGATTTGTAACCCGACTTGTTAAAATGCGCAGTGTTGTTGACGGGTGACTTCGGCATGCGTGGGCGTTTCGCCCTCGAGGCGGCGGCAGTGGGCCAAGAAACCAACTGTTGCCGACATGTACGGCCCGCTATCAGGAGACTTCATGGCTTTGGTGCTTAACAAGCTTGTTCCGGATTTCGAGGCTACGGCCACCAGCGAAATCAAATTCAGCCCGAAGAATTATCTGGGCAGAAAACTCATCCTGTACTTTTACCCCAAGGACATGACCCCCGGCTGCACGACCGAAGCCATGCAGTTCCGTGACCTGTACCCCCAATTCGGCAAGGCCGGCGCCGTCATCTTTGGCGTGTCGCGCGATAACCTGGTTTCGCATGACAAATTCCGCGCCAACCTCGAGCTGCCCTTTGACCTGATCGCGGACACCGAGGAAAAGCTTTGCCACATGTTCGGCGTGGTGAAGAACAAGATCATGTATGGCAAGAAGGTCAAGGGCATCGAACGCAGCACCTTCCTGGTCGATGCCGAGGGGGTACTTCGCCAGGAATGGCGCGGCGTCAAGGTTGCAGGCCACGTCGAAGAAGTGCTCGAGGCCGTGCGTAAACTTTGAATCCGGACCACTCTTGGGGCGTGCATCCTGCGCCAGACCCATGGCGCAAGGGTCTCTGCCTTTGGCCTGTCAGCCTGACAACCGCCCTTTGGTTTCGACCGAACGGCGGTTGTTTTGTTTCTCAGGCATGCTTGCCGGTTAAGCCAAGCAACTCACTCTGAGCGTCTTTTCCCCATTCCAACCGTCATGCCCCTGCCCAAGCCTCCCTCGAAACTCGGTTCTCTGCTCAAGGCGTCCTCGGCGCCGATGACAACCCAAGCCGTGAATGTTCATCATCCAGTCAAGGTGCGCGCAGCTTCGGCAAAACCTCCTCAAGCGCGCCCCGCGCGAAAAGCGCAAGTTGCACCGATGGCTGCAGCCACAGTTCACGACATGATGCCGGCACCCGAACCTGTTGATGAAGTTTTGGTGGCAACATCCCCGTCAAAGAACGCCAAGGCGTCGCGCAAACCTGCCAAGCGCTCGGCAGCACAGGCTCTTGAAGTCTCCAAGCTGTTTATGCTGGATACCAATGTGCTGATGCACGACCCAACCTCGCTGTTCCGCTTCGAGGAACACGACGTTTATTTGCCCATGGTCACGCTCGAAGAACTCGACGGGCATAAAAAAGGCATGTCGGAAGTGGCACGCAATGCGCGCCAGGCCAGCCGCGAACTGGACGCTTTGGTCGCTGGCGTCGAAGGCAGCATCGAGACAGGCATCCGCCTCGATCACACGGGGCATCGTGAAGCGCGCGGCCGCCTTTTCTTCCAGACCAAAGCGCATGAAACGCGTCTACCCGAGGCCTTGCCCCAGGGCAAGGCCGACAACCAAATCCTGGCGGTCTTGCAAGCACTGACCCGGGTCCACTCCGACCGTCCCGTGGTCCTCGTGTCCAAGGACATCAATATGCGGGTCAAGGCGCGAGCCCTGGGCTTGCACGCGGAAGACTACGCCAACGACAAAACCCTGGATGACGCCGATTTGCTCTATAGCGGCGTGCTGCCCTTGCCGGCGGATTTCTGGGAACAGCAAACTCAGTCCGTGGAGAGCTGGCAGCAGGGCGGGCACACCTACTATCGTCTGCAAGGCCCGCTGGTTTCGGCCATGCTGGTCAATCAGGCCGTTTACTGGGAGTCCCCCAGCGCGACCCCGCTGTACGCCCGCGTGAAGGAGATTCGCGCATCGACGGCAGTACTCCAGGTCATACGCGACTACAGCCACCAGAAAAATGGGGTGTGGGGTGTGACGGCGCGAAATCGTGAGCAGAACTTCGCACTGAATCTGCTGCTCGACCCGGAAGTGGACTTTGTCACCCTCACCGGCCAAGCTGGAACTGGAAAGACCCTGCTTGCCCTGGCCGCCGGCCTCCATCAGGTCTTGGAGGATCGCCGCTACAACGAAATCATCATGACACGCGTCACCGTCCCGGTCGGCGAGGATATCGGCTACCTGCCTGGCACGGAAGAAGAAAAGATGTCGCCCTGGATGGGCGCGCTGGACGACAATCTCGAAGTATTGAACCAGGCCGGCGGCGCCTCACAAGGCGGTGAATGGGGTCGTGCGGCAACCCAGGAACTCATCCGTTCGAAGATCAAGATCAAGAGCATGAATTTCATGCGTGGCCGCACATTCCTGAACAAATTCGTCATCATCGACGAAGCACAGAACCTGACGCCCAAGCAAATGAAAACGCTGATTACCCGCGCCGGACCCGGGACCAAGTTGATCTGCATGGGCAATATCGCCCAGATCGACACGCCCTACCTCAGCGAAGGCAGTTCGGGCCTGACCTATGTGGTGGATCGCTTCAAGGGCTGGAAGCACAGCGGGCATATCACCCTGGCGCGCGGCGAGCGCAGCCGCCTTGCGGATTACGCGACCGAAATTCTTTAGCCCATGCGCCTTGACGGTGTGGGGCCCATGTCCGCGTCCCCTTGCGGTCAGAACTCGCGCGCCAGATTCTCGAATCGCGTGAGCTGGCGCAGGAAAGCTAGATTCACGGTCCCGATGGGGCCGTTACGCTGCTTGCCGATGATGATCTCGGCCACGCCCTGGTCCTTGGAGTCCTTGTTGTAGACCTCGTCGCGGTAGATGAACAGGATCACATCGGCATCCTGCTCGATGGCGCCAGACTCGCGCAGGTCGCTCATCACCGGGCGTCGATCGGTACGTTTTTCAAGGTCACGGTTGAGCTGTGACAAGGCGATCACAGGACAGGCCAGCTCCTTGGCGAGGGCTTTCAGCGACCGGGAGATCTCGGAGATTTCCGTCGCCCGATTCTCGCCGTCGCGTGAGGACGTCATCAACTGCAGATAATCGATCACGATCAGCCCCAGTTTGCCGCACTGCCGGGCCAGGCGACGCGACCTGGCACGAACTTCCAGCGGATTCAGCGCAGGAGCCTCGTCGATGTGGAGTTGCACGTCGTCCAAGCGTTCAATGGTCTCGGGCAAACGCGACCACTCGTCTTCGGTGAGTTGCCCGGTTCGCAGATGCGATTGGTCGATGCGCCCCATCGAGCCCACAATGCGCAGAAC
>JAJXUC010000122.1 GCA_021783435.1 Pseudomonadota bacterium | reverse complement strand
CGGAGGGAAGCCTGCAGGGCATCGCGGCCATCGCCGAACGCAACCGCAGGAAGGCCGAACTGCTCTATCAGTGCATCGACGCCTCGGCCCTGTACGACAACCGCGTTGCGAAGACGGACCGCTCACGCATGAACGTGCCGTTCTTCCTGCGCGACGAGGCCCTGAACGAGGCCTTCCTCCAGGGCGCGCAAAAACACGGCCTGCTGCAGCTCAAGGGCCACAAGTCGGTCGGCGGCATGCGCGCCAGCATCTACAACGCCATGCCCCTGGCTGGCGTACAGGCGCTGGTGGACTACATGCAGGCCTTTGAACGCGATCATTGACACCGTCTCCTTGCCATGGATGCCGACCTCACGCCCCTGCGCACGCAAATCGATGCGCTGGATCGCCAGTTGCTCGACCTGTTGAACCAGCGCGCCAGCCTGGCTCAACGCATCGGCGAGCACAAGCAACGCCTGGACATGCCGGTGTTCCGCCCCGAGCGCGAGCGGGAAGTCATTGCCAAGGTGCAGCAGGCCAATGCAGGCCCGTTACATGACACCGGCATCGCGGCGATCTGGCGCGAGATCATGTCGGCTTGTCGCGCCCTTGAGGCCAGACAGCAAATCGCTTTCCTCGGCCCGGAAGGGACCTACAGCGAACAGGCGGCGCGCCAGTTCTTCGGCTCCAGTTGCGCGTTCCTGCCTTGCGCCGACCTCGACGAGGTCTTTCGCAGCCAGCTCTCGGGAGCCAGCGCGCATGCCGTGGTCGCGATCGAGAACTCGACCGAAGGCGCCGTGGCCCGCACGCTCGACCTCCTGCTTGCGCACCCGGTGCTGATCTGCGGCGAAATCAGTCTCGCCATCCACCACAATCTCCTGCGCAAACGCGCTGGCACCGATGGCATTCGCGCCGTTCTGGCGCATCCGCAGGCGCTGGCGCAGTGCCGGCAATGGCTGGATGCGCACTTGCCGGCCGTCGAGCGGCGCGCCGTGGCGAGCAACGCCGAAGGGGCTCGCCTGGCGGCACAGGACGAAACACTCGCGGCCATTGCCGGCGAACAGGCCGCAAGCCAGTATCAGCTGCACGTCGCGGCGGCGCGTATTCAGGATGAAGCGCAGAATCGCACGCGCTTCATAGTCTTGGGCACGCAGACGCCCCAGCCCACCGGACGCGACCGCACGAGTTTGATCCTGTCCGTGCCCAACCGGGCCGGCGCGGTGTTCGAGATGCTCAAGCCACTGGCCGAGCACGGCGTGAGCATGAGCCGGTTCGAGTCCCGCCCGGCCCGCTCCGGCACCTGGGAGTACTTCTATTACATCGACCTCGAAGGCCACCAGGACGATCCACCGGTACGCCAGGCGCTCGACGAATTGCGCCGTGCCTGCGCTTTTTTCAAGAATCTCGGCTCTTATCCAATCTGGCAAGAATGAGGTCACGCCCACGACCACGACCACGACCACGATTCGCCCCGCACACCATGACAACAGCCAATGCCGCAACGCCCCGGTGGGGAACCGGTTATATCCGCACGATCTCGCCTTATGTGGGGGGACGGCCGATCGCCGAGGTCGCACGCGAAATCGGCATGGACGAGGCCCGCATCGTCAAGCTCGCGTCCAACGAGAACCCCTTGGGCATGTCGCCTGCGGCGCGCCAGGCCGTCATGGACGCGCTGACCCAGACGCCGCGCTATCCAGACAACGACGGCTATGCGCTGCGCCAGGCTCTGGCGGCACACCTGGGACTGCCGGCCGACTGGATCGTGCTCGGCCACGGCTCCAGCGACATTCTGGAAATGGCCGCACGCGCCCTGCTGAGCGAAAGCGATTCCTGCGTCTATGCGCAATACGGCTTCATCGTCTACCAGCTCGCGGTGCAACAGGCCGGAGCCCGCCACATCGTCGTACCGGCGCGCGACTACGGCCACGACCTGCAGGCCATGGCTGCCGCCATCGAGCCGACGACGCGCCTGGTCTACCTGGCCAACCCGAACAACCCGACCGGCACCTTGGCTAGCGCCGCGGACATCGCGGCTTTCATGGAGCAGGTTCCGCCCGACGTGGTCGTGATGCTGGACGAGGCCTATGTGGAATACCTCGACCCCGGCCTGCGCACCGACAGCATCGCGCTGCTGCGCAAGCATGCCAACCTGATCGTGTCACGCACCTTCTCCAAGGCCTACGGACTGGCCGGTCTGCGCATCGGCTATGCCGCCGCCCATCCGGCCCTGGCCGACGTGCTCAACCGCGTGCGATCGGCCTTCAACACCAGCACCGTGGCGCAGGCCGCGGCATTGGCCGCGCTGGGCGATGAGGCCTTTCTGCGCCGCGCGGTGGACGTCAACCGGGCCGGCATGGCCCAATTCGTCAGCGCCTTCGATGCGCTCGGCCTGCGCCACCTGCCCTCGCACGGCAATTTCGTGCTGGTGCGCATGGGCGACGACGAGCAGGCGGGGAACCGGATCAATGCCGCGCTGGTCAAGCAAGGCGTGATCGTGCGCCCGGTGGGCAACTACGGCCTCGGACCCTGGCTGCGCATCTCGGTGGGGACCGAAGCCGAAAACGCGCGCTGCATCGACGCGCTGCGTCTAGCACTGGCCGCCTGAGGCATGGATACCCTCATCGGCGCCTACGCCGATACCCCGTCGCAACCCCAGTTCAAGCGCCTGGCCGTGCTCGGCGTCGGCCTGCTGGGCGGCTCGTTCGCCCTGGCTGCCAAGCATGCCGGCCTGGCCCAGGACGTGGTCGGCTACAGCAAATCGCCGTCCACCATCAACGCCGCGAAAGCCGCCGGGGTCATCGACCACGGCGCCGACTCCGCCCTGCACGCGGCCACGGGCGCCGATCTTGTGCTGCTGGCCGTTCCCGTGTCGGCCATCGGCCCTCTGCTCAAGCAAATCCGCATCGGTCTGTCGCAACACGCGCTGGTGATGGACGTGGGCAGCACCAAGAGCGACGTGGTGGCCGCGGCGCAGGAATGCCTGGGCGAGCGCAGCCGCCAGTTCGTGCCCTGCCACCCGATCGCGGGCGGAGAGCACAGCGGCGTGCACTATGCGCGCTCGGCGCTGTTCGACGGCCGCAGGGTGGTCATCACGCCGATGGAGAACAACCCTGACCGCTTCGTCGAGGTTGCCACCCAGATCTGGGAAGCCGTGGGCGCCGTGGTCTCCATCATGGAACCGAAGGAGCATGACGCCGCTTTCGCCGCGGTCAGCCACCTGCCGCATCTGGTCGCCTTCGCCTATGTTTACGCCATGGCACGCCAACCCAAGGGGAGCGGTTATCTCCAGCTCGCCGGGCCCGGTTTTCGCGACTTCACGCGCATCGCGTCGAGCGACCCGACGATGTGGCGTGACATCTTCCAAGCCAACGGCAGCGAAGTGCTGCAGCAACTGCAACTTTTCAAGCAGGCCATTGCCGGATTCGAGGCGCAGATGCGCCAGGGCAACTGGACCGTCTTGGAATCCCTGATCCGCCAAGCCAGCCAGTCCCGCAAGGACTGGGCTTCACCCTCCCCCGCCGATGACATCGCCTGACTTTCTCGACCTGCCCCCGCTGATCGGCGCGGGCGGTACGGTTCGCCTGCCCGGCTCCAAGAGCATTTCCAACCGCGTGCTGCTGCTGGCGGCCCTCGCGAGCGGCCCCACCCACATCACAGGCCTGCTCGACTCCGACGACACCCGCGTGATGCTCGCCGCGCTTCATGCCCTGGGCGTGAAGGTCGAGCAGCAGGACGCCTCCACCCTGGTTCACGGCTGTGGCGGCCGATTCCCCGCGCGCGAAGCCAAGCTGTTCATGGGCAATGCGGGAACCGCCATCCGGCCGCTCACCGCGGCGCTGGCACTGCTCGGCGGCAGCTACGCCCTGCGTGGCGTGCCGCGCATGCACGAGCGCCCGATCGGCGACCTGGTCGATGCCCTGCGCTCCATCGGCTGCGACATCGGCTATGGCGGCCAACCCGGCTTCCCGCCGCTGAACATCGGCATCGGCACCCTGCGCATCGACGCCCCCATACGCGTGCGCGGCGACGTATCGAGCCAATTTCTCAGCGCACTGCTGCTGGCGCTGCCGCTGGCTGCCGCCGCGCGCGACATCGTCATCGAAGTCGCCGGAACGCTGATTTCCCGGCCCTATGTCGACATGACATGCAAGCTGCTCGCCCGCTTCGGCGTGCACATCGAACACCAGGGCTGGCAGCGCTTCATCATCCCGGCCGGCAGTCGCTTCACCAGCCCTGGACGCATCGCCGTCGAAGGCGACGCCTCGTCGGCCTCGTATTTCCTCGCTGCCGGCGTGCTGGGCACGCTGCACGGCCAGGGCGAAGCGGTGCGTGTGGAGGGGGTCGATGCGGACAGCATCCAGGGCGACGTGCAGTTCGCCCGCGTGCTGCAGCAACTGGGCGCGCGGGTCGAATGGGGCGAAGGATTCATCGCCACACACGGTCTGCGCGAAGGCCGGCAACGTCTGGCCGGGGGGGCCATCGACTGCATCGCCATCCCCGATGCGGCCATGACCCTGGCCATCACCGCGCTGTTTGCCGAGGCCCCGACCACCCTGACCGGCATCGGCAGCTGGCGGGTGAAGGAAACCGACCGCATCGCCGCGATGGCGGCCGAGCTGGCCAAGCTCGGCGCGCAGGTGGAGGCCGGTCCCGACTGGCTGCGCGTGCACCCGCTGCCGGCCGAGCACTGGCGCGGCGCGGCCATCGCCACCTACGACGATCACCGCGTGGCCATGTGCTTCTCCCTGGCCAGCTTCGGCCCGGCCGACATTCGCATCCTCGAACCCGGTTGCGTATCCAAAACATTTCCGACGTATTTTCAGGCCTTCGCCGACGTCACGCGCCCCGTACCCGTCATCGCCATCGATGGCCCCACCGCCTCGGGCAAAGGCACGGTCGCCGCCCATCTGGCCCAGGCCCTGGGCTTCCATTACCTGGACTCTGGCGTGATGTACCGCGCCACGGCCCTTCTCGCGCAGCGCCAGGGGATCGCGCTCGACGACGAAGCCGCGCTGGCGGCACTGGCGCGCCACCTTCCCATCCGCTGCGAGGGCGGCACGGTGTGGCTGGGGCCGGAAAATGCCAGCGACGCGATCCGCACCGAGGCCGTGGGCCAGGCGGCGTCCACACTCTCCGCGCATCCCGCCGTGCGCCGCGCCCTGCTCGACCTGCAGCGCAGCCTGCGCCGCGCTCCCGGGCTGGTCGCCGACGGCCGCGACATGGGCACCGTGGTGTTTCCGGACGCCCGGCTGAAGGTGTTCTTGACCGCCGACGCGCAGGCCCGTGCCGAGCGGCGGCATAAGCAATTGATTTCTAAAGGCATTTCAACTACACTTGCCAAAGTTTTGCACGAGCTTGAACGGCGGGACGCGCGCGATACCCAGCGCAGCGTTGCAGCACTCAAGCCCGCGCAGGATGCGCTGCCCCTCAATACCTCTGCGCTCGACGTCGATCAGACCGTGCGCCAGGTGTTGCAGTGGTGGCGACAACGTTCCTGAATACGCACGCCCTCCGTGCCCGCGCGTCCGCACCAGGCCTTGCCAAGGCGCGGATTTCCGCCCGGCGTCGGGCCGTATTCAGGCTGTGCAACCAACCCCGCGGGGCCTCCTGCGGGTCCGAGAGTCTGTCCATGTCCGTCAACCCTAGCGCCAGCACGTCTGGCGAATCCTTCGCAGCCCTTTTCGAAGAGTCGCTCAAGACGCGCGATATGCGCACCGGTGAAGTCATCACCGCGGAAGTCGTCGGCGTCGATCCCAATTTCGTGATCGTCAACGCCGGCCTGAAGTCCGACGCCTACATCCCCATTGAAGAATTCAAGAACGACCATGGCGAAGTCGAAGCCAAGGTCGGCGATTTCGTCTCGGTGGCCATCGACGCGCTCGAAAACGGCTATGGCGACACCATGCTGTCGCGCGACAAGGCCAAACGCCTGGCCTCCTGGATGTCCCTGGAAAAGGCGCTTGAATCGGGCGAGTTCGCCCAAGGCACCGTGACCGGCAAGGTCAAGGGCGGCCTGACCGTGATGATCAACGGCATCCGTGCCTTCCTGCCCGGCTCCCTGCTCGACACCCGCCCGGTGAAGGACACCACGCCCTTCGAGGGCAAGACCATGGAGTTCAAGGTCATCAAGCTCGACCGCAAACGCAACAACGTCGTGCTGTCGCGCCGTGCCGTGGTCGAAGCCAGCCAGGGCGAGGAGCGCGCCAAGCTGCTGGAGAACCTCAAGGAAGGCCAGATCGTCACCGGCGTGGTCAAGAACATCACCGACTATGGCGCCTTCGTCGACCTGGGCGGCATCGACGGTCTGCTGCACATCACCGACCTGGCCTGGCGCCGCGTGCGCCACCCCAGCGAAGTGGTCACCCCCGGCCAGGAAGTCACGGCCAAGGTGCTCAAGTACGACGTGGAAAAGAACCGCGTCTCGCTGGGCCTCAAGCAGATGGGCGACGACCCCTGGGTCGGCGTGGCGCGCCGCTACCCGGCCAGCACCCGCCTGTTCGGCAAGATCACCAACCTCACCGATTACGGCGCCTTCGTCGAGATCGAGCCCGGCATCGAGGGCCTGGTGCACGTGTCCGAAATGGACTGGACCAACAAGAACGTGGCCCCCAGCAAGATCGTCCAGCTTGGCGACGAGGTGGAAGTGCAAGTGCTGGAAATCGACGAAGACCGCCGCCGCATCAGCCTGGGCATGAAGCAATGCCGCCCGAACCCCTGGGACGAGTTCGCCGCCAACCACAAGCGTGGCGACAAGGTCAGCGGCCCAGTCAAGTCCATCACCGACTTCGGCGTGTTCATCGGCCTGCCCGGCGGGATCGACGGCCTGGTCCACATGTCCGACCTGTCCTGGAACGAGACCGGCGAAGCCGCGGTACGCAACTACAAGAAGGGCCAGGAGGTCGAGGCCCTGGTGCTGGGCATCGACATCGAGCGCGAGCGCATCTCCCTCGGCATCAAGCAGATGGAAGGCGATCCGTTCATGAACTTCGCCGCCATCAACGACAAGGGCAAGGTCGTCGAGGGCACCGTCAAGTCCGTGGACGCCAAGGGCGCCATCA
This sequence comes from Pseudomonadota bacterium, assembly GCA_021783435.1. The sequence goes on along the minus strand of JAJXUC010000122.1, from coordinate 5,016 downwards.
TCGACCTGGGCGACGAGATCGAGGGCTATCTGCGCGCCTCCGAGATCTCGCGTGACCGCGTCGAAGATGCACGCAACCTGCTCAAGGATGGCGACCAGGTTTCGGCCATGGTCATCAACATCGACCGCAAGAACCGCAGCATCCAACTGTCGGTCAAGGCCAAGGACAGCGTGGATCAGCAGGAGGTCATGAACCGCCTGGCCAACGAGCAGCGCGAAGCCACCGGCACCACCAACCTCGGCGCCCTGCTGCGCGCCAAGCTTGACAATCAAAACCAAGAATAAGCAGCCTCCGTCACGACGCCCGCCGGCCAGAAGCCTGGCGGGCGTTTTTTTCGGTGCACCTGCGCAAAACACATCCATTCCCACATTCCCTGCCTCGACTTTCCCATGACCCGTTCCGATCTGGTGGATCAGCTTGCCGAGCGCTTCACCCAACTCACCCACCGCGACGCGGAGTTGGCCGTGAAGACCATTCTCGACGCGCTTTCGGAAGCCCTGGAGAACGGTCATCGCGTCGAAATTCGCGGCTTCGGCAGTTTTTCGGTCAGCCACCGCCCCGCCCGTGTCGGCCGCAATCCTCGCTCGGGCGAGCAGGTCATGGTCCCCGAAAAGCGCTTGCCGCACTTCAAACCCGGCAAGTCGCTGCGCGTGCAGGTCGACCAGAGTCAAGGCTCCGGCGAGAAGGATATTGCCGTGGAGCCAGACTCCAACCCCTGAGCCTCATCCACGGCCCCGGTCACATCGCCATCGCCGTCTTGGATCCGACCGCTGTCGCGCGAGCCATCGCTGAGGCTGGCCCGCCAGAGATGCCCATTCCGGTCCGGCTTCCCGCCTAAAATGCCGTCTCCCAGCGCCTTTGCCGCGCGGCCTTCACCGACACAACCATGCGCGCCTTCAACTGGTTCGTCCGTCTCATTCTTTTCCTGCTGTTCTTCGGCCTCGCGCTGAACAACCTGGAACCCACGGTGCTGCACCTGTTGTTCGGCACGCAGTGGAAGGCCCCGCTGTTCGTGCTCTTGCTCGCCGCGTTCACCTTGGGCGCGGTGCTTGGCGCCCTGGCCATGCTGCCCGGCTGGATGCGGGCGCGCCGGCAGCGGGCAACCCCGGCTCCCGCCGCCAAGCCCGCCGCTGCGCCCAGCGAGCCCGTGCGCACCGCCCCGGCCGTGATCGACGGAACGCCCGATGGAGTTTGAGCTGTGGTGGCTGCTCGCGCTGCCCATCACCTTTGGTTTCGGGTGGCTGGCTTCCAGGCTGGATTTGCGGCAATGGCGACGTGAGAGCGAACTCAAGCGCGATGCGCCGCTGTCCTATTTCCGCGGCCTGAACTTCCTGCTGAGCGAGCAGCAGGACAAGGCCATCGACGCCTTCATCGAGGCGGTGACGGCCGACCCCAATACCGTGGATCTGCATTTCGCCCTCGGCAATCTGTTTCGCCGGCGCGGGGAATACGAACGCGCCGTGCGCGTGCACCAGAATCTGCTGGCGCGTGGTGACCTTCCCGTCGCCGAGCGCCAGCGCGCCCAGATCGCCCTCGCGCAGGACTTCTTCAAGGCCGGACTGCTCGATCGTGCCGAGTCGGCCTACACCGCCCTGGCCGCCTCGCCCTACCAGTCGGAAGCGCTGGCGGCCCTGCTCCAAATCCACGAGCGCACCAAGGAATGGCCGCGGGCCATCGACATCGCCGGCCAGCTCGAGCGTCTGGGCGCCGGCAGCTACGGGCGCCAGATCGCGCATTACTGGTGCGAAGTCGCCCTGCAGTGCCAGCAAGGCCATGACCTGACCGGCGCTCTGGATGCGCTCGACAAGGCCGTGCGGGTGCACCCGCAAGCCGTGCGCCCCTGGCAGCTGCGCGCCGGCATCGCCCAGCAACAAGGGGATGCCGCCCAGGCGCTGGAGCACTTGCGCCACATCGCCCAGATCCAGCCGGATTTCACCGCGCTGGCCGCGCTGGACATGGCGCGGCTCTTCCGCGAGACGGGCCAGGCGCAGGCCGGCCGCGACTGGCTGCTGGCAAAGTTGCAGGACTATCCGGCCATCGACCTGCTCGACGCCGTGCTGCAGCTCGAGGCCGACGCCAGCGAGCGCTACCACCTCGCCCTGACCTATCTGCAAACCCACAAGAGCCTGCTGGCCGCGCGCCGCGTGCTCGACCAGACCAGCACCGCGCTGTCGCCCGAGCCGGCCCGGCTGGCTCTCGCCCAGGCGCTCGATGGGGCGCTGAAGAATCGCCAGCGCTACCGCTGCGCCGCCTGCGGCTTCGAGGCGCGCAACTACACCTGGCATTGCCCTGCCTGCCAAGGCTGGGAGACGTATCCGCCCCGCCGCACCGAAGAACTTCAATTGCTTGCCGTATGAACGTCGATCAACTCGCCAAGGCCCGCGTGCTCGTCGTGGGCGACGTCATGCTCGACCGCTACTGGTTCAGCGCGGTGGAGCGCATCTCGCCCGAGGCGCCGGTGCCGGTGGCGCTGGTGCAGCGCGAGGAGGACCGCATGGGCGGCGCCGCCAACGTCGCGCTGAACGCCGCCACGCTCGGGGCGCAGACCACGCTGCTGTCGGTGGTCGGCTCGGACGATGCCGGCCGCCGTCTGGCGCATCTCGTCACCGACTCCCCCATCCGCAGCGCCATGCGCCAGGTCGCGGGGATGCAAACCACGATGAAGCTGCGCGTGGTCTCGCGCCAGCAGCAGCTCATCCGCATGGACTTCGAGTCCAAGCCCGACCACGAGGTGCTGCTCGATCTGATGGACCGCTATGCGCAGGAGCTGGACCTGCACGACGTGGTGCTGCTATCCGATTACGGCAAGGGTGGCCTCACCCACGTGACCCGCATGCTCGAGCTGGCACGCCTGCGCGGCATGCCGGTGCTGGTCGACCCCAAGGGGCGCGACTACTCCCGCTACCGGGGCGCCACGCTCATCACCCCCAACCGCGCCGAGTTCACCCTCGCCGCAGGCGACTGGAACGGCGAGGCCGAACTGCGCCGGCGCGCCGACGCGTTGCGCGCCGACCTCGACCTGCAAGCCGTGCTCGTGACCCGCGCCGAGGACGGCATGAGCCTGTTCACCGCGGGCGAGCCGCTGCACGTCAAGGCCGAGGCGAAGGAGGTGTTCGATGTCTCCGGCGCGGGCGACACCGTCATCGCCACCCTGGCCGTGATGCTCGGCGCAGGCAGCAGCCTGGCCGATGCCGTGCGCACCGCCAACCGCGCCGCCGGCATCGTCGTCGGCAAGCTGGGCACGGCCAGCGTGACGCCCGCCGAACTCTGGCCACGGAGCTGAACCCCACCATGCATCCACGCATCGTCGTCACCGGCGCCGCCGGCTTCATCGGCAGCAATCTCGTGCGCGGCCTGAACGCGCGCGGCATCACCGACATCATCGCGGTCGACAACCTCACCCAGGCCGACAAATTCCACAACCTGGTCGACCTGCGCATCAGCGACTACGTCGACAAGACCGCGTTCTACGAGGCCTTCGCCCAGGGCCGGTTCGGCCACGTCGACGCCGTGTTCCACGAAGGCGCCTGCTCCGACACCATGGAGCACGACGGCCGCTACATGCTCGACAACAACTACGCCGCCAGCAAACGCCTGCTCGACACCTGCCTGGCGCAGGGCATCCGCCTGCTCTACGCCTCCAGTGCCGCCACCTATGGCGGCTCGGCCAGTTTCGTCGAACAGCCGCAATACGAGCGTCCGCTCAACGTCTATGGCTATTCCAAGCTCTTGTTCGACCAGGTCGTGCGGCGCCATCTGCCGACGGCGGACAGCCAGATCGCGGGGTTTCGCTACTTCAACGTCTACGGCCCCGGGGAACAGCACAAGGGCCGCATGGCCTCGGTGGCCTTCCATCACGTCAACCAGTGCCGCGCCGAAGGCAAGGTGAAACTGTTCGGCGCCTACGGCGGCTACGGCCCCGGGGAGCAGATGCGCGACTTCGTCTGGATCGACGACGTGGTGGCGGTCAATCTGTGGTTCTTCGACCACCCCGCGCACAGCGGCGTGTTCAACCTCGGCAGCGGGCACGCACAGCCTTTCAACGACGTGGCCCATGGCGTGATCAATGCCCTGCGGGCCTCGCACGGACTCGACGGCCTGAGCCTGGAGCAAATGGTCGCCGATCGCCTGATCGAGTACATCGACTTCCCCGCAGCCCTGGTCGGCAAATACCAATGCTTCACCGAAGCCAACCTGCAGAACCTGCGCGCGACGGGCTGCGACCACGCATTCGCCGACGTGGCCACGGGCGTAAGCGCCTATGTGCGGCGCCTGCTGCAGCCCATGGCCGGCGATTGAACGCGGCACGCGGCCGCGTTCAATCGCGCCATAACCAGGCCGCCCCGCGCACGCCCGATGAATCGCCGTGCGCGGCGCCGCACAGGCGGGTCCGCACGCTGTCCGAGAACACCCACGCCCCCCAACGCAGCGGCACCTCGTCGTAGAGTTCGCGCACATTGCTCATCCCGCCTCCGAGCACGATCACGTCGGGGTCGAGCAGGTTCACCACATGCGCCAGGCCCCGCGCCAGGCGATCGCAGTAGCGGATGAAACTGGCGCGCGCCGCCGCATCGCCCGCGCGCATCGCCGTGACGATGTCCTGGGCTGCGATGCGCCGCCCCGTATGCGCGGCATGATCCGCGGCGAACCCGGGCCCGCTGAGCCAGGTCTCGATGCAGCCCTGCCGGCCGCACCAGCACAGCGGACCGGGCGTTTCGCGCCACGCGGCTGAGGCACGCTGCCAGGGCAGCGGATTGTGGCCCCACTCGCCGGCCACGGCGTTGCGGCCGAGCCAATCCTTGCCGTCGATGGCGATGCCGGCGCCCACGCCGGTGCCGAGAATCACGCCGAACACCACCCGCGCCCCTGCCCCCGCGCCGTCCACTGCCTCGCTCACCGCCAGGCAATTGGCGTCGTTGTGGACGCGAACCGGGCGGCCGAGCCGGCGCTCCAGGTCGGTCTGCAGCGGCATGCCGTTGAGTGCGGTGGAATTGGCATTGCGGATCAATCCGCTGA
>JAJXUC010000121.1 GCA_021783435.1 Pseudomonadota bacterium | reverse complement strand
GCCAGGATGCCCGGCTCGGACGCATCGAGGTCGTTGGCGGGCGGCGCGAAGTCGGCCGGGGCGATCCAGTGGATCTTGCCGAATCCGCCGATGAAGCGCACCGCCTCGATCTCCAGCCGGTAGAAGAAGAAATCGTGCATGCCGAAGTAACCCTCGGCCTCGGGCAAATAGCGCAGGTAGCGCGGCCCCATGGCGTCCTTTTCAGTCAAGCGGCTGGCGTGTCCGACGAGGGTGACCCGCCCGGCCGCCTGGGCATCCTGCGCGCAAGGATGGGCGATGAGGCTGCAGCGCGGGTCGGCGTCCAGATTCTTGGTGTGCTCGGCCAGCGTGGAGATGAGGATGACGGGCCGCCCCGCGTGGTCGAGCATGAAGGGCGCGATGGAGCCGAAGGGGAAACCGCCCAGACGCTTGGACAGCGTGGACAGCACGCCGTTGGGATGGGCGCGGACGAATTGGCGGGCTTCAAGACCGAGATCGTGCATCGTGTGGACCTGTGTTGCGTGTCATGCGGCAGGCATGGCCCCGCCGCATCGGGTACCGCTATTGTGCGGCGACCGGGCGTCTACCCCGCAGCCCGCCAGGCGGCAGACGCGAGGCGGCGCCCTCCTTGCATGCGCGCGCTCAGCTCGCCGCCAGCAGATGTTCCACCTCGGCGAAGCTCTGCGGGCGCTCCGACGCTTCGATCGGCGAGCCGAGCTGGCGCCCGATCTGGGTCGTGGAAAAAATGCCGCGGATCAGGGGCGCCGGGTCGGCTTCGACCACCAGGGCATGCTGGCGCCCGGACTCCCTCAGCGTCATCACCACATCGCCCACGCTGGAGTGCTGCACCTCGCCGTAGTCGAGCACCTGAATGCGCTCGCGCGGCACCATCACCCGCGCCACGGTCACGGCGTCGCGCGCGACGCCGTCGTCGACCGCGACGCGGATGGGCTTCTCGCCGAGCAGGTCGCGCGCGGTAATCAGGCCCAGCACGTCCCCGCTCGGCGCGGTCACCAAAAGCAGCCGCACACGGGCATGGATCATGCGTTCCTGCGCCGTCTCCACGGTCGCATCGGGCGCGATGGTCACCGCCGGCACGCGCCGCAGGTCAGTCATGACCGCCGTGGCCGGCGTGTCCATGTCCACGCGCGCGGGGCGACCGAGGTCCACCTCGCAAATACGCGCGTGCGGCGGCAGGTTCTTCGGGTGCAGATTGCGGTAGATGGTCATGGTGTTCTCCTGGTTCGGTGCCCCAGCAACCTCCTGGAGAGTGTCGAGGCGCATTCGGATTCAACGACATTGAATGTAGCCAAGGCACGAAAACCCTGCTGTCACCAACTGTGCCCATCGGCAAGTGGATGTTGCGTCGCAGCATTGGACGTTCGAGCCCCGTCGGCCAAACCGTCATCGGAACGGGTTGCGTCGCGCTACGGCGCCTCGGCGATGATGCGGATGAAACCTGCCGGTTCCCACGCTCACGTCAGGCGCGCACGGCGCAGGCCCAGCGCGTTGTAGAGAAACGCGAACACAAGGTTCTGCCGCATGTTGGCCACCGTCGCGAGCGACAGTTGGCACGCCGTGGCGATGCCGGTCCTGTCATGGACCCGGCTCGGCGCAGGCCCGCGCCGCGGCCCCAGCCGAGGAATCATCTCCTGGCCGCCTCATATCTTGACGGCCCCACCAGGCTGACGGATGCCCGCCAGCCTGGTGCGCTTCAACATCAGCGCATTGACGGCCACCAGCGCCGAGCTGCCGGACATGGCCAGCGCCGCGATCTCGGGATTCAGCGTGAACGGGTAGAACATACCCGCGGCGAGCGGGAAGGCGATGACGTTGTAGCCGACCGCCCAGCCGAGATTCTGGTGCATCTTGCGCAGCGTAGCGCGGGAAAGCTCCAGTGCGCCCACCACATCGAACGGGTCGCTTTTCATCAGCACCACATCGGCGCTCTCCATCGCCACGTCGGTGCCGGCGCCGATGGCGAATCCCACGTCGGCTTGCGTCAGGGCGGGCGCATCGTTGATGCCATCGCCCACCATGCCGACCTTGTTGCCTTGCGCTTGCAGCTCCTTGACCTTATCGGCCTTCTGTCCCGGCAGCACGTCGGCGAGCACGAGGTCGATACCGATCTCACGGCCGATGCGCTCGGCGGTGGCGCGGTTGTCGCCGGTGAGCATGGCCACTTTCACGCCGCGCCGCTGCAGCGCCTGGATGGTGTCCTTCGACGTCGGCCGCAGCGCATCGGCGATGGCGATGAGCCCGAGCAGCTTGCCGCCCTGGGCGACGTGGACGACAGTACGGCCCGCGCCCTGCATCTCGTCGGCTTTGGCAACCAGGCCGTTCATATCAACCTGTTCTGCGTCCATCAATTTACGGTTACCCAGCAGCACAGTGCGTCCTTCGACTTCCGCCTTGGCGCCCATGCCGTCGATATTGGTAAAGCCGTTGCCAGTCTGCGTCGACATGCCGGCCGCGCGCTTCAGGATCGCCTGCGCGAGCGGGTGTTCGGAGCCCTGCTCAACCGCAGCGGCCAAACCCAGCATGGCGCCCACGTTGGTGCCCGCCGCCGTCGCCACATCCACGACCTCGGGCTGCCCCAGGGTCAGGGTGCCGGTCTTGTCGAAAATGATCACGTCGAGCTTGGTGGCCTCCTCCAGCGCGGCAGCGTTCTTGAACAGGATGCCGTTCATGGCGCCCAGGCCGGTGCCGACCATGATCGCCATCGGTGTGGCGAGGCCCAACGCATCCGGGCAGGCAATCACGAACACGGTGATGGTCAGCGTCATGGCAAACAGCAGCGGCTGCCCGATCCACCAGAACCACACCGCAAAGGTCGCCAGACCGGTGGCGATGGCGGCGAGCACCAGCCATTGCGCGGCCCGGTCGGCCAGCCGTTGGCCGGGCGCCTTGGAGTTCTGCGCTGCTTGCACCAGCTTGACGATCTGGGCGAGTGCGGTGTCGGCGCCGACCTTGGTCGCGCGGTATTTGAAGCTGCCGCTCTTGTTGATGGTGGCGCCGATCACGCTGGTGCCAAGCGTCTTTTTGACCGGCATGGATTCGCCGGTGAGCATGGATTCGTCCACCTGCGATTCGCCCTCGATGACTTCGCCGTCCACCGGAATTTTATTGCCGGGCCGGATGATCACCATATCGCCGACTTTCAAGTCTGCCGTGGGCAGTTCGATTTCGCGCCCCTCGCGCAGCACGGTCGCTTTCGGCGGGGCGAGGTCCATCAGCGCGCGGATGGCATCGGACGCCCCGGCGCGGGCGCGCATCTCCAGCCAGTGGCCCAGCAGAATGAAGACCAGCAGCACCGACGAGGCTTCGTAGAACTGTTCGCCGGCGAAGAAAAACGTGGCGCCCACACTGAAAAAATAGCCGGTTCCCACCGACAGGAGAACGAGCACCGCCATGTTGGCCACGCCGTTGCGGAGGGCGCGGAACGCGGCGACGTAAAACGGCCAGCCGGGATAGACAATCGCGCCGCTCGCGAGCACGAACAGAAAAATATTGCGGTCCATCCCGAATGGCGGTTCGAGCTTGAGAAACTCCATGCCCATCGAGGCATAGAGAAACACCGGTAGCGCGAATGCCAGCGCAATGAAGAAACGATTGCGCATGTCGCGCGCCATCGCCTGCATGTCCATGCCGGCGCCGTGGCCCATCTCATGCCCCATGCTGTCCATGTCCGCATGCCCGGCGTGTTGGGTAACTTGGTCGGTCCTGGCCGGTTCGACATGCCCGGCATGCTTGCGATGTTCCGCGGGCGCAGGCTGCTCGCCATGGCCGGGTGGCGCTGCGGGGGAAGGGATGGGTACCGCCATGACTTGTGCGTCGCCAGGCGCAGCTTCGGATTCACAAAGGTGCTTGGGCACCAGTTCACCGTTGCAGTGATGGCCGCACTCGCGCACTCTCGCCTTGATGGCATTGAGGTCCGTCACCGTCTCGTCATACACCACCGTCGCGCTGCCCGAAACGCTGTTCACGTCGACCTGCTTGACCCCCGGCATCCTGACCAGTTGTTTCTCGACGCCCCGGGCACTCAACGGGGAGAGCAGGTCGCGCACATCAATGACGGTCGTTTTCATCGTTGCTCCTCAATCGTCCTCAGCATGTCTTGTCAGTCTCCGGCTATGGCGCAAGCAGGCCATTTCCGAGATTACGGGGCACGAGTAAATGAGGCAGTCCGAGGCTTAGCAGGAAGCCCAGTGCGGCAAGGCCCGCGGTCAGGACGAAGGGGGCGCCAGGCAAGGTGGCGATATTGAAGAGGAGTCCGGCTGCCGCCTGCTTGCCGAGTTCCCAGCCCTGCACGCTCCCGGCCTTGGCCGAGATCCAGTAAGTCAGTATCGGCGAGAGGATGCCGGCGCTGGCCGCGACCGCACCGATCACGACCAGCATCGACGCAAAATCAGACGCCCACGGCACCAGGAACAAGCCGGCCGTCAGCATGGACAGCGCGGGCGCGATCCGCCCCCGCTCGCAACCGCGGACCAGCCGTTCACGTGCCTCCCGTCAAGTCGGCGCGCCGTTTCACATACTCGTCGCGGTCGATCTCCCCGCTGGCGTAGCGCGCCTCGAGAATCTCGATAGCGTTGCGCTGGCGCGGTTCGGATCGATCCTGCATGAAATAGCGCGCCAGCCCGAGGATCAGAAGAACCGGGACGGCCCAGACCAGGACCATCCCGATCCATCCCAGCCCCATTCCCCCATCGTCGAAGCCCATCATGATTCACCTCCAGGCCTGCATGGACGATGCCGTGCGCTGCGCGCGGCCCGTGCAGGCCTGAGCGCTCAATGCCCCGCCGGATTCCCCGGCTTGGTTTGGGATTTGCCCATGTCCATCATGGAGCCGTGGCCCGCCTCGCTGCCGTGCATGCCTGGGCCCATCATGCCCATGCCTTTCTGTCCTTCGGCCGCGGAACCGTGATCCATGCCGTTCATCATGCCTTTCATATCCTTCATGTCCTTCGTCGACGATCCATCCATCGGCATGGACTGCTGGGCGCCTGCACTCTCAGGCTTGCCCTGCATGCGGCCTTGCCCGGGCTGGGCCGCGCTCGCCGCCTGGGTCGGCTCGACGTGGTGCGCGGCGTGCTCGTCCTGGGTCGGCTCGGCTGCCAGCAAGGCGGAGGGCGCCGCCAGGGCGAAGGCCAGGGCCAGGGTGGCACGGCGCAGGATCGGGGTGTTGCGTGTCGGTTTCATGATCGTTCCTTTCGTGAACATGGGGGGGAGTAGAAATGGGTTCAGTAATGGGCATACGCTCGGGTCGAGCCGTCGCGCTCGATCCGCAGCACGTCGAAAGCGTCCTTGCGTCCGCCTTCCTCCATGCCGGGCGATCCCGTCGGCATGCCAGGCACGGCCAGCCCGCGCACGCTGGGGTGCTCGTTCAGCAAGCGCCGGATGTCGCGCGCCGGCACATGGCCTTCCACCAGGTAGCCGTCTACCTCGGCGGTGTGGCAGGAACCCATGCCGAACGGCACGCCGAGGCGCCGCTTGTGGGCCGCCACGTCGTTCGTGTCATGGGCGACGACCTGGAAACCGTTGGCTTGCATGTGCTTGATCCAGGCCGTGCAGCAGCCGCAGGCCGGGTCCTTGTAGACCTGCACGATCGGCAGCGTCGCCGCGCCCGGCGCGGCCCAAGCCGACGAAGCCGTCATCAGCCCGATGAAAAACAGCTTGAGGATTGAATTCTTCATCTCGATCTCCCGGATTCGACGCCCGCGCCTTGGCGCAAGGACTGCATGGCGGCCGTCACTCAACCACCACCTTGCCCATCATGCCGGCCTCCATATGGCCCGGCACGAGACAGGCGAAGTCCACCGTTCCAGGCTTGGCGAACCGCCAGACGATGCTGCCGCGCTGCCCCGGCGCCAGCCGGATCATGTTGGGTTCGGCATGCTGCATCATCGGCATCCGGCGCATCATCGCGGCATGCTCCTTGAGTTCGTCCGGGGTGCCGAGCACCATCTCATGGGTCATCCTGCCGGCGTTCTGGAGCGTGAAGCGGACAGTCTCCCCCTTCTTGACCTGGATGGTGTCCGGCGCGAAGCGCATGGAATCGTCCATCGTGATGTCGATGGTGCGGCTGACCCGGGCCGGATCGCCCGGCTGGCCCGCCAGCGACGCATGCTTGTCCTCATGCATGCCGGCCATGTCGTGGCCCTGCATCGCCTGCCGGCCTCCCATGCCGTGGTCTGCGCCATGGCTGCCTGTCGCCAGCGCCAGGACCGGCAATGCGCCGAAGGTCAGGATCAAGAGTGTCTTTTTCATCGAAGCCCCTGCAGTGAGTTTGCGTGGAATGAAAGATCCCGGCCTTGCCCGGCCGGGCGGGAAATCAGAACCACAAGCGCACGCCCGCAACCAGGCGCGTCTGCCGCGGCCGCTCGCCGGCGGCGCGGGCCAGGTCGGCGGTCTGGCCGAACTTGCCGGCCCATTCCACGCCGACATAGGGCGCGAACTGGCGCGTGAACTCATAGCGCAGGCGCAGGCCGGCCGTCAGGTTGGACAGGCCGCTGCCGATGTCGCGTGCCGGGTCGCTCTTGCCGTAGGCATTGGCGTCGATGCGCGGCTGCGCGATGAGCTTCTGCGTGAGCAGAACGTCATAGCTCGCCGCCAGGCGCAGCGCGCTGCGCCCCTGGTCGCCCAGATAGCCGGTGGCCTCGATGTCGAACCAGTAGGGTGCGATGCCCTGCACGCCGAACGCCAGCCAGTCGCGGGCGGGTCCCACGCCGCTGTCGTTGCGCAGGCCCAGTTGCGTGTCCCAGAAGGTGGCCGCGGCGTGACCCCAGAGCACCTCGGTCCGGGCGCTCTGCAGCCGGCCCTGGGCGACATCGCCCTCGGCCTTGAGCACCAGCTTGTTCTGATCCCGGCCGAACCAGCCCTGGGCGTCGTAGGCCGTGGCGTTGCCGTCGCGGCCGTAGACCCGCTCCAGCCGGTCGATCAACAGCGTACCGAAGCTGTGCTCGTCCCCGAGCCGGGGCGGGCGCACGCCGGTAAGGGTGTACGGCCCCGAATCCAGCGTGTAGCCGCCGGAATAGGCGTTCGGATCCCGCGCATCGGGCGGTGCGGAGCCGCCTTGCATCGGCGCCATCGGCATGGCGCTTCCCGCCGCCGCGCCATGGCTCGTGCCGCCCATTCCGGACATGTCCTGCATGCCGGCCGCCTGGCCTGTCGTGCCTGGCGCTTGCGACGAAGCCGCGGCAGCCGGTGCGTGATGCATACCCGGCATGGCGCCCGTGCCGTTCGACGGCATGCCGGGCATTGCGGCCGATGCGGGGCCCATGTCTTGCGTCCCGGCCGCCGAGGGCATGTCCATGCCGCCGTGCGGCGCCGGGGCCTGCGCCCAGGCGGGTGCCGCGCCCAAAGTCAACAGGACGGCCGCGATACAGCTCAATCGAAGGTTCGTGTTCATGTTCATGTTCGCATCTTTGTCCATCAGGCGGCTGCGGGTGGCTCAGGCCACCACCACTTCGCGGAACATGCCCGCTTCCATGTGGAGCATCAGATGGCAATGCCAGGCCCAGCGGCCGAGGGCGTCCGCGGTGACGAGAAAGCTGACCCGCTGGGCCGGCTGCACGGTGATGGTGTGCTTGCGCACCTGGAAGCTTCCCTGCGGGCTTTCCAGCTCGCTCCACATGCCGTGCAGATGCATGGGATGGGTCATCATGGTGTCGTTGACGAAAACAACGCGAAGGCGCTCGCCGTGGCGAAAATGCACGGGCGTGGATTGGCCGAACGGGACACCGTCGATCGACCAGGCATAGCGCTGCATATTGCCGGTCAGGTGCAACTCGATCTCGCGCCCTGGGCGGCGCGTGTCGAGCGGTCCGCCAAGTGTGCGCAGATCGGCATAGGTCAGCACGCGGCGGCCGTTGCCGCGCAGGCCGATGCCCGGGTCGTCCAGGTTTGTCCGCGGTGTATCCACGTGCATGTCCGTACTCGGGCCGTATTCGGTCCTGGCGTGCCGTACCGCGGCACCCGGTGCCTGAGCCGCCTCCATGCCCATGCCCGGCATGTCGTCCGGAGCCATGCCGGCATGCGCGGCGCCGTTCGCGCCACTCGCTGCGGAGGTCATCGCGCCCATCATGTCCGTCATGCCGAGCCTCTCAGCCTTGTCGAGTGCGGGAACTGGTGCCGCCATCCCGGCGCGCACGGCCAGCGTGCCGCGGGCATAGCCCGTGCGGTCCATGGACTGCGCGAAGAGGGTGTAGGCGTCGTCCTTCGGCGTGACGATCACGTCGTAGGTTTCGCCGGGACCGAAGCGGAATTCGTCCACCGTGACGGGCTCGACATTCTGGCCGTCGGTCTGCACGACCACGAGCTTCAGTCCCGGGATGCGCACGTCGTAGAAGGTGTTCGCCGCGCCGTTGACGAAGCGCAGCCTGACCCTCTCCCCCGGGCGGAACAATCCGGTCCAGTTGCCGGCAGGGGTGGCGCCGTTCATCAGATAGGTGAGCGTCGCGGCCGAGAGATCCGACAGGTCGGTCGGATTCATGCGCATCTCGTTCCACATCTTGCGCTCGTCCAGCGCCGCCGCCAGCCCTTGGCGCGAGACGTCGCGGAAAAATTCCACCGCCGTCGGCTGGTTGTAGTTGTAGTAGTCGCCCTGCGCCTTGAGTTTGGCGAAGACGCGCATCGGGTCTTCGTCGGTCCAGTCGGACAGCTGCACGACGTGGTCGCGGTCGGCTCTTATCGTCTCGCCGCCGGACGGCTCGATGACGATGGCGCCGTACATGCCGGTCTGTTCCTGCATGCCTGAATGCGAGTGGTACCAGTAGGTGCCGCTCTGCTCGACCTTGAAACGGTAGGTGAAGGTTTCGCCCGGCGCGATGCCCTTGAAGCTGATGCCCGGCACGCCGTCCATCTGGAACGGGAGGAGGATGCCGTGCCAATGCAGCGAGGTGGGTTCGCGCAGCCTGTTGGTCACGCGAATCGTGACCGTGTCGCCTTCGCGCCAGTGCAGCGTGGGGCCAGGGATCGAGCCGTTGATGGTGGTGGCCATGCGCGGCTTGCCGGTGAAGTTCACCGGCGACTCGGCGATGACGAGGTCGAACTCGGTGCCACGCAACAACGGGGCCGCGCCTGTTGTCGTGGCCTCGCTGGCTGCGAGCGCGGGCCGGGCGAAAGGCGACAGCCCGAGCATGACGCCTCCGGCGGCCAGGCCCTGGACAAAACGCCGGCGCGCAAGGCGTGGCGCGGCGGCGAACTCGAGCATATGCGGTTTCATCGAAACAAGCTTCCAGGCGGAAAAGATAGGAACCGGACCTGCCTCGGCTACGCCGGCGCACAGATCCCGTCTTCATGACCGCAACCTTAGCCAGGCGGCACTGTCCCCCGCATGACCGGTCCATTACATTCATGTCATCGATCCGTCATCTTGACGGCAGCCTCGGACGGCTACATTGGGCGAGCATCGCCAAGCGGCCCGGAGATGGCGCCCGAAAGCGCGAGACCGATCAGCGGCGAGGAAACCCATGAAACTTCTGGTGGTCGAGGACGAGAGCAAAACCGGCGACTATCTGCGCCAAGGCCTGGCCGAAGCCGGCTTCGTCGTCGACCTGGCCCGCAACGGCCTGGACGGTCATCACCTGGCGATGACCGAGCCGTATGACCTGATCGTGCTCGACGTGATGCTGCCCGACGTGGACGGCTGGCGCATCGTGCAGTCCTTGCGCGGCGCCGGCAAGAACACGCCGGTGCTGTTCCTGACCGCCAGGGACAGCGTGGACGATCGCGTCAGGGGCCTGGAACTCGGCGCAGACGACTACCTTGTCAAGCCCTTCGTGTTCTCCGAACTGCTGGCGCGGGTGCGAAGCCTGCTGCGCCGGGGTCACAGCCCCATCTTGACCGACCACTTGCAAGTCGCCGATTTGGTGCTTGATCTACAACGCCGACGCGCCACGCGAGCAGGCACCCGCATCAATCTCACGAACAAGGAATTCGCCCTGCTGGAACTGCTGATCCGACGCCAGGGCGAGGTGTTGCCGCGGTCCCTGATCGCCTCTCAGGTCTGGGACATGAACTTCGACAGCGACACCAACGTGATCGACGTCGCCATCCGCCGTCTGCGCGCCAAGGTCGACGACCCCTTCGAGCCCAAGCTCATCCAGACCATTCGCGGCATGGGTTACGCACTGGATACGCCCGATGCCGGCTGAGGCGAGCAAACGCCGCCCGGCCTCGCTGGCGCTGCGGGTCACGGCGTTCATCGGCGTGGCGACGACGCTGGTGTTTCTTCTCTTCGCCTGGGGCGTCGAACGCTCGATCGAACATCATTTCGCCGAGCAGGATCTCGACGAGTTGCGGGCGGTCACGCAATCCATTCGTTCGGCGCTCGGCGATGCCTCCGCGGAGCGCAGCCGCAACGCTCTGGAACGCCGTCTCGCCGGCGCGGTCGCCGGACATCACGGCGTGTTCTTTCTCGTTCTCGACGGAGACGGAAGACCCTTGTACGGCACCGCCGACGCCGGCCTGGCCGAGCTGGCGCGAACCCAGCCCGCAGCGTCGCGTCTGGACGCCGACGCGCTGCGCATCTGGACCGTGCGCGACCGGCCCTACCGCGGCGCAGTGCTGCGCATGGGCGCCTACACCGTGCTCGTGGCGATGGCCATGGAGTTCCACGTTCACTACCTCTCCGAGCTTCAGCGCGGACTGCTGATCGGCACATTTGCCGCCTGCGTGATCGCCATCCTGGTCGCGTGGCTGGCCGTGCACTTGGGACATGCGCCGATCCGTCGCATCAGCGACAAAATACGCGGCGTCAGCTCCGAGCAACTGCATGTCCGGCTCGATCCCACGCAGGTTCCCATCGAGTTGGCCGAACTGGTCTCGTCGTTCAACGCGATGCTCGAGCGCATCGAGGAGAGCTTTCGCCGCTTGTCGCATTTCGCCGCCGACATCGCGCACGAGTTGCGCACACCGGTGACGAACCTGACCACCCAGACCCAGGTTGCGCTGTCCAGGACGCGAAGCCTCGAGGCGTACCGGGAGATCCTCTATTCCAACCTGGAGGAGTATGAGCGCATCGGCAAGATGATCGGCGACATGCTGTTCCTCGCCCAGGCCGACCACGACCTGATCCGCCCCGAAGCTGCTGACGTGGACCTCGGCGACGAAGTGCAGGCGCTGTTCGACTATTTCGAAGCCTGGGCGGAGGATCGCGGTGTGACCCTGGCGCTTCGCGGCGAGGCACCTAGCGTGCGCGGCGACCAGCCGATGCTGCGTCGCGCGCTGAGCAATCTCGTCTCCAACGCCGTTCGCCATACGCGGTCGGGGCAGACCGTCGCGGTCACGCTCGCGCACAGCACTGATTGGATCGAGATTCAGGTGGAGAACCCGGGCATCGAGATCCCGGCAGAGCATCTGCCGCGCATCTTCGAGCGCTTCTATCGCGTCGATCCCTCGCGTCAGCGCAAGGGCGATGGCGCCGGACTCGGGCTGGCGATTGTGAAGTCCATCGTCGAGGCGCACGGCGGGACCGTTTCTGCCGTTTCGGCCGCCGGCCGAACACGATTTCTCGTCAGACTGCCCAGGGGTTTCGTCCCGAGGTCGCACAGGACCTCGTGACGACGAGGCGTCGCACTGCGCCGGCCCAAGCGAACCTGCCCAACGCAAAGATCCAATCGCTGCCAGCGCGTTTTCTTTTCGAGAACGCAATTCGAAGCGCACCGCATGCCCCAGTTCCCACCCGCCGTTTTGAATGTCGTGCCGACCTGCTGCGCATTGGCAATCGAAGACGGATTGGCATGACTGATTTGGATGGCGAACACAGTAAGACCTCCGAGTCGACTTGGGGACGCGTGCGCGAAGGCGTGCGGACGACATCCACGGCGAACCGCGCCTCGATGCTGCTGCGCCCTGGCTATCTCATGCCACCCACTCCGCCGACAACATCTCCGCCTGCCGCAGCACCATCTCGATGGCCTCCTCCTGCTTGTCCGGCGGGTACTTGTAGCGCTTGAGCAGGGTGCGCACCATCACCCGCAGCTTGGCGCGCACCGCATCGCGCACCGACCAGTCCACGGTTACAGAGTTGCGCAGTTTCAGCGTCAACTCGACGGCAATCTTCTTCAGGGTCTCGTCGCCCAGCTCCCGCACCGCCGCTTCGTTGGTCGCCAGGGCGTCGTAGAAGGCCTGCTCGTCCTGGCTCAGCCCCAGGGCATCGCCGCGC
>JAJXUC010000120.1 GCA_021783435.1 Pseudomonadota bacterium | reverse complement strand
CGCGGCCGGACAGGAAGCGCGTCAGCGCGACGACGGCGGCGGCGTTCATGTCGAAAAAGACATGGGCGAAGCTGACCAGCTTGTTGCGCCGGGTCGCGGGAGCCCATTGCCCGGCGGCCGCGAGCAGGTAAAAGCCGATCTGCAGCGCGCAGGCGAGCCGGTAGAACATGGCGGGAGCCAAGGCGCTGGAAACCAGGGCGGCGACGAGCGCATAGGGGACGGCCAGCCGGAAAACCTTGTGCGAAATGAACTGGAACCACACCGGATTGTGTATCGGCGAGAACAGCCAGGGATGTCTGGTGAACGACTGGAAGTTGCCGGTGAGGGTGCGGATCTTGCGCTTTTGTTCCGCGGCGGACTGGGTTTGCAGGGAGTCGTAGACATGTGCTTCGGTCTCCAGCAGGGTGCGCTTGCCCTGGCGCGCGATGTGCATGGGGATCTCGAAATCGTCGAGGATGGTGTCGGGGCGCAGCGACTGGTAGTCGCGCGTGCGGATGGCGTAGAGCGCGCCGGTGGCGCCGACGGTGGAATGCAGCCGGCTCTCGGACTTGCGGATCCATTTCTCGTAGCGCCAGTACAGGCCGATGCTCGGCCCGGCTTGCGTGGCGCCGGGGCGATGCACGAGCTCGCCGCTGACGGCGCCGACGTCCGCGGCGCAGAAGTCCGAGATCAGGCGGCGCACGGCCTGCGCCTGCAGGTCCTGGCGCACGTCGCAGAACACGACGAATTCAGTGACCACCTCGGCCAGCGCCAGATTCAGCGCATGGGCCTTGCCCTGCCGCTGCGGATAGGCCAGCACGCGGACGCCCGCCATGTCGCGCACGGCGTCGGCGCAGCCGTCGGTGGAACCGTCCGAGACGACCAGGATGTCCAGCTTGCCCTGCGGATAGTCCAGGGCGCGCAGATTGCGGATCTTCTCCGCCAGCCTGGCGCCCTCGTTGTAGGCGGCCATCACGATCGTGGCGCGCGGCAGGGCCGCGTCGTCCAGCAGCGGGCAGGGATGGCGGCGGCACAGGCGCGAGAGCACCGCCACCAGCAGCGGATAGCCGGCGTAGGTATAGGCGATGAAGAGGCTGGAGATCCAAAACATGTATAACGCGTTGGATGGCATCGTCGTTTCTATACCTTTCATCTATAAAAAATAATTATCAATCGCGCAATTCACGCCAAATGGGAATCCTTGGGTGTTGGGGATGATGTTAATGGCTCTAGGTTTGTAGATTCCATCATTCGGTGCGATGGCAGCCCCAATAGCTGGGTGCAAATAAAATCAATGAAAATCTTCTGCGAAGACGTGGATGTAACTTCATGATCACTGGCCGCGAGAAGGTGAAAGTGCATTTTGTCGGCTACGAATAAATCATGTATCGCATCTTTAAACTGTCCTTCGTAATTAACTGAACTGAAATCTCCGCCAGCATGCATTATAATTATATTAACTCCATTATCCGCGAGTTGGTGCAGGCCTGTTAAAAAATTTCTATTCACGACCTTGCTTTCATGGCTATTCCCTGTTGCATGAAGATCATGCGTAAATAATAGCTTTATGAAGTTCAGTGGCACAGTGGCAAGTCTTGCTGAACGTTGAAGATATAATAATAATGCTCTCAAACCCATTCCGTGGGCGCGAAGGCGTGTCCATAAAAACCGTACACGTTGCTTTTTTGTTTGTAAATCAAAAGCATCGAAGAGAATGATGGATTGAATGCGAAAATCAATATGAGCGGCCAAAAAAGTTGGCATGCCGCCTGAACAGAAGCCTAGCACTGCAAAAGACTGAATGTTCGTGGAAAATTGTAGGCAATCAATCGCGGCACGTATATCGAAAACGGTCTGTTTTTCATAATCCGAGCCAACCTCTGAACGCAGGCTGTCACCAGACCCTTGTAGGTCGAAGCGTATAGATGGAATGCCATGCTTCGCAAGCCTCCGCGCTAGTTTCACATTGATTCGATGAACACCTATGCGATGGACGACCCCTGAGTTAAATAACACAAGCCCTAGCGCTGGAACTATTGATGTATTCAAAGAAAAGGGTAATGTTAATGTGCCAACCAATGATCGGTTGGGGCCAAAGGCCAAAGAAATTTCACGCATTTGATAGACCTGCTAATTCCTTGTGGAGCCTTGATACTAAGGGCATCGGGACAATGGACTCCCTAATGGCGCCGTTTGTTGCCCAATTGATATTGGATTCGGGCGCGGAAATCTCTGCTTTGATAATTCTATTGTGGTTTCGCAGCTTAATTAATGTGTTAAAAATATCTTGAAATTCAGTAAAAATTATAAGCTTGGTGCATTTTCCACGCCATGGCTGTGATGTCGTAATATTGGATATCTGAGTTTGAAGATTCCCGGTTAAGGTGAAACCAAGAGACTCGTGCCTAGGTATTGGGATATTAAATTGACGAAGCCCTGCATCAATAAGCCAACGCGCACCAAAAGCGCGGGCTAGCGCCTGTTCGTTAGCCCGAAACAATTCATCGAGGTAGGTTGTGCCGTCCGGAACAGGCTCTAGCATGGCGACAAGAGTTGCTGGAGTGGGCCAGGCCTCGCTCGCCGCCAGGGCGATGTTGCCCCCCAGCCGCAGCCCGATGCAGGACAGGCGTTGGGCTCCGCTGCGTTGCAGCAGCAGGTGTCCCGCGGCCACGGTGTCGGCGATGCTGCCGTCGAGGTCGAAGTCGGCGTCCTCGCCGCCCGAGTCCCCGCTGCCGTAGTAGTCGAAGCGCAGCACGTCGAAGCCGGCGGCCGCCAGGCGATCACCCAGCACGCGGTAAAGGCGGTGGGCGCGGATGGCCTCCTGCCCGAATGGGTTGCACAACAGCACCGCGTGGCCGCGCGCCGTGGCGGCGCGCGGTTCGAGGTGCAGGCCGAACAGTTCGCGCGCACCATTGGAGAAGCGCATCGGGGTCAAGACATGCCCTCCCAGACCAGCGCCGTGTCCTGGCGCGCGATGCGCGCGAAACCGCCGACCACGGCCAGCGCCGCGGCGTAGCCGGCCGGACACGGCAGGGGGGTCAGGTCGACAGGGGTCTCGCCGCTGTCCAACTGCAACGTCATGCGCTGCGCCGAGAGCCCCACGCTGAGCGCGCGGGGTTCCAGGCCGAGGCCGACGCCCAGCGCCTTGAGGCAGGCCTCCTTGCGCGCCCAGCAGCCGACGAAGGCCGCGGGATGGTCTTGCGGGGCGCATCGCGCAAGTTCGTCGAGCTCGCCGGCGCTGAGCACGCCGGCGGCCAGATCGGGGCCCGGAAGGTCGTCGCGCAGGGCTTCGATGTCCACTCCGACTTCGGGCCCCGAGGTGACGGCGATCAGCGCGATGTCCTTGCTGTGGCTCATGTTGAAACGCAGCGGTGCATCGCCGTTCATGTGCTGATGCGCGAGCATGGGTTTGCCATGCGCGCCGGTGCCGAAGCGCAGATGCTGGGGTGCCATGCCGAGGTAGGCACCCAGGATGCGCCGCAGCCAGGCATGCGCGGCCACATAGCGGCGCCAGTCGTGCGCGTAGACGAAGCGCTGGGCACGCGCGATCTCCGCGGCGTCGAGCAGGTTCACCGCGTCGGTGCCCATGTCGCGCAGGTCGATGTGCCACACATGCACGTCGCGGCCTTGCGGGCGTTGCAGAGTCGGGTTGCGGCTGCCTGGCGCACGTTCGCGCAAGGCCTGTGCAGTCTGCGCGGGCGTGTGCGCCGCAGGCCCATACGGCGCATTGCCGCGTGCACGCAGCCAGCGCTGCGCATGGGGTTCGAGCATGGGCGTGGTCAACATGATGGTCTCCCTTTGGCTCAAAGTTCGGCGCTGTTTTTCTTGCCGAGATGCAGGCCGCCGAACAAACGCCTGACAAGGCCCGGCTTCTGCGCGGCCTCGCTTGGCATCGCGTCGTAGCTGCTGGCGATTTGCTCGAGCGATTCGAAGATCAGAAGGCGCGCGTTGGCGCGCTTGCCGGTGCGCTCGTACATGCGGATCACCGCCTGCATGGCCGTGAGCGAATCACCGCCGAGGTCGAAGTAGTTGTCCCGCGGCTCGATCTGCGCCGGCTGCAAGCCGAGCAGTGAGGACCACACTTCGGTGAGGCTCTGTTCCGTCGGCGTCAGCGCGCGGCCGGATGGTTTGGGCTGGCGGACGGGGGAAACCGGGCCGGCGAGAGCCGGCGCATCATCCGGCGCGGCGGCGAGGTGGCGAAGCGACTTTGCCGGGGCCGATGCGCTGTCGTCGAGCAGGGCGGCGAGGGTTTGCCGCGGATCGGCGGCCAGGCGCTCCAGCAACTCGAGATAGCGCGCATGCAAGGCTTCGGCGGTTCGCGTCGTGTAGATGTCGGCGTTGTAGGTGATGCCGCCTTCCAGCCCGTGCGGCACTTCCATCAGCCACAGACCAAGGTCTTCGGTGGCGCCCTTCTGGAAAATGAGAATGCTGCTCTGCGCCAGCCCACCCCATTGCCGCTCGCGTTCGCGTGCGTCCTGGAAGGAGAACAGGGCCTGGTAGATGCCGGCGCGCTGCGAGCGCGCCATCATGTCCGGCTCCATCGCCAGACGCTCGAAGGGAATGTCCTGGAAGTTCAGGACGTCGAGCAATTCCTGTTTCACGTCGCGCAGGAATGCGGTGACGGGCTGTGCGGGGTCGATGTGCAGTTGCAGGGGAAGCAGGTTGTTGAAGAAACCCATCACGGGTTCGATCTCGGCCATCATGCGTCCACGCACCGGAACGCCGACAACGATCGTGGGACTCGCAGCCACGCTGGCCATCATCGCGCCATACACGGCCAGGGTGAGCATGTTCAGCGTGACGTCGGCCTGCCGGGCGACGTCACGCAGGCGCTCGGCGGCCGGCCCGTCGATGCGTACCCATTCCGTGGCGCCTTCGCCGCTCATGCCGGCGCTGCGAGGCTTGTCGGTCCTGGGCGCGCGGGGCGCAGGGGCCTGGGCCATGCGTGTGTTCCAGTCGCGCAGCTGGCGGTCGAAGTCCTCGCTTTGCATCCAATCGGCTTGCCAATGCGCATAGTCCGCATAGGTCACGGGCAGTGCCGGCAGCGGGGTGGGTACGCCGCGCACGAGTGCCCCATAGCAGGCGGCCATCTCGGTGTAGAACAGATCGAAGGACCAGCCGTCCCAGATGATGTGGTGCGGCATGAACAGGAAGGCATGTTCCTGCGGCGCAAGCCGGTACAGCGCGGTGCGGAACAGCGGTGCCTGGTGGATGTCGATGGGTTGGTCGACCAGGGCCTGCATGCGCCGCATCAGTTCGGCTTCGCGCGCGGCCTCGGGCAGCGCGCTCAGATCCTCGATGGGCAGATTGAACGTGACCGCGTCCAGCACGACCTGTTTGTGCATGCCTTCGTTCGTGTGGATGGCCGTGCGCAAAACGGGTTGTCGGCGCACCATCTCACGCAGCGCGGCTTCAAACGCGGGCAGATCCAGGGGCCCGCGCAGGCGGTGGGCGGACGGCGCGTTGTAGATGACCCGCCCGGGATGCAGTTCTTCCATGAAGGCGATGCGTTCCTGCTGCGCGGTGAGCGGTGCCGAGGTGCGCGCGGGATCGTGGCGGATGGCCGTGCGCTTGACGCCGCCGGCCTGGCGCGCGTGCTCGATCGCCTGTGCCATGCGCTCGACGGTGGGCGACTCGAACAGAACGCGCAGGGGCAGGTTCAGGTCCAGTTCGCGGTTGAGTGCGGTGACCAGGCGTGCCGCGAGCAGCGAATGGCCTCCCAGCGCGAAAAAGTCGTCGGTCACGCTTATGGCGGGAAGCTTGAGCACTTGTTCCATGGCCTCCAGAACGCCCCGCTCCAGCGCGTTGCGCGGGGCGATCCGGCCGCGCGCGGAGGCGGCTTGCGGCATGGCGGGCGCGGGCAGGGCGCGGCGGTCCACCTTGCCGCTGGACAGCAGCGGAATTTCCGCGAGATGCAGGATGTTTTGCGGCACCATGTAGTCGGGCAGGGCCTGACGCAGGCCGTCCCGCAGCAGCTCCGTGTCGAGAGTTCCGGCCTGGCTCACGACATAGGCGGCGATGCGCGGGTCGCCGGGTGTGTCTTCGCGGACGATGGCCACGGCCTGGGTGATGCCGTGCATGCCGAGCAGGCGGTTCTCGATCTCGCCGAGTTCGATGCGGTAGCCGCGCAGCTTGACCTGGTGGTCCGAGCGGCCGAGATAGTCCAGCGCGCCGTCGGCGCGCCAGCGCGCGAGGTCGCCGGTCTTGTACAGGCGCTCGCCCGGGTTGAATGGGTCGTCGATGAAGCGCTCGGCGGTGAGAACCTGACGTGCAACATAGCCCAAGCCCACCTGCACGCCGCCGATGTAGAGATCGCCCGCAACCCCGATGGGCAACCGACGTATGTGGGCGTCGAGCACGTGCAGCTGGGTGTTGGCGATTGGGGCGCCGATGGGCACGCCGCCTGATGGTTCGCCGGGCCGGCAAGACCAGGCGCTGACGTCCACCGCCGCCTCGGTCGGGCCGTAGAGGTTGTCCAGCCTGGCTTGCGGCAGCAGTGAGAAAAACCGCTCGACCAGATCGATGGGCAGCGCCTCGCCCGAGCACACCACCTGGCGCAGGGTCGTGCAGCCCGCCGCCGCGGGTTCGTCGAGGAAAAAGCGCAGCATGGACGGCACGAAGTGCATCACGTCGATGCGTTCGCGCCGCACCAGCTCGGCCAGATAGGCGCTGTCGCGATGGCCGTCCGGCTTCGCGATCACAAGCGTGGCGCCCACGCTCAGCGGCCAGAAAAACTCCCAGACCGAGACGTCGAAGCTGAACGGCGTTTTCTGCAGCACCCGTTCGTCGGCCCGCAGGGCGTAGGCGTCCTGCATCCACAGCAGGCGGTTGACGATGCCGCGATGCGCGTTCATGGCCCCCTTGGGCCGGCCGGTGGAGCCCGAGGTGAAGATGACATAGGCGGGGTCGGTCTCGCTGCCGAGCAGCAAAGGGTCGCCCGCGGTGGTGACGGGCTCGCCGCGGGTCGCATCGAGCAGCAGCACGTGGCAGGTCGGGCCGCATGCCGCACCGAGCGCCGCGTGTTCGGCGCGGCGTGACACCAGCAATGCGAGCCGGGCGTCCTCGGCCATGCCCGCCAGGCGCTCGGTGGGAAGGCCGGGGTCGAGCGGCACATAGGCCGCGCCGCTCAGGACCACGCCCACCAGCGCCACCACCAGATCGATGCTGCGTTCCAGACACACGCCGACCAGCACGCCGGGACCTGCGCCGCGCGCGCGCAGGTCCATGGCCAGTTGCCAGGCACGGCCCTGGAGTTCCCGGTAACTGACGGCCTGCCCCTCGAAGACGAGGGCCGTGGCATCCGCGTTCTGCCGCATGCCACGCAGCAGCAGGTCGGACAGTCGCAAGCCCGGGGGGTAGGGGCGCGACGTGGCGTTCCAGGCTTCGAGATGCGCCTGTTCCGCCATGGTCGGTGCCAGCACAGCGGCAAGTGCTTGCGCGGGGTCGTCGCTGCAGCGCTGCAAGGCCGCGCGATAGAGTTCAAGCCAGCGTCGCACCGTGGCCTGGTCGAACAGCGCGGTCTTGTACTGGCATTCCAGCAGCAAACCTTCCGCGTCTTGTGTGACGTTGAGGTAGAGCTCGAAATTCTCGGCGCTGCGCGGATTGGAGAAGATCTCGGCCTTCAGTCCCGTGGGCGCGAATGCCGAGGGCTCGATGCGGGCATCCAGATTGAACAGCGCCGACACCAGCGGCAGGCGGCCGGGGTCGCGTGGCAACTGCAGATGCTTGAGCAGGCCGCCGAAGCTCACGCTCTGGTGGTCGTAGGCGTCGAGCACGGCGGTGCGCGCCTGCAGAATCAGACTTGCCGCATCGCGTTCGGGGTCGCTGGCGATGCGGATGGGCAGGAGGTTGACGCAATGGCCAACCAGGTTCTTCTGGCCTTCGGCGGCCTGTCCCGCCATGGATACGCCGATCACCACGTCGTCCTGACCCGAGATGCGCGACACCAGGCCGGCAAACAGGGCGAACAGCGTCGTGAACAGGCTGGTGCCGTGCCGTGCGCCGAGCTTGCGCGCGGCGTCGAGCAGGGCGGCATCGATGTGCAAGTCTTCACGCGCCGAGACGAAACTGCGCCGCGGCTGGCGCGGACGGTCGGTGGGAAGGTCGAGCACGGGTGCGGACCTGTCGTAGACCGACACCCAGTAGCGCGTGTCCGCTTCGACGCGGCGCAGATGTGTTTCACCGACCTGCATCAGGGCATAGTCGGCGTAGGTTGCCGCTGCGGGCAGGGCTGAGGCGACTGCGCCGGGGTTGGCGCCGGGCGCTTGCGCCGCGGCGAGCAGGGCGGGCAGCTCGCTCACCAGCACCCCGAATGACCACCCGTCGCACACGATGTGGTGCGCCGTGATCATCAGCACCGCGTCGTCATCGGCCAGCAGCGCGATCTGCGCGCGCAGCAGCGGGCCGCGCTGCAGGTCGAAGGGGGTATCCACCTCGGCGCGGATGTGCTGGCGCAGCGAGGCCTCGCGCTGCTCGGCGTTCAGGGCCGTGAGATCGTGCACCGGAACGTGCAATTCCAGGGTCTCGGCGATGTACAGGTCCTGGCCTTCGGCGCCGAGCGTGGCGCGCAGCGCGTCATGCCGGTCCACCAGGGCTTGCAGGGCGGTGCGCAGCGCGGCCTGGTCCAGAGGGCCGCGCAGATGCAGGGAGAGGGACTCGTTGTAGGCCAGGCTGGCTTCGGCGCCGAGCTGGCAGGCCAGCCAGATTTCGCGCTGCGCCTCGGTGCTGGGCACGACGCGGGACAGCGCGGCGTCGGCGAAAGGGTCGTAGTCGACGGCGGACAGCGCGGCGGTGTGGGTATCTGCGGCGTGCATGGGCGGGTTTCCGGAATGGTCGTCGCGTGTGCTCATTGTGTGTGCACCCCCGCGCTGCGCGCGACCCCGCCATGCGGGGTTTCGCCCATCTTCGGGCGGCCGTGCGATGGGCTCATGTGCGCACCCCCGCGCTGCGCGCGACCAGGCCGGGCGGGGAATGCGTCTGCTTTCGGACGGCCGTGCAGCGGAACGGGGGTGGGCACCCTGGCGCTTCGCGCCGTCCCGCCAGGCGGGAATGCGTCCGCTTTCGGGCGGCCGTGCAGCGGACTCATGCTCCCACCTTCAGGTATTTGGCCGGGTCGGCCGGGTTGGGCACGAACCAGGCGGGTTTGCCGCTGGCGTCCTTGCCCAGGCGGGCGCCTGGTACCGGGGGTTTGGCGGCGTCGAACACCACGGACACGGGGGACTTGTGGCGCGGCAGGAATTCGGATTCCTGCAGCTCGCGCACGGAGTCCTTGAACGCGCCGGCGATGTGCGCGATGTCGGCTTCGCTGTGCGCGGTGGTGAGGAAGCAGGGAAAGTTGTCGAGGATGTGCACGCCGCGGCTGCGCATCATGGCGAACAGCAGATCCTGCAGCGGGTGGTCTTCCAGCCAGGCCACGCGCCACAGCGAGGCGAAATGACGGATTTCCAGTGGCGCGCCATGCTCGCGGCAGAAGGCGCTGAGTTCGTCGGCAAGTGCCGCGGTGGCGGCGTTGAGCCGCTGTTGCAGCGCGGGGCCTTGTTGCTTGAGATGGGTCAGGCTGGCGTGGGCCGCGGCCAGTGCGAGGGGATGCCGCACGAAGGTGCCGGCGAAGTAGGTGACGCCCACGCTGGGGATGGAGCCGTCGCCGTACTGCCAGGCGCCGCCGTCGAGCGCGTCCATGAATGCGCGCCTGCCGGCGACGACGCCGATGGGCATGCCGCCGCCGATGACCTTGCCGTAGCTGGCCAGGTCGGCGCGCACGCCGAACAACTGCTGCGCGCCGCCCAGCGCGGAGCGGAAGCCGGTGATGACCTCGTCGAAGATCAGGCAGGTTCCGCTTTTCTCGGTGATGGCGCGCACCTCCTTGAGGAAGTCCACCGGCTGGAACTCGGGCCGGCGGCTTTGCACCGGCTCGACCAGCACCGCGGCGAGGTCGTCGGCATGCGTGCGGATGAAGTCCAGCGCCTCGGGCGTGCCGTAGTCGAGCACGCGCACGTCGCCGAACATGCCGCGCATGATGCCGGGTGCGGCCGGAATGCCTCTGTGCTCGCGCCCGGAGCGCACCAGCACTTCGTCGAAGGTGCCGTGGTAGGAGCCGGTGAACAGCACCACGGTGCTGCGGCCGGTGACGGTGCGGGCGATGCGCACGGCGGCCATGACGGCCTCGGAGCCGGTGTTGCAAAGACCGGCGCGGTCGAAGCCGGTGAGCTCGCAGATCAGCTCGGCCACGGGCCCGGCCAGCGGGTGCTGCGGGCCGATGTCGTAGCCGTCGTCGAGTTGCCTGCGCACCGCGTCCAGCACGAAGTCGGGCTGCCAGCCGAACAGGCTCATGCCGAAGCCGCTGAGCACGTCCACGTAGTCGTTGCCGTCCAGGTCCCACAGATGCGACCCTTTGCTGCGCGCGGCGACGATCTGGTAGACGATGTCCTTGATCATCGGCCGGAAGCCGTTGACCACGCGCGGGTCGGCCAGGTGCTGGCGGTGCTGCTCCGTGTACGCGCGGCTCTTGGCCGTGCGCTCCACGTAACGCCGCATGAAGGCGTCCAGCCGCGCGCGCTGGCGCTCGGTCAGCGGGCTGGCCTGGGTGTGGATGCGGGCGATGGCGCCGAAGGCTTTTTTCACGTCGTAGCGCTGGACGCCGACGTCGTCGGTGGCGCCTGCCGCGTCCGCCGTGGTCGTTCCGGTCGGCGCGGCAGCGGCGGGTGAGGCTGCGTCGGCCGGGGTCGGTGTGGCGGGCTGCGGTGCCGGGGGCTGAACCCCGCTCAGCAGCGCGAGTTGTTGCGCCATGAGCTGCATCTGCTGCTGGATGACCTGTTGCAGCAGTGGTGTGTTGGTGGCGGGGGCCGGCATGGCGGCTGCAGGCATGGCCAATCCCTGTGGCACGGCTTGCGCAGCCGGGCTCGCGGCTGCCGCAACGGTTGCGGCTTGCGGCTGGGCGGTGGGCTCCGGCGGCAATTGCGCATCGAGATGATCGGCCAGGGCGTCGAGGCTGCGCAGGCTTTCCATCAACTGGCGGAAGGTGACGCTGACGCTGAACTCGCGTTTGACCTGCAGCGCCGCCTGGGTCAGGGTGAGCGAATCGATGCCAAGCTCGACGAAGGGGATGGTGGGGTCCGTGTCGCCGAGGTCGGTGCCGGACACGTCGTCGAACAAGGCGCGCAGGCGTGCGATCAGCTGGAGCTTCCGCGCGGCAGGCGCGTTGCCGGGGATGGCCGGGGTGGTCGGTGCGGGCGTGGTGGTGGACATGGCGTTGACGTGAGGCGGCGGGGTGAAGGCCAGCACCGTGGCACTGGGTGAGGCTGTGTCGGACAGGGCGGGCGCCGCGGAGGCGGTTTGGGCATGGCCCGGCGCGCTTGCCGTCGCGCCGCGCTGCGCCGTCGCGGCGGCGTCGACCCAGTAACGTTTGCGCTCGAAGGCGTAGGTGGGCAAGGGGATGCGATGGCGCACGGTGGCGGGGTTGGCCGCGGAGGCGGTCAGTGCAAGGCCTGCGGTCCACAGCGCACCCTGCGCCAGCAGCATTTGCGCGGCCTCGGCATCGGGGGTGTCGGCAAGGCTTGGAATGGCCAGCACGCTGCCGGCGGGACCATGCTGGCGCGCCAGGGTGGACAGCGTGCCGCGCGGGCCGACCTCCAGGAATGCGGCGTCTGCGTGGCGCGCGAGCGCCGTGCGGATGGCGGGCGAGAACCGAACCGGTTCGCGTAGGTGGCGGGTCCAGTAGTCGGCGCTGGTGGCGTCGGCCTCGCTCATCCAGGTTCCCGTCCGGGTGGAGATGATGGGCACGGACGGCGGTGCAAGTGCAACGGCCTTCACCGCCTCGGCAAACGGCGCCAGGGCCGGGTCCATCATGGACGAATGGAAGGCGTGCGAGGTTTGCAGCACGCGTGCCTGCACCCCGCCGGCCTCCAGCTCGGCGCGCCAGGCCTCGACGGCCTCGCGCGGGCCGGCGACGACGCAGGCCGAAGGGCCGTTCTCGGCCGCCAGCGACAACGTGGCCGGCATGCGCGCAAGCACGTCTTCGATCGGGAGCCTGACTGACAGCATCCCGCCTGCAGGCAATGCTTGCATCAGGGCGCCGCGCCGGGCCACGAGCCGGGCGGCGGCGTCCAGCCGCATCACCCCGGCCAGCACCGCGGCGACGAATTCGCCCACGCTGTGGCCGATCAGCGCCGCCGGCCTGGCTCCGCGCGCGAGCCAGCGTTGCGCCAGCGCGTATTCGAGGCAGAACGTGGCGGGTTGGGTGGTGTCGGTGTCGGTGAGAAGGAGGTGAAGCGCCCCCGGCGCGCCTGCCGGCGCGCACCCCCCGAGGGGGTCGGCCCGGGCTTGGGGCG
>JAJXUC010000119.1 GCA_021783435.1 Pseudomonadota bacterium | reverse complement strand
TCTACAACAAGAGTCGCCAGGCTGCCATCACCAAAGAATTGTCTGAAATCGTCGGGGGCGCAGCCGCCGTCTAAGGCGCCGCACCCATTACTGCATATTGGAGAACCAGATGACCACGGCCCAAACCCAAGGCAAGATCGTCCAGTGCATCGGCGCTGTGATCGATATCGAATTCCCGCGCGAGCACATGCCCGCCATCTATGAGGCGCTGCGCCTGTCCGACCAGCAGGACATGGGGCTGGCGGAAAAAGGCATCACCTTCGAGGTGCAGCAGCAGATCGGTGACGGCGTGGTGCGCACCATTGCGCTGGGTTCCACCGACGGCCTGCGTCGCGGCATGACCGTCGATGCGACCGGCGCGCCCATTACCGTGCCCGTCGGCACCGGCACGCTGGGCCGCATCATGGACGTGCTGGGTCGCCCCATCGACGAGGCGGGCCCGATTCAATGCGATGAGCGGCGTTCCATCCATGCCAAGGCGCCGAAGTTCGATGAACTCTCACCCTCCGTGGACCTGCTCGAAACCGGCATCAAGGTGATCGACCTCGTCTGCCCGTTCGCCAAAGGCGGCAAGGTCGGCCTGTTCGGCGGCGCCGGCGTGGGCAAGACCGTGAACATGATGGAGCTCATCAACAACATCGCCAAGCAGCACAGCGGGCTGTCGGTGTTCGCCGGCGTCGGCGAGCGCACCCGCGAAGGCAACGACTTCTACCATGAAATGGAAGAGTCCAAGGTGCTCGACAAGGTGGCCATGGTGTTCGGCCAGATGAACGAGCCTCCGGGCAACCGGCTGCGCGTGGCGCTGACCGGCCTGACCATGGCCGAGAAATTCCGCGACGACGGCCGCGACATCCTGTTCTTCGTCGACAACATTTACCGCTACACCCTGGCAGGCGTGGAAGTCTCTGCGCTGCTGGGGCGCATGCCCTCCGCCGTGGGCTACCAACCCACGCTGGCCGAAGAGATGGGCGTCCTGCAGGAGCGCATCACCTCCACCAAGACGGGTTCCATCACGTCGATTCAGGCTGTTTACGTGCCTGCGGACGACTTGACCGATCCGTCGCCCGCCACCACCTTCAACCACCTCGACGCCACCGTGGTGCTGTCGCGCGACATCGCTTCGCTGGGCATCTACCCCGCCGTGGATCCGCTGGACTCCACCAGCCGCCAGATCGACCCGAACGTCATTGGCGACGAGCACTACACCACGACACGCGCCGTGCAGGGCATCCTGCAGCGTTACAAGGAACTCCGCGACATCATCGCCATTCTGGGCATGGACGAGCTCTCGCCCGAGGATAAGCTCACCGTGGCGCGCGCGCGCAAGATCCAGCGTTTCCTGTCGCAGCCTTTCCACGTCGCCGAGGTGTTCACCGGCTCACCTGGAAAATACGTTCCGCTCAAGGAAACCATCCGCGGTTTCAAGATGATCGTGAACGGCGAATGCGACGCCCTGCCCGAGCAGGCTTTCTACATGGTCGGCACCATCGACGAAGCCTTCGAAAAAGCCAAGAAGCTGAATTGATCGCAGCCCGCCGCGCGCTTGCAAGGTTCTGCATGGCAGGGCTTGCGGCGCGCGGCAGCTGGCACCCGGAGTCACCATGAACACCTTTCAAATCGATGTGGTCAGCGCTGAAGAACTGATCTATTCCGGGCAGGCCCGTTTCGTCGCCCTTCCGGGAGAGGCTGGCGAGCTCGGCATTCTGGCGGGCCACACGCCCCTGATCACACGCATCAAGCCTGGCGCGGTGCGCATCGAGCGCGCAGATGGCAGCGCAACCGAGGATGACTTTGTCTTTGTCGCCGGCGGGGTGCTCGAAGTGCAGCCCAAGCATGTCACCGTGCTTGCGGACACCGCCATTCGTGGCAAGGACCTCGACGAGGCCAAGGCGCAGGAAGCACTCAAGCTGGCACAAGAAAACCGTGCGCATGCCAAGGAGGTCCAGGACATCGCCGTGGTCGAAGGCGAGCTCGCGATGCTCGCTGCACAGCTGGCCGCCATCAGGAAGCTGCGCAACCGCCCGCATTGATCGGCGCAGGCCGAGCCCTGCAGCAATCATCCGACAAGCCCGCCTCGCGCGGGTTTTTTCTTGTCTGGCGATGCTCCTTGGGTGGACAGACGCGCAGGCAGGCTTCACCTCACCCGGCTGTCTATGTAGTATCGGGCCGCATGCAGACGACAAAGCGAGCCCGACGCCGATGTACGAAAAGCCAAGAACCGCTTGCAACCTGGGCGTAAAGCGTCATGCTGCCAGGTCGGCAAAGACGGGTTTCAGAATCCGGCGACTGACGCCATTTGTGACGTTGCTGCTCGGCGCCCTGCTGGCGGGCTGCGCCAGCGTGCCGTCCACATCAAACAATCAAAGCGGCCAGACGTCGCTCAACACCGGCTCCGGCTGTCAGGCACCCGCGCCGAATTTACGCGCCGCCTACAACCGCAGATATACCGTGCTCGGGCGCAGCTACGCGCCGCTGCGCAGTGCAGATGGTTATGAGGCTGAGGGCGTGGCCTCCTGGTATGGATCGGAGTCGGGCACGACCACCGCGATGGGCACGGCCTTCAGCCCGAAAGCCTTCACGGCCGCAAGCCGCATCTTGCCGTTGCCGACCTGTGTACAGGTCACGAACTTGAACAACGGGCTCAGCGCCTTTGTCCTGGTCAATGATCGTGGCCCCTTCGTCCAAGACCGCATCATGGACTTGTCCTATGGCGCGGCCAAGGCCTTGGGCATCACCCGCACGGGCACGGCGCGCGTGCGCATCGTCGCCCTCCAGGGCCAACCCGGCATTCAGGCGAGCGAGCCCAGGATGCAGAACGGCCCCGTTCAGAACTTGCCCATGGTCGCCGCCGGCAGGAATCCAGGGGATCGCAGCGACCCGGCCGCGCCGGAGCAGTTTCCGCCCATGCCGCTGACTGCGCTGGCCGACGCGTCAAGCCCCGCTGCCGTGCCGACCTTCACCGTCCAGCCCCTGCCGCCCATCGGCCAGGGCGATGCATCGCCCAACCCTGGCCAACCCGCTGGGCAGGCTATGCAGGCTCAGGCAGGGGGTTCCAGCCAGGTGGCGACAGCCACATCGGACTCTCTGCCACCGCAGCAGGGGCCGAGCGTTGCAGGGCCGGCTCCCGCATCGTCCTCGCCGGCAACGCAATGGCCGGCAGCGCAGACCTATCTGCAGACAGGCGCCTTCACGATGAAACGGAACGCGGACACTGAGCGGCAGAGGCTGCGCGAGGGGGGCATCGAATCGGTCGAGATCGTCCCGGGAGCTATTCGCGGCAAGACCTACTACCGCGTGCTGGTCGGCCCTCTACTGCAACCCACCCCTGATGCGGGACTGCAGCAAAAGCTCATGCGTTTGGGTATCGGCTCCTACACGGTCGTGCGGGAATCAACACAATAAGGCAAGCCAAGCAGCGCGCTTTGGCCAGCGTGGCTTGCCGGCAAAGAGCGGGCCAGACGCAACCGGGTCGCCTGGTCCGCATGACGCGCTTACTTCTTCTTAGCGCTCAGGCATTCCTTCATGAACTTCTTGCGCTCTTCGCCCTTGAGCGCCTTGGTCTTGGCATCGGCGTTACAGGTGACCATCTTTTCCTGTTGAACCGTCAGCTTCTTGCCCTCATGCGCGGCAGGCATGGCCTTTTTCTCGGTCATTGCAGGCTTCGCGGGTTCGACGCCCTTGGCGCTCAGACATTCCTTCATGAATTTCTTGCGAGCTTCGCCGTTGAGCGCCTTGGTCTTGGCATCGGCGTTGCACTGGGTCATTTTGCTGGTTTGCGCAGAGGGGGTTTGCGCGGAAGCCAAGCCTGGCAGGGTGATCGCGGCACAGGACAGGCCAAGGGCGATGATGAGCTTTTTCATGGACAAGGACTCCGAACGGAAGGGATGAGAACAGGGACCTGGCGCAATCGACGCCGAATCCCACGACCCGCAATGGGCGTTGCGCATTCGAACACATCCGGTTACAGAAAGGCCGGATCCTTGGCCTGCCTAGAATGGACGGATTTCATCGCAACAATACCCATAATGCGCGAATACCTATCCCGGTTGACAGGGGTCCTCTCTGCAGCCGCAGCCCGGCTGGACGACACGGCGGCCCCGGCTCAGCTGGAACGCCCCAAAGCTGCGGGGCATGGCGACTATTCCTGCACGCTTGCCATGCAGTTGGCCCGAAGCCTCAAGCGAAATCCGCGCGATCTCGCGCAGGCCTTGATCGATGCCGTACGCGCCGATGCGGATCTGGCGCAGGGCTTGACGAGCGTTGAGCTGGCGGGCGCCGGATTCATCAACTTCACGTTAGCCCCCAAGGTGAAACAGGCGGTGGTTGCCGCCGTGATTCGGGAAGGGTCCGCATACGGTCGTGTCGGCGCCGGCCAGCGTGGGCAGGTGCTGGTCGAGTTCGTTTCGGCCAACCCCACGGGGCCGCTGCATGTCGGGCACGGCCGTCAGGGCGCCCTGGGGGACACCATCGCCGCACTGCTGGCGACCCAGGGCTGGGCCGTGACGCGCGAGTTCTACTACAACGACGCCGGGGCGCAGATCCAGAATCTCGCGGTTTCGGTGCAGGCGCGCGCGCGCGGTTTCGCCCCGGGCCACGCGCAGTGGCCCGAAGCCGCATACAACGGCGAATACATCGCCGATATCGCGCGCGACTATCTGGCTGGAGCCACGGTGCAAGCGGCCGACGGCGCCCCGGTGGCCGCCACCGGGGATGTGAACGACCTCGAGGCCATCCGCCGCTTCGCCGTGGCCTATCTGCGCCGCGAGCAGGACATTGATCTGCGAGTTTTCGGCATCCGCTACGACCATTTCTATCTCGAATCCAGTCTGTATGCGAGCGGCCGGGTCGAGCAAACCGTGCGGCGGCTTATCGCCTCGGGGCATACCTACGAGCATGAAGGGGCGCTATGGCTGCGCACCACGGACTTCGGCGACGACAAGGACCGGGTCATGCGCAAGTCCGATGGCAGCTACACCTATTTCGTTCCCGACGTGGCTTACCACCTGGCCAAGTGGGAGCGCGGGTACCGGAACGCCATCAACGTGCAGGGTTCCGATCACCATGGCACGATCGCCCGCGTGCGTGCAGGACTGCAGGCCGTTCACCCAGAAATTCCGAAGACGTTTCCGGCCTACGTCCTGCATAAGATGGTGACCGTGATGCGCGGCGGGCAGGAGGTCAAGATTTCCAAGCGCGCCGGCAGCTACGTCACGGTACGCGACCTGATCGAATGGTCGGGCGGGGTGCGCGAGGACATGGACCGCGCCGAGCGCGATGCGGCGCTTCAGCGCGGCCGGGATGCGGTGCGCTTCTTCCTGGTGTCCCGCAAGGCCGATACCGAGTTCGTCTTCGACGTCGATCTGGCGCTCGCGCAGAATGACGAGAACCCCGTCTATTACGTGCAATATGCGCATGCCCGTATCTGTTCGGTTCTTGCGCAGTGGGCGGAGCGGGAGGGCGGAAACGAGGTGGTACTGGCCGGCGCCGACCTCGGCACGCTGACGCACCCGCGCGAACTCGACCTGATGATGCAGCTCGCCGCCTACCCGGACATGCTGCAGCAGGCGGCACAGGACCTCACGCCGCATGACGTGGCTTTTTATCTACGCCAGCTCGCCGGCAGCTTCCATGCCTATTACAACGCCGAGCGTGTTCTGGTGGATGATGCCGCTCTGAAAAGGGCGCGTCTCGCCCTGCTGTTGGCGGTGCGTCAGGTGTTGCACAATGCGCTGAGTGTGCTGGGTGTCAGCAGTCCCCAGCGCATGTGACACCTGTCTGCCGGGCGCCAGATGACCCAGCGACTTCCTTCACATTCCTGCCACGCCATGCTCCATCACGCAAGCTCATCCATCTCGCCCCGCCGCGCCCTGCGCGGGGGCACCCTGCTCGGGCTGATCGTCGGCCTGGTGTTCGGTCTGGCCATCGCGCTCGTGGCCGCCATGTACATCACCAAGGCACCCCTGCCTTTCATGAATCGCTTCCAGGAGCGGCCGAGCGGCGCCGCATCCGGCGCGGCAAACTGGAATCCAAACCATGGTCTGGTCAGCGGTGGTGCGCCGGCTCCTGCGGCAGGAAGTTCCGAGCCCGGGGCGGTCAGCAGCGCTCCGCTGTCCCCCAAGGCCATCGACTCGCTGGGTCAACCTCCTTCGGGCGTCGTGCAGTCTGGTGGCGCAACGCCGGCACCCGTGACCAAGACTCCTGCCCCAACGTCTGCCGCAACGGCCAATTTGCAATACATCCTGCAAATTGGCGCCTACAGCAATCGCAACGATGCCGAAAGCCAGCGCGCCAAAGTCGCCTTCACGGGCCTGGAGGCGCACCTGGACGAGCGCATGGTGAACGGCCGCACGCTCTACCGCGTCCGCGTCGGCCCCTATGTTTCCGCGGAGCAGGCTGACAAAGCGCAGAAACTCCTGAACGACAACGGAATCGAATCCGCCATCGTCAAGGTTTCGAAGTAGGCCCGGAACAAGACGGTGTCCTTGGCCGAGCCCGATCGAAGCCAAGACGCAACACACACTTCACCACATCGAAAGGAAGCACCATGAATCGCTGGTTCGCCCGCACCTCTGCGTTGCTCTTGCTGGGTTTCAGTCTTGTGGCGAGCGCCGCAGGGACAACCTTCCAGGAAGGTTTTGGCTATACGAAGCTGCCGATCGCGCAGCCCGTCGGCCACAAGGGCAAGATCGTCGTGACCGAGTTCTTCTGGTACAACTGCCCGCACTGCTTCGAATTCGAGCCGCTGCTCGAAGCTTGGGCGAAAAAGCAGCCGGCCGACGTCATTCTCGAGCGTGTTCCGGTCGCCTTTGCACCCCAGTTCGTGCCGCAACAAAAGCTGTACTACGCGCTGAAGGCGCTGGGCAAGGTTGATGCACTGCAAGGCGCCATTTTCAACGCCATCCACGTTCAGCACATTCCGCTGATGACGCCCGATCAGATGGCCAACTGGCTGGCCGGGCGTGGCATCCCCAAGGCGACCTTCATGAGCGCCTACAACTCGTTCGGCGTGCAGATGGAGGCCAAGCGCGCCACGCAGATGGTGACCGACTATCAGATCTCCGGCGTGCCCACGATGGCCGTGCAGGGCATGTATACGGCCTCAGCCTCGATGCCCGAGACGCCGACCAATGAGAAGGTGCTCCAGGCCGTGGATGAGCTGGTGCAGCAGGTACGTGCCGGTATGGACAAGCCGGCCAAATAGAACTTGGTCCGCGACGATCCAGGGGCGCAGTCCTTCGGATTCGCTGCTGGATGAAAACGCCCGCACGATGCGGGCGTTTTTGCTGGTGCCGCAATCGCGGTCGCGAACACGGGGCGGCCATCCGCTGCGGAGCATGGGGCTTGTGCACATGCCTACAATGCGTCGCATGAAAGCAAACTTCATGCCCATGCCTCTCAAACGTGCGCGCACGCTGCTGGCGCTGGCCCTGTGGGCTTCATGCGCCACGGCCCAGGCCCTGCAGTCGGACAAGGCCCAGCCGATACACGTCGAAGCCGATGCGATGCAGTACAACGACGTGAAACAGACCAGCATATTCACGGGCAACGTGGTCGTGACCAAGGGCTCGCTCGTCATCCATGCCGCCAAGGTGGATGTGCGCCAAGATCCGGATGGCTATGACCAAGCCACGGCCTATGGCAGTCCGCACCAGCTGGCGACCTTCGATCAGGCCCTCGACGCCCAGCCGGGCCAGCCGACGCCAACCCTGCATGGCCGTGCGACGCAGATCCGCTACGACGGCAGGACCGATGTGCTGACCTTGACCGGCAAGGCGACGCTGGACCGCCTGAGCGACGGCAGGCTGACCGACCGTGCACAGGGGGATGTCATCACCTACAACGATCTCACCGATGTCTTCACCGTGGTCGGCGGCAAAGGCGGGGTCGCGTCCGGCAATCCGAATGGGCGCGTACGCGTGATGCTTGCGCCGCGTACGGCCCAGCCCGTTGCCAAGGCCTCCGGACCCGCGCTCAAGCTTTCGCCCGGCATGGAGGCCAAGCCATGATGCACCGGCCACCCAGGGACGCTTCGCGTATCGGCACGACCGGAAGGACGTGCCGATGAATGCGGTGCTTCACCCCGTCGAGCCGCTTGCCCAGCCGCAGGCACAGTCCGCCGGCATGCTGAGCGTGCGGCGTCTGCAAAAGCGCTATGGCGGCCGAATGGTGGTGCGCGATGTGAGCCTGGACGTACGCGGCGGCGAGGTGGTGGGTCTGCTCGGCCCCAACGGCGCTGGCAAAACCACCTCCTTCTACATGATCGTGGGGCTCGTGCGCGCCGACGGCGGCGAAATTCACCTCAACGGCCAGGACATCACGGTGCAACCCATGTACCGGCGCGCCCGCTTGGGGCTGTCCTACCTGCCGCAGGAGGCCTCTATTTTCCGTGGGTTGACGGCCGCCGAGAACGTGCGTGCGGTGCTCGAGCTGCAGCATGACGCCGATGGGCGCGCGCTGAAAAAACCCGAGATCGAAGCGCGGCTCGGCCAATTGCTGCGCGAACTGCATGTCGAGCATTTGGCCGACAGCCCTGCCATCGCGCTGTCGGGCGGTGAGCGAAGGCGCGTGGAGATCGCGCGCGCGCTGGCGACGAATCCCCAGTTCATTCTTCTGGACGAGCCTTTTGCCGGGATCGACCCCATCGCCGTGATCGAAATTCAGCGCATCGTGCAATTTCTCAAGTCGCGCGGCATTGGCGTGCTGATCACCGATCACAACGTGCGCGAGGCCCTGGGGATTTGCGATCATGCCTGCATCATCAGCGAAGGCAGCGTGCTCGCGCTGGGCAGGCCGGACGAGATCGTCAACAACCCTGCGGTACGCAAGGTGTACCTGGGCGAGAGTTTCCGGTTATGAGCCTGACGCGACCATGAAACAAACGCTCAATCTCCGACTGTCCCAGCATCTGGCGCTGACGCCCCAGCTGCAGCAGTCCATCCGCCTGCTGCAGCTCTCGACACTCGAGTTGCAGCAGGAGGTCGAGCAGATGCTCGAAGCCAATCCCTTCTTGGAGCACGAGGAGGGGGAGACAGAACCGGAGGCGGCGTCCGAGACGCAGGCAACGGCCGAAGTGGCCGAGGCACGCAAGGAAGCCGCGTCGGACGAGACACCCGAGCTCAAGCTCGACCGGGAAGACTGGCAGGGTGGAGCCGAACAGGGAGAATGGGACGCGGCGCCCGGCGAAACCTGGCAGGGCAGCAGCAGCGAGGCCGATGACGACTTCGACCCCCTTGGCCTGGCGCATGTCGGGATCGACTTGCGCGCCCACCTGCGCAGCCAGCTCGCGGGCTTGAGCCTGGGCGAAGGCGACCGCGCAGCCGCAGAAGCCATCATCGACTCGCTCGATGACGACGGCTACCTGCCCGAAGGACCCGACCAGCTTGCCGCCGAACTCGATGCCACGGCCGACGCCGAGGAACGCGAGGCCCTGTGCGACGCCTTGCGCATGGGCCTCAAGCTGGTGCAGAGTTTCGACCCCGCTGGCGTAGGTGCCACCACGCTGTCCGAGTGCATGTGCCTGCAGTTGCGTCGCGAGCCGCAGTGCCCGGTCCGGGACCTGGCCATGGCGCTGTGCGCGGGTGGGCATATGGACCTTCTGTCCAAGCGCGATTGGCGCCGTCTGGGGCGTCTGCTGCAGGCTGACGAGGCCGCCCTGCGCGAGGCGCAGCAGCGTATCGCCAAGCTGGATCCGCGTCCGGGGGCGCGCTTTGCGCCGTCCACCGCCCAGGCCGTCACGCCTGACGTCATCGCCCAGCGCAGTGGGCGGCGTTGGCGTGCCGTACTCAATCCCGAAGTGCTGCCCAAGCTGCGCATCAATGGCCTGTACGCCGATCTTCTGCGACGTTCGCGCGATGGCGCCGGCCTGTCCGGCCAACTGCAGGAGGCGCGTTGGTTCGTGCGCAACGTGCAACAGCGCTTCGAAACCATCGAGCGCGTGGCCCAGGCCGTCATCGAGCGCCAGCAGAATTTTTTCAACCATGGCGAGCTGGGCATGCGGCCGTTGGTGCTGCGCGAAATCGCCGACGAACTGGGCTTGCACGAGTCCACCATTTCCCGCGTCACCACGCAGAAATATGTGCTGACGCCCTTCGGCACCTTCGAGTTGAAGTACTTCTTCGGCTCGGGACTGTCCACCGATACCGGTGGCAATGCCTCGAGCACGGCAGTACGCGCGCTCATTCGGCAGATGGTGCAGGAGGAGAATCCGGCGGCTCC
Source organism: Pseudomonadota bacterium (assembly GCA_021783435.1). Next base: position 2,102 of record JAJXUC010000119.1, on the reverse strand, counting down.
GCTGTCGGATGGCGAGATCGCCGAACGCCTCTCCGCGCAGGGCATCACCGTGGCGCGGCGCACCGTGGCGAAGTACCGCGAGGCCCTGCGCATTCCGCCCACGGCGCAACGCAAAAACGCGTAGGGGCTCCTGCCTCGCGCGCCTTCGCCCAGGCCCGCCGCGGTCCGCTCAGTCCCGGTGGCTGCGGATGCGCTGCACGAGCGCCGTGGTGGAACGTCCCGCCACGACGGGAATCGCCATCGCATGCCCGCCCCAGCTGCGCACCAGGGCTGTCTCGGCCAGGGTCTCGATGGCGTAGTCGCCGCCCTTCACATACAGGTCGGGTCGCACCAGATCGAGCAGGGCGAGCGGCGTGCTCTCGTCGAACAGCACGACCAGATCCACGCTCTCCAGCGCGGCAAGCACCGCGGCGCGGTCGTCCTCCGCATTGAGCGGGCGGTCGGGACCCTTGCCCAGGGTGCGTGCCGAGGCATCCGAATTCAGGCCCACGCACAGGCTCGCGCCCTGGGCGCGAGCCTGTGCGAGATAGGTCACATGGCCCCGGTGCAGGATGTCGAACACGCCGTTGGTGAACACCAGCGGACGGGGGAGTGAGGCCAGGGCGCGTGGCAGATCCATCTGCGCGACGATCTTGCGCAGGAAGGCGGGAGGAACCATCAGGACGTCGGCGGTCGAGGCGGGCGCGGAGTAGCTGGGCATGCCCAGCATTGTCGCAAAGCTGCACGCGCCGCCCGGCGCGCCTTGGGTGGCGCGGCGTGTTCACCAAACTTCACGCTTGGATCGCCCGCGAACCGATACCATTTCCTGCATCACCCCGTCCCCAATGGGTGCGCGGCGCAAGCCGGCTTCCTCCCTATGTCCGATTCCATCTCCAACCGATTCCACGCCCTTCTCGTCCACCTGCGATTCGGCCTCGACCCCATGGTGCCGATGATGCTGATCGCCGCGGCCGTCGGCTTCGTCAGTTCAGTGGCCGTTGAAGGTTTCCGGCTGGCCATGTACGCCATCATCCATCTCTACAGCGCGCATGAGCATCTGGTGGCCGCGGCCGCCGGCCTGCCGCTGTGGCAGCGCGCCGTCATTCCGCCGCTCGCGGCAATCGCCGGCGGGCTCATCATGTGGGGCGGGCACCGCTGGATCAAGCGTCCCCGCGGGCCGGAATACATGGAGGCCGTCCGTGTGGGCGATGGCCTGCTGCCCCTGGGGCCCAATCTGGTGCGCACCGCGTCTTCGCTCGTGGCCGTGTCCGGCGGCATCACCATCGGCCGCGAAGGCACGATGATCCAGTTCGCCTCGCTCATGTCGTCCATCATCGGGCGCATTGGCCGCGCCGACGCGGCCCACCAGCGTCTCATCGTCGCCTGCGGCGCCGCCGCCGGTTTCGCTGGGGCTTATCACGCGCCGATCGCCGGGACGCTGTTCGTTGCCGAAATCATTCTCGGCGGGCTGCAGTTGCGCGAAATCGCCGCCGTCCTGGTGGCCGCCGTGATCGGCGAACTCACCACCCAGAGCCTTTTCGCCACCGGGCCCCTGTACCTGGCGCATGCCGTGCCCGCGGTGAGTTTTGTCGATTTGCTGGACGCGACTCTGCTCGGTTTGCTGGCCGGATTCATCGGCCCGGCCTTTCTCTGGCTGCTCGACACCTCGCGGCGCAAATACCAGTCGCTGATCGGCTTCCTGCCCTTGCGCATGGGCCTGGCCGGCCTGGTCATCGGCCTGCTCTCTCTGCTCATGCCCGAGGTCTGGGGCAACGGCTACAGCGTGGTGCAGTCCTTCCTGGTGGACCACTGGGCGCTGTCAACCGTGGCGGGCGTCTTCGTGCTGCGGCTGATCGCCGTCACCGCGGCGAGCGCGGCCGGCATCCCTGGCGGCGTGCTGACGCCGACGTTGGCTCTGGGCGCGGCCATGGGCCTCATGGTCTCGCATTCGTTTCTCGTGCCCGAGGCCAGCCATTCGCAGGCCCTGTGGGCGCTAGTCGGCATGGGCAGCCTGCTGGCGGCCACCACGCACGCGCCGGCGATGTCGGCCATCATGGTGTTCGAGATCACCCGCAACTACAACGTGGTGATGGCCGCCATGCCGGCTTGCGTCATTGCCTCGG
>JAJXUC010000237.1 GCA_021783435.1 Pseudomonadota bacterium | reverse complement strand
GCACAGGGCCGGGCCATGAACCGCCGCGTCGAGATCTTCGTCGCCTCGGGGCAGTAAACCGCCCCCGCGCGCCGCAAGAAGCGGCGCCCTTGGGCTCGCGCGCTCAACTCGCCGGCGCGGCGGGGTGCGTGTGGCGCGCGAGTTCCTGTTTGATGGCGCGCAGCTTGGCTTTCACCAAGGCTTCGTTGCGCCCCCCCATGCGCATGAGAATCTTCTGCCCGGCAGAAGCCGATTCCAGCGCGGGGTCGGCGTACTGGTACAGAACATGCGGCTGCGTCAGGCGGATGGGCGCCTGGGGTTCGGGCGCGGCCAGCAGGTTGTCGATGACCACCAGCAGGCGGGCGTTGAAGTCGCCCTGCGGGTAGCCGAGTTGCTTGTAGGCGCTTTCGAACAGCGGGTAGAACGCCAGATAGACATCGACCAGGCGTTTGGGCTCGACCGATTCCAGGATGCGCATGTCGTTCGCGTAGCGCTGCGCGTTGTCCGGGCTGATGGCCAGTTCGGCGCCGGTGCCCACGGTGCGGAACGCTCCGGGTACGGGCTTGACCGGCCAGGCCTTCGCGGGAACCTGGGCGCGGGGCAGGTTGTCGATGGTGGCGACGATATGCATGACCAGGCGATGCGGGATCACCCAGGCGAGGAAGGCCTGGTGGCCGATCAGTCCGGCGATGGCCTTGCCCATCGCGGCGTCGCTTTCGCCGAGCGCGGGAAGCGGCTGCGCCGATGACGCCGGCAAAGCCAGCTCGGGCGCGGAGGCGGGGGCCGGCTTGGGCGCGGACAAGGCCGGCGTGCTGGCCGGCGGCGTGGCCGAAGCCGGCGGTGCCACCGGCGCGCTGACCTGCCGCGGAGCTTCCGGATGCTCGCGCTGCCAGTCGAAATAGCCGAATGCGGCGATCAGGGCCACCAGCAGGACGACGATGAATCTCAGCGGGTTTTTCATGACGCTCCTCTCGGATCCGGAACACGCATTCTGACAGTGTTCCGTGCTGAGACGCCATCCCTCCGTCTTCGTTCTTCAGCGCGGCGCGGGGCGCGTCCGGCACGCTGTCAAATGCCTGTCACATCGGAAATGTAACTTGATGTTTGTCGTGTCATCACGTGTAACGCATGCTGGCCGGCTGATGCCCACCGCCACAGGCGGCGTCACCTCTTGCCATTCACCGACTGTGAAGGATTGCTCCATCATGACCCAAGTCTCCCAACTGTCGCGCCGGCAGGCGCTCAAGTTGTTTTCCGGCGTCCCGCTGCTGCCCCTGGCCACCCTGGGCGGAACCGTCTTGCTCGCAGGCTGCGGCGGCTCCAGCACGGCCGCGACCCCGGCCGCGGCCGCGGCGCCCACCTCGGCCAGTTTCACCCCCATGGCCGCTCCGACCCTCGCGGACGCTTCCGCCATGGCCACCACCAGCGTCGCATCGAGCCTGAGCGTGGCGTATCGCGACGGCAGCACCCAAAGCTACAAGCTCGGCTACCAGCCGTTCTTCATCACCGGCGACCAGGTGCCCAATCTGCAAGGCGGCACCATCCTGGCCGGCGGCTATTTCGATATCAACGGCAAACCCATCGTCGACACCTCCGTGCCCGGCCAGGAGCGCCAGTTCTTCTCCGACTGTCCGGACGGCACCTGCCTGCTGCAACCCATTGCCGGGGCCGACAAAGCCAAGCTCGGGGTCAAGGGCAATCCGGTGTTCGCCGTGGTGCAGTTCGAGTACGCCACGCGCGACCAGGCGCTGGCCAGCCAGTACGGCCGTCTGCCCTCGCCCATCGCCGTGCTCACCCTCGACCAGGACCCGGCGACCGGCAAGCTCAGCCTGGCCAAGTATTTCAACGTGCCGACCCAGGCCGCCTACGGCCTGTGGATCACCTGCGGCGCCAGCCTCTCGCCCTGGAACACGCATCTGTCCAGCGAGGAATACGAGCCCGACGCCTTCGCCGCAGCGAGCGACACCCGGTTCAAGGCCTTCATCACCAATCTCTATGGCGACGCCAACGCCGTGAACGACCCGGTCAAGGCCAACCCCTATCTCTACGGCCACCTGCCCGAAGTCACGGTGAACGCCGACGGCACCGGCACGCTGACCAAGCATTTCTGCCTGGGCCGCATCTCGCACGAGCTGGTGCATGTCTGCCCCGACCAGCGCACCGTGCTGATGGGCGACGACGCCACCAACGGCGGCGCCTTCCTGTTCGTCGCCGACAAGCCCGCCGATCTGTCCTCGGGCACGCTCTACGTCGGCAAGTGGCACCAGACCTCGGGCGTCGGCCCCGGCGCGGCCACGCTGACCTGGATCAAGCTCGGCGCCGCCACCAGCGCCGACATCGAGGCCCTGGCCAAGAGCCTCAAGCCCACCGACATCATGGACCTGGCGACGGTCGATCCGGCCGACGCCAGCTACACCAAGATCCGCTACGGCGGCAAGGACAACTGGGTGCGCCTCAAGCCGGGCATGGACAAGGCCGCCGCCTTCCTCGAAACCCACCGCTACGCCGCGCTGATGGGCGGTTCGATGGGATTCACCAAGTGGGAAGGCACCACGGTCAACGCCAAGGACAAGGTCGCCTACGTGGCGATGAGCTACATCCAGTCCTCCATGACCGACGGCAGCACCGACATCAAGGTCCAAGGCCCCAAGGCCGGCGCCGTGTACGCGCTCAACCTCAAGGGCGGCCAGACCGACAGCGCCGGCGCCGCGATCAACAGCGACTGGGTGCCGGTGGACATGGCGCCTCCCGCCGCGCTGGTCGGCCAGGATCTCGCCGCCGCCGACG
>JAJXUC010000118.1 GCA_021783435.1 Pseudomonadota bacterium | reverse complement strand
ACGCCCTCGGTACACTTTGGCATCGGCCGCTTCCTCCTTTGTTCGTCACGTTTCGAGTCTCGATACCTCTGAAACGCACGACCGGATCAAGCGGCCGACCTTTTTGCTCGCGAAATATCCAGGCTAGGTCGTAGCGATAGACTTGGTCGCGATCTTTCGCGAGCAGGCGGACTACATCGAGTCGAGGCTGCACGGCTTGGCCGAGGCCCAACTGCACGCTTCGGACGGCCAACTGAGCGTCGACATCGTCAAGGCCTTCGTGTTGGCGGTACTCAATCTCTCCGAAACACCTGATGGCCAGACCTTTCCGCGTCTGGCGGCACTCGGCATGACCGAGGGGCTCGAGGAGCAGCGGCCAAGCACAAAGCCCCAGCCACGTCCGATAAGTTCACCGACCCAGCGGCCGCCGAGGCCAGTGCTGGGGCCGAGCGCGGCATGGGTGGCGAGCATGCCGGCACCAAACATTGCGCCCAGCGGATCGGCTCGCGCCGCTCGCGCGTATGCGTGACACAGGCGAGCGTGATGGGAATGGCGGCCACAGCGATGGGGCTGGGACTGAACACCAGCGCGGCAGGACGCGGACTGCAAGCGAGAGGGGCGCAGATGCGTCTTGTCACAGATGTGGCGTTGCAGAAGTACGACGGCCGTCGTATGATTTGAGCCATGGTGCGCTTTCGCCTCCCATCCGATGATCTTGAATACGCGGTACTGCGCACGCTATGGGGCCTAGGCCGTGCGTCGGTGCGTGACCTCCACGACCGGGTTGGTGGCCCGGAAGGATTGGTCTATACGACGACCGCCAAAGTCGTGGACCGTCTGCGTGACAAGGGTCTGATCGAACGTTATCGGCAAGATGGCGCCTTCGTCTACGCGCCGCTGATCGATCGCAATGTCGTCGAGCGGGCACGGGCGCGACAACTGCTGAGCCGGTTCCTGGGAGCAGGGCCGAGTCCTGCAGTGGCCGCTCTGGTCGATGCGGTCGACGACATCGACCCTGCATGGCTCGATGCCCTCGAGCATGCCATCCAGGCCAAGAAGGGGAGCGACCATGGGGCGTGAGACGTTATTGACTCTGTTGATCGTGCTGTTTGGCGGAATCGTGATGCAACCGCTCGCACTGCTGCCGTGGCGTGCGCCGACTGATTTATCGCCAGTCGTCGCCGAACGAAGGGCGTGGTGGCGACTCTGGTTGCCTGTGCTGCCCATGCTGCTCGTCGGTGCGTGTCTGTGCGGCTGGGCCTTGCGCGAGCCCGATCCTGTCAGGACTCGATTCGATCACGGAGTGATCATCAGCGCGAGCCTCCCATTTCTTGTCGTAGTCTTGCGCGCCGCACTGCGTGCGTTCGTGGCCATGACAAGCCAACCGCGGGACTTGCCCATCTACACCATCGGCTTGCTGCATCCCCGGGTGGTGTTCGACCCCTATCTCGCCCGCAGTTTGGAGGAAGGGCCCGTTCACGCCGCGCTGGAACACGAACGCGCTCACGCACGACATCGAGATCCGCTGCGCATCTGGCTGGCGCAGGTGGCGACCGACCTGCAATGGCCCTGGCCTTGGGCTGGTCGACGCTTGCAAGGATGGCTTGAACTCCTCGAACATGCCCGCGATGACGAAGCACGAAGTCATGGGTCGTCGGGCACCGACCTGGCTGCGGCCGTCGTGGCCACCGTACGACATGCGCGTAGCGCATCGTCTCCGAGGCATGCCGCGTGCTGGCCGTGCAGCCAGGTGGCCCTGCTGGGCGATGCACGCCTGCTGGCCTTGCGCGTCGAGCGACTGCTGGCGCCACTGCCGGATCAATCCCCGGTGAGGGAGCCCCAGGTCTGGCACGCAGGCGCCGCGCTGGCGGCTCTGGCCTTCTTGCTGGGGGCCGCGGTCCTGTGGGGCGCCGTTTTCGGCAACGACGTCCTTCACCCCTTCCTGCTGTGGACATGGAACGCGTGAAGTCTTCTCGCCTTGTGGACAGCGCTCGCGCGGCATCGCTGCTAACTGCCGTGCTGGTGCTTGCGGGCATTGCCGTTCGTGTCGATGCTGCCACCAAGCCGTTCGTCAGGGTGCAAGCGCATTCGGTGCCGCAAACCGTGTCTGCCTATGGTCAGGTCGAGCCCATTGCCACCGTGCAGCTGCGCGCGCCCGATGCGGGAATTCTCGGAGGTCTGCATATCGTTCCCGGCAGCGAGGTCAAGGCTGGCGAAGTGCTTGCGCGCATGGTGGGACCCCGCGTGCAGGCGCTGCTGGTGGCCCGGATTCAGCAACTGCGAGCTGTCCAGGCGCGCGAATCGGCAGCCAAGCATAGCCTGGCCATCGTGCGTCGCCAGTTCGATGCCCAGCTCGCCACGCGCCAGGCGCTCGATGCAGCACGCGCGGAATTGGCGTCGGCGCGCGCGGCCACGCGCACTGCGGCCGTCGGCTTGCAGGAGGCGCGCAGCCTGCGCATCGTGCGCGCGCCGGTCGCAGGAACCATCCTGGCGGTACAGTCTGCGAACGGAGAACAGCTCGGTGCCGGCCAGGCCATCGCGACCCTGCAGCCAGCAGGCAGACTCTGGATTCGTGCAGAGGTCTACGGCGAGGAGGCATCGCGCGTGCGGGTTGGCATGACGGGTCTTTTCAAGCCCGCTGACGCACAGTCGCCGGCGACGGTCGAAGTCGCGGCGATCTCTCCGGCGCTGGCCGCCGACGGCGGCATGCGCATCGGCCTGGTTCCGGCAACCACGAGGGCGCCGCCATGGTGGGTCAGCGGGCAGTGGGGATCCCTGGTGCTCGAAGGCCCCACACAGCACATGGTCCTGGTTCCGACACAGTCATTGATCCTTGACCGGGGGCATTGGTGGGTGTTGGTGCATACCCCCGCGGGCGACGAGCCGCGGCAGGTCGTGCCGGGACGGGCACAGGGCTGGTGGACGGCGATCACTTCCGGATTGTCCGCGGGGCAGGACGTAGTCGTCACGGACGCTTTTCTCGAGTACCACCGCGGCATCGCCAGCCACTACACCCCGCCGGATTGAAGACGCATGGCATCCGACGTTTCCATACCGCGCCTGTTGCGGCGCAGGGTGCTGTGGCTGCTGGTGCTGGGCGTGGTTCTGGCCTGGGCGATCGAAGCCTTCGTGCATACGCCGGTCGAGGTGCTGCCCAGCTTCGATTTCCCGCAGATCAGCGTCACCGCGCACCTACCCGGCACTACCGCCACCGAACTCGAGCATTTGGTGGTGCAGCCACTGGAGGGCCAGATCCTGACCCTGACCGACCTGCGCAGCGTGCGCTCGGTCATGGGCAACGGCACGGTCGAGATCGACGTGCGCTTCCGCCAGGGCAGCGATGCCCAGGCCGACCTGCTGGCCGTGAACAGCGCCATCGACCGTGCCCGCGCACGCCTGCCGTCGCAGGCGCATCCGGTGGCCCAGATCATGGGCAATGCCATCAACGAGGTGGCTGACTACACGGCGCGCATTCCCACCGGCATCGCACCCGCGCGGGTGCAGCGCCTGGTGCAATCCGGGATCGCCCCGACCTTGCGTGCCATCCCGGGCGTGCAGTTCGTGCACGTGTACGGCGCTGGCGACGAGGCGCTGTGGATCCAGCCCGACCTCGGCGCGATGCGCCGTTACGACGTGGGGGTCGAGGCGATCGTGCAGGCCGTCAAGGCGCAGGTGCTGCTGGCGCCTTCCGGCTATCTGAGCCTGGGCCACAACGACGTGCTGATCGAGGCGCGCAAGCTGCCCGTCCATGTCCGACAGATGGAGGCGATTGTCGTGGCCACGCCACGCGGCCCGATCCCGCTGCGCGCGCTGGCGCATATCGAGCGCGCAGCGATGCCCACGCATAACGCGGTAAGCCTGGACGGCCGACCCAGCGTGGCCCTCACCGTGATCAAGCAGCCGGGGGCTTCCACGCGGGTGGTCACGCGGGCCGTGCAGGCGGCGCTGGAGCAGAGCCTGCACGAACTGCCGCCGGGCGTCCGCTGGGTGCGTACCTACGATCAGGGCCATCTGGTGGGCATCGTCGGGGCCGACCTGGGGCGCAACCTGCTGATCGGCGCGCTACTGGCGGTGGCCATGCTGTTCTGGGTCCTGGGAGCAGGGCGGGGCGTGTTCGTGCTGGCCCTCAGCATTCCGCTGTCCCTGGCCATCGCCATCGCCGCGCTGCACGCCTTCGGACAGAGCCTGAACCTGATGACCTTCGGGGCCTTGACGGTGGCTGTGGGTCTGCTGGCCGACGACGCGATCATCGTGCTTGAGAGCATCCACCACCGCTGGGAGGCGGGTGACGCGCACTGGCAGGGCGTCTGGTCGGGTCTGCGCGGCATCGTCGTGCCGGACATCACCGGCACGCTGACCAACGTGGCCATCTACGTGCCCCTGCTGTTCGTCGGGGGCATCGTGGGGCTGTTTTTCATCCCCTTCTCGCTGGCGATGATCCTGGCGCTTCTTTCGTCGCTGGCGGTGTCGCTGACCCTCATTCCGCTGGGGCTGGGCTTCCTCGGCGCTCGCGCTGGCGGTGGAGCCGGCAGCGGCCGGCGCCTGATGCAGTGGCTGCAGCGCGCCAACGAGCATCTGTTCGACTGGGTGGCCCGCGCTCCACGCACGAGCCTGGCGCTGACTTTCGCCGTGCTGCTGCTCAGCCTGCTGGGTCTGGTGCTTGTGCCGATCAATTTTCTGCCCCTGCCCAACGAAGGCGCGCTGCTGGAATCCTTCACGCTGCCGCCGGGTGCCTCGCTACTCGACACCCGCGTGGCGGTGCGCCACATCTCGCAGCGCCTGCTGCGCGACCCCGCAGTGGCGCATGTCTACGCGCGCATCGGCTCGTCCGCCTCGACGACCTACACCGAGCCGGCCTATGCCGGCGAGATCCAGGTCGCGCTCAAGCCTGGGGTGAGCGTCAACGCGCTCGACGCCATCGGGCAGCGCATCCAGCGCGAGTCCAGCATGCCGGGGGTGCAATTGGCGGTCGACACGCCGACCATCGAACGCCTGGGCGAGAGCCTGTCCGGCCTGCCGCAGCCCTTCGTGATCCATGTGTTCGGTTCCCAGGTGCCCGAACTGCGGGCCATCGCCGAGCAGATCACGGCGCGCCTGCGCCACGTCCCGGCGCTGGCCGACGTGTTCGACAATGACGGCTACCCGGTCACGCAGCTGAGCATCGACCCCCGTGCAGCAGCCCTGGCCATGCATGGGCTGACTCCGAACTCCCTGTACCGTCAGCTCGACCCTCTGATTGGTGGCGAGGTCATCAGCCGGGTGCCCGATGGCAACGTGCCCCTTCCCCTCTACCTGCGCCTGGCCGACGCGCCGCAGCGCACGGTTCGCGAGCTCGAGGCGCTGCCGATCCGCGACGGGGAAGGTGCATGGACCCCGCTGGGCCAACTGGCGCGCCTGCGGCTCGTGCCGACGCCCAACCAGATTCGCCATATCGCGGGAGCCCGTGCACTGGACATCCTGGCCACGCCCACGGGGCCGCTTGGCAGTACCGAGGCCCAGGCGCGCGAGGCATTGCGCGGCCTGAAGCTGCCGGCCGGCTACCGCATCGCCTTCGGCGGTCTCGCCGCGCAGCTGGAGCAAGCCGGACTGGGCCTGCTTGTCGCCACCCTGGCGGCCTTCGCCATCATGGTGGGCATCCTGCTGCTGCAATTCGACGGGCTGCTGATCCCCGGCATCCTCCTGCTGGAGATTCCACTTGCGCTGACTGGAGGCACCATAGCGCTGGTGCTCAGCGGCGTGGGCCTGAACGCCACCGGCATGGTCGGCTTTCTCACGCTCGTAGGCATCGGACTGCGCCACTCCATCGTGCTACTTGACCGGGCGCGTGCGAACGAGAACGCCGGCATGCCACTGGAGGAAGCGGTACGCGAAGCCATCCAGGTGCGCTTCCGTCCGATCGTGCTGACCGCGGCGACGGCGATGCTGGGCATGTTGCCCACCGCGCTGGGCCTGGGCGAAGGCGCGGCGCCCGAGCAGGGATTGGCGGTGGTGATCCTGGGCGGACTGCTGTGGAGCGCGCTGCGCTCGACCAACCTGATCCCGGCGCTGTACCTGCACTGGCGGCGCAAGCAGTCGGCGCGCCAGACGTCGGGTGGGGGCTCGGCATGAGCCCGCGACTTGCGCCGCGGCCGCTGCGTGCCATCGTCCCGCTGGCGCTGTGCGCCGGGCTGGCCGCTTGTGCCAGCTACGCGCCCAGACCCCTTCCCGAAGCCGTCAGCTGGCCGCAACCAGCGCGGCTGCGCGTGGATTCCCGGACCCTTGCGCTGCCGGCACTGGCCTCGCAGCACATCGACCTCGATGCCCCCCTGACCCTGCAGGGCGTCGCGGCTCTAGCGGTCCTCAACGATCCACGCCTGCGAGCCCAGCGAGCCCGCGCAGGCATCACTCGGGCGCAAGCCTTTGCCGCCGGTTTGCTGCCGGACCCGACGTTCAGCGCATCGCGCGAGGTTCCGCAAGGAGGGGCCAGCGGGGCTAGCAGCACAGCTTACAAGCTGGGACTGCAGTTTGATCTCGGCAGCCTCATCACGCATGGCGCCGCGGTGTCCGCGGCGCGTGCGCACCTGCGGCAGGTTGATCTGCAGGTGCTGTGGCAGGAGTGGCAGACAGCTGCCGCGGCAGAGCACGACTACATCGAACTGGTGGCGCTGCGCGAACGCGACGCCTTGCTAGGCGAACAGCTCGGCGACGCGCTGCGGAGACTGCATCGCGATCGGGCAGCGCAGGCAGCCGGCATCGAACCACGCACGACCGCGGACGCCGACCTCGTGGACGTCCAGTCGCTGCGCGGCCTGCTCGACTCCGACGCGCGCAAGCATGCGGCTACGCTGGCCGCGCTGAACGCCTTGCTGGGCCTGCGCCCCACCACGCCGCTGCGTCTTTCGGGCCTGCCGCATTACGACCCGATCGCCGTCGCGGACGCCAGGCGCAACCTGCCCCGGCTCACCAGCATCCGCCCCGATCTGCTGGCCTTGCGCGCGGGCTATGCCAGCCAGGAGAAGCGCCTGCGCGAGGCCGTGCTGTCGCAATTTCCTTCCGTGGGCATCGGCATTTCCCGCGCCCGCGACACCTCGAACGTCAACACGCTGGGCTTCGGCGTCACCTTCAGCCTGCCGCTGCTCAACGGTAGCCGCGGCGCCATCGCGGTACAACGGGCCACACGCGCGGCGCTCTACGACGAGTACCTGCTTCGATGGAGGCAAGCTCGCGCGCAGGTCGAGCAGTTGCAGGTGGACATTTCCCTGCTGCGCGCTCAGCACCTGTCCTTGCAAGCGGCTCTTGCGCCGTTGCAGGCCGCCGCACTCGCCGCGGACGCCTCGCTGCGCCGAGGTGACATGACCTTGCCGCAGGCGCAGTCGCAGCGCCGCGCTTGGCTCGACGAGCGACTGGCGCTGCTGGCCAACGAGCAGCAGACCGCCCAACAAACGGTGGCGCTGCAACTGCTGAGCGGAAGCGGGGTGTTCCGACCCGCGGTACCGCGGTGATCACAGAGCCCGATCAGGGGTGACGGGAGCGTGCCTGCCATGACGCTGGGGATCCGAGAGCTTGACCCTGCTAGTCTTGGTTGCCGACCAAGACGACAGTGCCACCCCTCTGCGTTGCATACCACGGGTCTCGGCATGCTCACCACCGTTGGAATGTGTTTCCGACTGCCGACCCTGCGCACCACTACCCTTGGTGACTTGTCGGGTGATGTCCTCTCCCTGAAACCGCATCCGTGCTATTGGCCCGACAGCCCGATCGCCTGTCCGATCATCGACCCGCCGTCACGGAATTGAGTCATGCGGGCGCCTATGCGGCGCAGCACGACAGCTGTTCGATGTCCTTGGAGAACGTTTGCGCCGCGAGGAGCAGCGAAGTCATGCAACGCCTGCATCCGATGCGCACGAGTCGCTACGGGCTGTCCGCGCGATTCCTGCCATGGATTGCCTGGCTCGAGCCGTGGGCGCGGGAACTGCGCCAGCAGCGCCGGGCACTCCCGCCCGAGCATCCCTGGCTGAGCGCCGAGCGCGCGGCAATGAGGCAGGTCAGCGAGGCGATCCGGACGTGGCGCGTGGCCCGGGACACGCTTCAGGAGCGCAGCTTCGCGGCGTTTTTCGGCCCGACCGTAACGGCGGGGGCTACCGAGGCCAGGGCCACGGCTCCTGCGAGGCGGGCCCGCCGTCATGGCAACAACGGTCAAGCGGCATAGCTTGCCCCTGGATACCGTGAAAGCCCGGCGCTCGTGGATCGGCTTCAACACGGTGCCTGCCGGGGAGAGAAGGGCGGCGCGCGCGCTGGGGCGCACGACGGCCCCGTGGATGGCCGGCATCGCGTTGCCGGCCATGGCCTCGTTCTACCTGGAAGACCTTCAGCGCAGCGCCGCCCTCGCGCTCTGGGGGCCGCGCATCGATGGCTTCATCCTCGCCGCCTTCGCGCTGGAGATGGCGTGCATGCTGGCCCAGTGCCGCAAGCACACGCGCTACCTGCGGGCCAACTGGCTCAAGCTCGTCATCGTCGCATCGTCGAGCCCAGTGCAGTGGGGCGCGAGGCTTCATGCCTTGCCGGTCGCGCATCTGCTGCACCTGATCTACATCGCCCTGGTGTTTGCCTGGCTGCTCGGGCATGTGCGCGCCGCATTCTCGCGAAGCGTGATCCCCTTTGCCACGTCGCTGGGTGTGGGTGCCGTGCTGCTGGCGGCGGTGGGCTTTTACCGCATCGAACCCACCGTGCACAGCTATGGACAAGGCGTATGGCTAGCCTTCACGACGGCGGCCACCGTCGGCTATGGCGACATCGTACCGACCAGTGCGGCAGCCAAGGTCCTGGCCGCGCTCGACGTGGTGGTCGGCTACGCCGTGTTCTCGCTGATCACGGGCGGACTCGCGGCGCTGTTCGTCGGCCAGGCGGAAAAGCGCGCCCGGCACGCCTTGCATTCCGATGTCGAGGCCTTGCGCGATGAACTGCGCCAATGGCGTATCGAGCTGACAAGCCGCAAACCCGACGGTTCCACTCCGGAGGGGCTGCACTCCGTGCAGGACGATTCCAGGATGTAACGCTGTCATGGTGCCTTCGTTCCCGCGCCGGGCTTGGATAGAATTCCAGCGCGCTTCGTCTTGATCCCATGAAACTGCTGCGTGACTTCCTGCTGGCCCTCGTGCTCGTCGCGCTGTCGACGAGTGGCGGCGGCGCGCTGGCGGTGGCTGCCCTGACCGGACATGCCTGCCCGCGAGCGAACGCCGTGCCGGGTGCGGGAGCGTTCGTGCCAGGCACCGCGCAGCCCGTGCGGTTCCAGGCCGTCACGCGCGTGGGTACTCATGCCTCGATGGTCGCCGCGCCTGGCGTGGTACAGCACGCGTGCCACGTAGCCGGCACCCTCACGCTGGGCGCCGCCCCCGCCCCGATGCCTCTGGTCGTCCCGAGGGGGGACGGGAGCTTGCGCCCACGCCCTGTACGTTGGCTGCTGGCGGAGCGCATCGACGCGCTCTATCGTCCCCCCAGGGCCTGAATCGGCGTTTCCCGAACACGGCGTTGGGCCCTTGTGCCCATCCCGATTGCCGATGGCTAGGTACCGGGGGAGCTCCACGCCCGCCGGCTCCCGGACGATAACCGATGGAGGTGTTTCCATGCGTATCCCAATTCGCTGGGCGGCTGCCGGCGCCATGGTGGTGGCCATGGCTGCGGCAGCGTCCTACTTTTTCATCACCGACAGCCCTCGTGCACCGCGCGCGACGTTTTCCCTGCTTTCAGGGCGTACGCTGAGTACGCGCGACCTGCGCGGCAAGGTCTACGTGGTGGACTTCTGGGCCACGAGTTGCGCCACGTGCATTGCGGAGATGCCGCAGATGATCCAGACCTACCAGCGCTTCCGCAGCAAGGACTTCGATTTCATCGCCGTGGCGATGAGCTACGACCCCGCCCACTACGTGGCGGACTACAGCCGAACGCGGCATCTGCCCTTCCAGGTTGCCCTGGACAAGGGTGGTCAGGTCGCGAGGGCGTTCTATGACGTGCGCATGACTCCCACGACCTTTCTCGTGGATAAGCAGGGCCATGTGGTCAAGCGCATTCTCGGGCGTCCGGATTTCGCCACGCTGGATGACCTGATCCGCGACGAGCTGGCGCGCCCGGCGTGAGCATGACCATGAACACTTCCTTCTGGATCGAAGCCGGCCTGGCGATGGCCGCCGGCGCGCTGCTCAACCTCACGCCGTGCGTGCTTGCGGCAGTGCCCATCAAGGTGCGAACCATCCTGCGCGAGGCGGGCGATGCGGCTGGCTCGCGGGCCCTGTCGGCGACCTTGTTCACCTTGGGTTCAGTTTCGTTTTTCGCGGCCCTGGGGCTGCTTACGGCGCTTGCACACCTGCAATGGGGCGTGCTGTTCCAGTCGCGTTGGGTGCTCGCGGGGCTGGTCCTGATGCTTGCCCTGCTCGCGGCGGCCAGCTTCAGCGGGCGCTCGCTACCGATCCCCGGTGGCCTTGCCCAGCTGGGAGGCGCACGGTATTTCGAGCCCTTTGCATCCGGCATGGCCGGGGGCATCCTGTCGACGCCGTGCACCGGACCGCTGCTGGGCGGCGTGCTGGTGTTCGCGCTGACGCGGCCGACGATCGACATCGTCACCCTGTTCGTCGCCATCGGACTGGGCATGGCCCTGCCGTACGTGCTGCTGTTGCTTCGCCCTTCATGGTTGCAGCGCCTGCCGCGGGCCGGTGCATGGACCGAGGTGGTTCGGCACAGTTTCGGCTGGCTGCTGCTCGCGGCCGCGCTGTTCTTCGCGCAAAGCCTGTTGCCGGGATGGCTTGGCAATGCGCTATGGCTGGCTTGGCTCGCCGCGCTGGCGGTGTGGGTCCTGTTCGTCGCGATGCGTACCCGCGACCGGCGCAGCCGGTGGGCGGCGGCGCTCGCGGCGGTGCCGGCGCTCGTGCTCGCCTACTTCGGCTCAGGGGTCTGGCCCTTGGAGGGGCAGGGCATGCCGTGGCAACCGCTTCGCGCCGACGCCGTGGCGCAGATCTCCGAGCTGCACCGGCCGGCGCTGGTCGAGTTCACCGCGGCATGGTGCCTGAACTGCAGGATCATGGAACGCACGGTCTACCGCGACCCCGCGGTGTTGAAGGCGGTGCGTGAATCCGGCGCGGTCGCGCTTCAGGCCGACCTGACCCGTCCGGACCCCGCGTTGCAACAACTGCTCACACGCTATGGCGGAGCAGGGCTGCCGTTCCTGGCGGTGCTCGACGGCCAGGGCCGGGAGGTCGGCCATTTCTCCGGCCTGTTCACCGCCGACACGTTGATCGGCCGCCTGCACGGACTGCCCACCTCGATCGTGTCCGCCTACGCCGACGCACCGCGCGACTCGGCGGACGAAGTGGGCGCCCGCGTGACCTCGACGCCAGCTGGGGCCGTGGTGACGCTGGACATCGCGCGAGGATGGCACGTGTATTCCAATCCGCCGTCCACTCCGTACTTGATTCCGGCCAGCGTGACGGTCTTTCGCGCAGGGGGTGCACTGCCGATCACTCCGCGCTATCCGCCGGGGCAGGACATCGGCATGCGCGTCGCAGGGAAAACCATCCTGGTCTACGAGAACGGGGCGAGGATCGATCTGCCGCGGCTGACCGACTTGCGCGCCGTGCAGGTGCGGGTGCGCGTGCAAGCCTGCAAGGATTCGGGCTTGTGCCTGCCGCCGGCGATCGTCGTGGCAAGACCTCCGTCGACTTGATCCAAGCGGGATGACATCCGTGGCGCCGCAGATGACAAAACTGTCATCTCTCGGTCATGCTCCGGCAAGTATGGCGTTTTTAGCATGCGTTGCTGAGGGTGGACATCATCCACTCCACAACGGTCCGCGCGGCACGCCGTTGCCACGCGGCGAATTCCTTCAAAAACCGAGGAATCCATGCAACGCTCATTCCCAGATGCGCTCCGTGGGGCTGGAATCGCCCGGCGCCGCTTCGTCCAGGGCCTGGCTGCCGGCGGCGTGCTGTTCGGCTTGCCCACGCTGGCTGCCCATGCCCAGGGCCGGCCCGAGGCCACGCACACGGGCAGCGCCCCGGAGCTTCGCGGCACCGAATTCGACCTGGTGATCGCCGAGACCCCGGTGAACTTCACCGGCCATGCGCGCATGGCCACCACGGTCAACGGTTCGCTTCCGGGACCCACGCTGCGCTGGCGCGAAGGCGACACGGTGACCATTCGTGTCACCAACCGCATGTCGCGCATGACGGCGATTCATTGGCACGGCATGCTCGTGCCCTACCAGATGGACGGCGTTCCGGGCTTGAGCTTCACCGGCATCGAGCCCGGGCAGACCTTCGTCTATCGCTTTAAGGTCCAGCAGTCGGGAACCTTCTGGTACCACTCGCACGCCGGCATGCAGGAGCAGACCGGCCTTTACGGCGCGATCATCATCGATCCGGCCCACGGGCACGCCGTGCAGGCGGACAGTGACCACGTGGTGCTGTTGTCGGACTGGATGGACGAGGATCCCATGCGCGTGCTGGCCAAGCTCAAGGCCGATAGCGGCTTCGACAACTACCACGAACCCACGGCGGTGGACTTCTTCGAGGACGTCAAGCGCAACGGCCTGCGC
>JAJXUC010000236.1 GCA_021783435.1 Pseudomonadota bacterium | reverse complement strand
AGAGGGGACTCGATGCGGTACTCGAGCTGGCCAGCAGCGGCACCATCGTCGTACTCGCCGGCAGTCTGCCTGCCGACTTCCCCGACGATACGTACGCCCATTGCATCGCCAAACTCACCGCGCGCCAGGTGCGCGTGGTGCTCGACACCTCGGGCCCACCGCTGGCTGCGGCGCTCCAGGCCGCAGCGGGGACCCTGCCCCATGCCATCAAACCCAACCGCACCGAACTTGAGGCCTGGGCTGAACGCCCCTTGCCGACGCACGCCGACCTGATTTCGGCGGCACGCGATCTGCTGGCTCGCGGCGTGGAGCTGGTCACCGTTTCGCTCGGCAGCGAAGGCGCCATCTTCGTCACGCGTGACGCGGCGCTGCACGCACGGCTCCCCGCGATGCGCCCCACCAGCACCGTGGGCGCCGGCGACGCCATGGTCGCCGGCATCGTTGCCGGCATCAACAGTGGAGCATCCGTCGAAGACGTCGCGCGCTTGGCCACGGCCTTCGCACACACCAAGCTCGGCCAGATCGGCGCCAATCTCGGTAACGCCGCACAAGTGCGCAGCCATGCTGCCCATGTGGCCATCGAACGACTGAACTAAAGCTGCTCCCACCTCAAACAGGAGACACATCATGGGTCCATTGTTCGCATCCATCGCAGCCGCAGACCGCACGGTCGCCGGCGTGCTAGCCGCCGAGGCGCTGCGGCACGCTGCCACAGCCAAGGGCACGGCAATCGACATCGAAGTCTCGACAACGGAGGGAGTGCTCAACCCGCTGGTGCGCTCGCAAATGGCCTCCGGCGGCACACTGCTCGCCGTGGGTGCGGTCAACACCGCAGATCCGAAGTTTGCCGGGCTGCACATCGTCCCAACCGGACTTGACCAGGTCCTCGCCGATCCCCACGCGGCGCTGGCGCAGGCACTGCACAGCCAACCGCCTGCGGCCGATGCACCGGCGCCGAAACCTCAACGCATCGTGGCCATTACGTCCTGCCCAACCGGCATCGCGCACACCTTCATGGCCGCCGAAGGGCTGCAACAAGCCGCCAAGGAACTCGGCATCGCGATGCGCGTGGAAACGCAGGGCTCCGTCGGCGCCCAGGACGCGCTCACCGATGCCGAGATTGCTGCGGCCGATGTCGTCATCGTTGCCGCTGACCGGCAGGTCGAGCTGGGCCGCTTCGCCGGCAAACGCATGCTCTTGAGCAGCACAAAACCGGCCATCAACGATGGCAAAGCCCTCATCCGGCGCGCCCTGGCAGAGGCGCAGGTGCAGGAACAGGGCCAAGCGCGGGGGGACACGTCGGCTGCTTCCAAACCGGCAGCCACGGCCAAAGCGCGCACCGGCCCCTACAAACACCTGATGACCGGGGTGTCGTTCATGCTGCCCTTCATCACGGCCGGTGGATTACTTATCGCCCTGGCATTTGCGTTCGGTGGCATCTACGCCTACCAGCACAGCGGCACACTCGCTTATGCGCTGTTCCAGATCGGTGCCAAGTCGGCCTTCGTGCTCATCGTGCCGGCGCTGGCTGGTTACATTGCCTACTCAATCGCCGACCGTCCGGGCATCGCTCCAGGCATGATCGGCGGGCTGATTGCAGCCAATCTGGGGGCAGGCTTCCTTGGCGGCATCGTCGCCGGCTTTATTGCCGGCTACGGCACCGACTGGTTCAATCGCCACCTGCGCCTGCACCGCAGCGTCGAGGGCCTGAAGCCCGTGCTCATCCTGCCGCTGCTGGGCACCCTGCTCACGGGTTTGCTGATGATCTACGTGGTGGGCACCCCGGTGGCGCACGCCTTGGCCTTTCTCACGGAGTGGCTCAAGGGCATGCAGGGGGCCAGCGCTGTCGTGCTCGGCATGCTGCTGGGCGCCATGATGGCGTTCGACATGGGTGGCCCGGTGAACAAGGCCGCCTATACGTTTGCCACGGGCCTGCTTGCCAGCCAGGTCTTCACGCCGATGGCGGCCGTCATGGTCGCTGGCATGACTCCACCGCTTGCGGTGGCGCTTGCCTCCTGGCTGTTTCCACGGCGATTCACGCTTGAGGAACGTGAGGCGGGCGGGGCGACGGCGTTGCTCGGGCTGTCCTTCATCACAGAAGGCGCCATTCCCTACGCCGCACGTGACCCGCTGCGAGTGATTCCTGCCAACATGGTCGGCTCGGCTGTGGCCGGGGCAATCTCCATGGTTGCAGGTGCACAGCTCCGGGTGCCACACGGCGGCGTGTTCGTCCTTCCCATCCCCAACGCCGTCACCCATCTGGGCCTGTATGTGGTCGCGCTCGCCGCTGGTACGGCGGTCAGTGCTGCGCTGCTGGGCCTGTTCAAAAAGAGCGTCGGCTGACGACGCGACCCATTTCAACGAGGAGACCACAATGAACCATCGCAAGAACCTGGCGCGCGCCACAATCGGCGCAGCAGCGCTAGCACTGGTGACAGGCCTGGCACACGCGGCTGATCCGACGCCCGGTCAATACGCCGTGGGCGACGGGCTGACTCTTTCGGCAAACTACACCGGCGAGGCCGCGGCCAACACCAGCGGCGGGATCCGCCGGGGTTCGGCCTATGCCGGCCAGCTGTTCCTGGGTGCCGATCTGGACCTGCACAAAATGCTGGGCTGGAATGCCACGAGCGTGCACATCGCCGTGACCCAACGCCACGGCCAAAGCCTGGCGTCCGAGGCGATCGGCAACAACACCTCGGTCCAGGAAATTTACGGCACCCAGAACCTGCATTTGGCCTATTTCACGATTGAGAAAAAACTGTTCGGCGGCCGTCTCGAACTGCAAGGTGG
>JAJXUC010000117.1 GCA_021783435.1 Pseudomonadota bacterium | reverse complement strand
CTCCTGCCCAGTCCGGCGAACTGCCGCCACACCGGGCGCGCATGGGCGCCGATGTCGCCACGCTCGAACACCTCGCGCGTGGCGGCGCGACGCAGCTTGCCGCTGGATGTTTTGCGCACCGTATGCGGCGGCGCCAGCACCACGGTGTCGGCCGGTTCGCCCAGCACCTCGACGACGCGCTGCTGCACCGCCTCGCGCAGCCGCGCGCGCGCCTGCGGACCGCTCTCGCGGGTTTCGGCCAGCAGCACCAGGCGCTCGGTGCCGCTGATGGGATCGGCGCTGCCGAAGGCCACCACGCAGCCCTTGCGCACGCCCGGCAGCTCGCCCACGGCCTGTTCGATCTCGTGGGGGTAGAGGTTGCGGCCACCGCGAATGATGATGTCTTTCACCCGCCCGGTGATGTAGATCTCGCCCTCGGCGCGGTAAGCGCGGTCGCCACTGTCGAGCCAGCCGTCGTGCATCAGCTTGCGGGTCTCCTCGGGCCTGCGGTAGTAACCGCCAGTGGCCGACGGGCCCTGGAATTCCAGCCGTCCTTCGACGCGATCGGGTACCTCGACGCCGGCGGCGTCCACCAGGCGCACGCGGTGACCGGGGAGCGGATGGCCGCAGGCCACGAAGCGCAAGGCATGCGGGTCGTGGTAGACGGCGGGCTGGGCGCGGCGCTCGCGCTCGAACACGGCGCGGTCGACGAAGTCCACCTGCGGCATGTGTTCCGGCTTTGAAATCAGCAGCGCCACGGTGGACTCGGCCAGGCCGTACACCGGGGTCATGGCCTGCGGCTGCAGGCCATACGCGGCGAAGCGCTCGGCGAAGCGGGTGACGGTTTCCGGGCTCACCGGCTCGGCACCGTTGGCGGCGACGCGCAGACTGCTCAGATCGAGCCCCTCGATGTCCTGTGCGCGCACATGGCGCAGGCACAGTTCGTAGGCGAAATTGGGTGCCGCGGTGTGGGTGCCGTGGTGGCGGTGGATGGCCCACAGCCAGTCCTGCGGGCGCAGCAAAAACGCCAGCGGCGACATCACCACCAGGCGGTTGCCGGTGTACAGGCTGCACAGCCAGGCGCCGATCAGGCCCATGTCGTGGTACAGCGGCAACCAGCTGACGAACACGTCGTCGGCGGTGAGTTGCAACACGTCGCCGATGGCACGGATATTGGCCAGCAGATTGGCGTGGGTGAGCGCTACGCCCTTCGGGTCGCCGGTGCTGCCGGAGGTGTACTGGATGAAGGCGATGTCACCCGCCAGCGCCGGCACCGGCCGCCACGCCGGAAGGCCCTGCGTCGCCTGCTGCGGCGTGATGACCTGGCGCAGGCCGGGAACCAGGGCCTTGAGCACATGCGCCACGCGCATCGCCTCGGCCACCGTGATCAGCACCTGGGTGCGGGCATTGGCCAGAATGCGGGCATGGCGCCGCACATGGTCTTCGATTTGCGACAAGCGCGTGGGCGGATAAATCGGCACCGGCACCGCTCCGGCCAGCAGGATGCCGAAGTAGCTGAAAAAGTAATCGGCGCAGGTCGGCAGCATGATGGCCACGGTCTGCTGCGGCGCCACCCCCAGCTGCTGCAGCCGCGCCGCCACCGTGCGTGCACCGCGCAGCAGTTCGGCATAGGTGAACGGGGTTTCCCCCGTGTCGGACAACAGCACCAGTTGGATGCGGTCGGGGTGGCGCTGGACATGCCAGTCCAGCATCTCGAGCAGGGTCGTGGCGCGGACCGGGCGGTCGGCGGGATCTTGCGTTGCCGAACGGGCACGGACTGGTGGCGCAGCCTGATTGGGGACCGACTGCAAGGCGGCCAGCAAATCACGCGGGGTTTGCGCCTGGGCAAGCAGCGCCTCGGGCAGGCGTCGGCCGAACGCACGTTCGACGCGCATCAGCAACTCCACCCGCGCCAGGCTGTCGAGGCCCAGGTCGCGGTCGAGCGCCGTGTCGAGGTTCACCGCCACCGGTTTCGCCGACTGCCGGTTCAATTCCAGATAGGTTTCGCGCACCAGGCCCAGCAGTCTGGCTGGCACGTCCCCGCCACCGGCGGTCGGCAAGACCCCAGCGGGCATCTGCGTGTGGTTCATGGCCGTCTCCCCGTGTGTCGCTCCCGCACAGGCCTGCAGGAGCCCACCTGCCGGGCGCAAGGCTGACAGGTCTATGTGGGTGAGATCAAAACCCGCGGATAAAGTGCTGGACCTTAAGCTTGGCGCAAGAATGCAGTGCCCATGGCGGGAAACTGTCGGTCTTGACGCGCGCACGCGTCAGTTCAGCGCACGCGCATGATGAGATAGACGCCCGCCACGGTCGGCAGCAACCACGCTCCCATGCCGAAAATGCCGAGCCACCGGGCCAGCATGTCCATCACGGTCAGACACAGCAAAGCCACAGCCAGCAGGGCAACGCCAGCCCAGAAGAGAAGATGGTGGTGAGATGCCTGCATCTTGTCGTTTTCCTTGGAAGCCAGTCGATGAGACCCAGCCCGCTTGCTTCGCGCTGGGACGCGCGCAAACGCGGGACGCTATCCCCTCGCCCTTCAGAATCCGCCCAGCGCCCGGAGTTCAATCGTTCGCGGGCAAACCCACAGCCGCCGAATGTTTTCTTATCCTCCCAGCGGCGCAGTCTGCAGACCGGCCGGGCGCTCACACGGCAGAACTCGTCCCCTTGATGCCGGATTGAGGTTTTGCCGCGTTCTCGGAAATGTCGCCAGGCATCCCGCTGCCTGCCGCCGAATGGAACGACCGGGCTCAGGAACCCTGCGTCATCCAGCCCCAGCGCTTGAAGATGGCTGCGCCCTGCTTGTCTTGCAGAAAGTCGATGAACTGCCGCGCCGCGGGCTGCTGCTTGCCGCGCACGGTGGGGGCAATGCCGGTGTCGCGGTAGATGCGGTAGGGCGCCTCCACCGCCACCTGCTCCGCGAGCGTGGGGTTGGACACCTGCCAGATGTTCCAAATCAGCCAGGCGTCGATGTCGGGCTGATCGATCCACAGTTGGCGGGCCAGTGCGCTGTTGCCGGGGTAGGCGACGATGTTCCTGCGCAACGCGCGCACGGTGTGGATGTCGCCCAGGCGACCCGCTGCGTCTTCCCACACCCCGTTCTGCCCGGCGCCGTTGACCACCAGCACTTTCACGCCGGGCTTGAGCAGGTCCTTGAAGCCGCGGAGATGGCGCGGGTTGCCCGGACGCACCAGGATGGACAGCGGGCGCAGGTAGAGGGGAATAACGTCGGCGCTGTCGAGCTGGCCGTTCATCGCGGCGACAAAGTCGCTCATCATGGTTTCGGAGCCGGAGTAAACGAGGTCGGCATCGGCACGGGCGGCGTCGATCCACTTGGGTGTGGGGCCGGCCGTGACGTCCACCTTGACCCCGGTGGCCTTCTCGAACGCGGCCGCGGCCTCCTTCATCGCCGGCGCGGGGCCGCCGGGACCATAGATCTTGAGCACGGCCGGCGTCTGCGCCAGCGCGGCAGGAACGAAGCCTGCAAGCGCGAGGCCGATGCCGGCCTGCAAGGCCAGGCGACGGGAGGGAATCAGGCGCGAAGACATGGATTGGATTTTGTGCATGATCGGTGGAATCGGTGAATGTGAAGAGCGCGCGTGAACGCGCAAGAAGAATCCAGGTTTCTGGGATCGCTGCGCCGCGCGCCGGCACGCGTCAGGACAGGTGGCGCTGCGCCGCCGCAGGCGCCTCGACACCCGCCGGTTCGTGCGTCGGGTCCGGCGCATAGCGCAGGTACAGGGCGCGCGCGGCATCGAGCATCTGGGCGCGGGAAAGCTCGCCGGTAAGGGCGTAACCCCAGTTGCGATCCACCCAATAGAAGGTGGTGGTGCCATGGTGGTCGACGATGCGGAACGCTGTCTGCGCCGTGGGCTGAGCCATGGCGCGCAGGAACACGGTGATGCGCTTGCCCTGCGCGTCCTGGTACATGAGCTGGGCCGCGGGCTTGCCCGGCATGCCGGGCAGCAGGCGCCCGCCCATGAGCACCAGGCCGCCGGGCAGTGCGTCGGGCGCGACGATCGGGCGCTGCAGGCGGCGCGACAGCCAGGTGGTGAGATCGGCGCCGTTGCGAACCTCCACCGGACGGCGCACATCGGGCGTGTAGACCGCGTAGGCCAGCTCGGCCTGGCGCACGAAATTCATCGTGCCCTCACCCTGGGACTGCGCCACGACGCTCTCCTGGCCGAGCATGATGGCGCGCGTGGCCAGGCTGCCGGCAAGCGCGCTGGCGCCCAGCCACAAGACCATGGATGCCACCCTCGCCCAGGACCGCGCCGGCCGCTCCCGCTGCAGCAGCAGGCGTGCGGGAACGGGTTCGTCGAGCAAAGGGTCGAGCGCGTTGCGCAAGGCCTGGTTCTGGCCCTGCAGGGCCGCGATTTCGGCGGCGAACGCCGCATCCTGCGCGGCCCAGCGCTCGACCTCGGCGCGGCGCGCCGGCGCAAGCTGGCCGTCCACATAGGCCATGAGGGTGTCGCGGTCGGGGCGGACCGGGTTCATCGCAAGCTCCTTTGACCTTCGATCACGCGCAAGGACTGGCGCGGCCCGGCCGGCTCGCCGGAGGTCAGTTCACGCAGCTGGGTGCGGGCACGCGACAGGCGCGACATCACCGTGCCGATGGGCACGCCCAGAGCCTTGGCCGCGCCGGCGTAGCTCAACCCTTCCACGCTCACCAGCAGCAGGACTTCGCGCAGCGACACCGGCAGGCGCTGCAGCGCGCCGAGCATCTCCAGCGCCTCCAACCGCAGTTCCTGGTTGGGAGGATGGATGGGCTCGGGCACGTCGTCCAGCGACTCGGCGGCCTGTGCGCCACGCAGCGCGCACTGATCGACGAAAAGATTGTGCATGATGGAAAACAGCCAGGGCCGCACGCTGCCCACCCCGCGCCACAGGCCCCATTTGCCGAAAGCGCGCTCCAGGGTGTCCTGCACCAGATCGTCGGCGTCGGCCATGCGGCCGCCATGCAGGACCCGCGCATAGCGCCGCAGATGCGGAATCTGCTCGGTCAGCAGAAGATGGCGGTCAAGCATGGCCGGGGCGCGGGCGGATTCGCATTCCGGAGCGGTCCAGAAGCCTTTGCAGTGCGGTCAGTACGCAGCGGGCTTGGCCGCGAGCTTGGGGTCGATCTGCCAGATTTCATCGACCAGCTTGCCGTCGCGGTAGGTCAGCACATAGCGCACGGGGACGGTGTTCTTGCCTTTGAACACCACATCGGCCGTGACGGTGGCCCCCTTGGGGTTGGCGGCTTCCTGCATGTGCTCGATGTCGGCCTTCAGCGGCCCATTGGCCTTGGCGAACTTGGTCCAGGTGGCCTTGATGGCGTCCATCGTGGCGTAGCGCCCGTCCAGCGGACCGCCCACCCATTCCAGCACGGCATCGGCCCCGTAAGCGGCGGTGATGGCATCCACCTGACCGGCGGCGACCGCCTCGATATGCGCCTTGGCGGCATCGGCTGGCGCTTCGGCATACGCCGTGCCCCAGGCCATCCCGGCCGACAGGACCAGGGCGGACGCGGCAAGGCGCGGAACAGACAGGGATTGCAGCACGTTCATCGCAAGACTCCAAAGTGGCGTTGGTAACACCTGCATGGACGGCCGGCGCGGCGGTTTATTCCGTCGCCGCGAAAAAATCCCTCGCCGCTCCATGCCAGCCTCAATCGGGCGGCAGGTTCGGCACGTCCAGCGTGTCGAGGAAGCCGAAACGGGTGAAGTCGCGCATACGCATCGGGTAGAGCTTGCCGATGAGGTGGTCGCACTCGTGCTGCACCACGCGAGCATGGAATCCACGCACGCTGCGGTCGATCGGCGCGCCGCAGGCGTCGAAACCCCGGTAGCGGATATGCGCGAAGCGCGGCACCACGCCGCGCAACCCGGGCACCGACAGGCATCCTTCCCAACCATCCTCCATGGCGTCGGACAAGGGCTCGATCTGCGGATTCACCAGCACCGTGAACGGCACCTCGGGCGCATCGGGATAACGCGCGTTGTGCGCGAAGCCGAAGATCACCACCGCCAGATCCACGCCGATCTGCGGCGCCGCCAGTCCGGCGCCGTCGGCGGCCTTCATGGTGTCCATCAGGTCCGCGACCAGGGCATGGAGTTCGGGCGTGTCGAACGCGGACACGGGCTTGGCCACGCGCAGCAGGCGCGCATCGCCCATTTTCAGAATGTCTCGGACTGCCATGTTTCCTCGCCTGAAGCCGCGGGCTGGAGTGCCCGCGGATTAAACGGCCCCGCCGCGCCATGCCGGCGACACAAAGCCCGCATACACCAGGCATCGGCCGTACGCGCATGCGGATGTTGACATCATCGGCTCGGCACCCCGTGGTGACAAGCCTGCAAAATGTCGTCAGAATAGGCCGCATGGAATTGTCTCTGGAAACCGATCACGATGAGCGGACGGACGTCTGATACCGGCTCCTCAGGCAGCGGTATCGTGAGCGTCGCCAACCGTCTGTCTCAGGAACTCAAGGCGCTGAACGATCGCAATGCCGGTCTGCGCGCGGAACTGCAGCAGGCCAGCGGGGAACTCGAAACCCTGTTGTGCAGTCTGGTCGACATTTTCAATCCCCATCTGGGCGGGCATGGCCGCCGGGTCGCCAGGCTCGTGGACGATCTGGCCGCCCACCTGCATGTTCCGGAAATCGCCCACCAGAACCTGCGCAACGCCGCGCTGTTTCACGACATCGGCATGCTGGGCATGCCGCGGGACAAGCTTTACACGCCCTGGGCCGAGCTGACCGAGACCGAACGCAACCTCATCCTGCTCCACCCCGAGCTGGGTTCGGCGCAGCTCAAGACCGTGCACTGGTACAAGCAGGCGGCGCCCGCCATCATGGCTCACCACGAGCGCTGGGACGGCTCCGGCTTCCCCAACCATCTCCGCCACGACGACATCCCGATCGGAGCCCGCATCCTGGCCGTTTGCGACACCTACGACGAGATGATGAACAAGCCCCAGGACGCCCCCGTGCGGTTCGAAGAGGAGCAGATTCTGGCCCACCTCATGAAACAGCGCGGCGGCCAATTCGATCCCAAGGTCGTCGACAACTTCCTGGAAATGATCGAGGCCCGGGCCCGTGCGGCGGCCGGAATCCAGGAGCCCACGGAAATCCCCAGGACCATCGGGCAGTTGCTGCCCGGCATGCGTCTCACGCGCGACTTGCTCAACACCTCCGGCCTCACCCTGTTGACGAGGGGAACCGTTTTGCAGGACGTCAATGTCCTGCGCCTGCAAGGCTTGCGCGGCGCCAATGCAGTGGTCGAGCCGATCTTCGTCAGCTCGGAAACAATCCAGCTCGAAATCCATCAGGACGCGCTGTAAAACCCATCGAGCACGCACTGGCGCAGGGAGCCGATCCAAGGGGCGCACGAAGCCCCCCAAACTCCCTCCCCGCGTCAGGGAGGAGACACTCTTCCCCGACCCGCGACATCGTCAACGACGCTCCACCCGCACGAGACGGTCGGATTTCGGCGTCATGACGCGTGGCGGGCTACCATTCATCTCATGAATGCTCGGCAGAACACGCTCGAGGCCTTGCGGCCACAAACCCTCGGCGAGGAAATCGCCAACAGCATCAGCCACGGCCTGGGTCTGGCGCTGGCCATCGCGGGGATGCCGGTTCTCATCGTGGAATCGGCCCGCACGGGAAGCGCTTCGGCCATCGTCGGCGCCGCCATCTTCGGTGGCAGCGCCATCCTGCTCTACCTGGCATCCACGCTCTACCACGCCCTGCCGCAAAAGCGGGTCAAGGACGTGCTGCAGGTCTTCGATCATGTGGCCATCTACCTGTTCATCGCCGGAACCTACACGCCGTTCACCCTGGGCGTTCTGCGCGGCAGCTGGGGCTGGACCCTGCTGGGCCTGGTCTGGGCACTCGCCCTGGCCGGGCTGATCTTCAAGCTGATGGGGGGCACACGCTTTCCCCGTCTGTCCACGGTGCTCTACCTGGCGATGGGCTGGGTCGCGCTGATCGCGATTCGTCCGCTCTGGATGCACATGCCCGCCGCCGGCCTGATCCTGCTGCTGGCGGGCGGCGTGGCCTACACGCTGGGGGTGGTGTTTTTCGTGCTGGACGAGAAGGTCCGCTACGGCCACTTCATCTGGCATCTGTTCGTGCTGGCTGGCACCGTCTGCCACTTCTTCGCCGTCCTGCTCTACGCGTCCTGACCCACCGCCGTCGGCGGCATGGTGCATGATCGTGGTTGCGCCCTGGGCGATACGATGCAATGCTTCGTATCGCCCATTCACCATGCCCCAAGGAAAGAACGATGCAACTCATCGGCATGCTTGACTCGCCCTACGTACGCCGCGTCGCGATTTCGTTCCAACTACTCGGCCTGCCGTTCGAGCATCGGCCGCTGTCCGTGTTCCGCACCTTCGAGGATTTCCGCCGGATCAATCCGGTGGTCAAGGCGCCCACGCTGATTTGCGACGACGGCGAGGTGCTGATGGACTCGACCCTGATCCTGGAGTACGCCGAAGCCCTGGCCAGCCCGCGCAGAACCCTGATGCCAGGCGTCATCCCACACCGCCAGCATGCCTTGCACATCATCGGCCTGACTCTGGCGGCGTGCGAGAAAAGCGTGCAGATCGTGTACGAGCGCAATCTGCGCCCGGCCGAGAAACAGCACGCGCCCTGGATCGAGCGCGTGACGAGCCAGCTCCTGGCGGCCTACGACGGACTCGAGGCCGCATTCTCCCGCCGCCCTCTCGCGGCCAGCGGCGACGCCATCAACCAGGCTGGGGTAAGCGCCGCGGTGGCGTGGCAGTTCACGCAGAGGATGATTCCCGATGTCGTCGATGCCGCGAACTACCCGCTGCTGCGCGCGTTTTCCGCGCAAGCCGAGCAATTGCCCGCGTTCGCCGCGGCTCCCCACGGCCCCGGCACGTATCCGCACCAAGGCTGAGCGCGGCCCTCAGCCGCGGCCGATGCCGTAGTACGCCAGGCCCGCCGAGCGCACGGTCTGCGGATCCCAGAGGTTGCGGCCGTCGAACACCGCCTTGGCCTTGAGTTGAAGCGCGAGTTGGTCGAAGTCAGGCGAACGGAAGGCGTGCCACTCGGTCACCACGGCGAGGGCGTCGGCACCCTGCAAGGCCGATGCCGCATCCTTGCTCAGCGTCAGGCCGGCGCGCTCGCCCCACAGCTTGCGGGCGGAGTCCATCGCCACCGGATCGAACGCCTGGACGCGGGCGCCGGCGCCCAGCAAGGCTTCGATGAGGTCGATGCTCGGCGCGTCGCGCATGTCGTCCGTGTTCGGCTTGAAGGCCAGTCCCCACACCGCGAAGGTGCGGCCCTTGAGGCCGCTGGCGGCGAAGTGGGCCGCGATTTTCTCGAACAGGCGCTGCTTCTGGCGCTGGTTGACGGCGTCCACCGCCTCGGCCAGTTCGGCATGCATGCCCGCCTCGCGCGCCATGAAGGCCAGCGCCTTGACGTCCTTCGGGAAACACGAACCGCCATAACCCGCGCCGGCATAGAGGAAATGGCTGCCGATGCGATGGTCCACGCCCATGCCCAGGCGCACCTGCTCGATGTCGGCGCCCACGGCTTCGGCGAGGCGCGCGAGTTCGTTCATGAACGAGATGCGCGTGGCCAGCATGGTGTTGGCCGCGTACTTGGTGAGCTCGGAACTCGCCGGTTTCATCACCATGATCTTTTCGTGGTTGCGGTTGAACGGCCGGTACAGCTCGCGCATGACGGCGATGGCTTTGTCGTCGCTGCTGCCCAGCACGATGCGGTCGCCACGGGTGAAGTCTTCGATGGCCGAACCCTCCTTCAGGAATTCCGGATTGCTCACCACGCTGACCCAATGCCGCACGCCGCGCTTGGCCATTTCGGCGTCGATGATGTTCTGCACCATCTCCACCGTGCCCACCGGCGCGGTGGATTTCTGCACCACCACGAGGGGGCCGCTGACATGCTGGCCGATCTCGGCCGCCGCGCCGCGCACCTGGCTCATGTCGGCCTGGCCGCTTGGCAGGGGCGGCGTGCCCACGGCGATGAAACACACCTGGGCCGTGCCCAAACCCTGGGCGATGCTGGGCACGAAGTGCAGACGTCCGACCTCGATGTTGCGCGCGACGAGATCGCTCAGCCCAGGCTCGTAGAAGGGAACCTGGGCCTTGTCCAGCGCCCGCAGGCGCCCTGCGTCGCGTTCGACGCAGGTGACGGTGTTGCCCACTTCGGCAAAGCAGGCCGCGGTGACCAGGCCCACGTAACCGGCGCCGATGACGGTGACTCGCATGAATCCATCCTTGGTTGTGTCGCAATAACACGCTATTGTGCAATGCTCATGCGTCGCCCGATTCCTGCGGCGGGGATCGCGTGTGCGAGCGCGCGTGCTGGCACACTTGATATGCGTCAAACCATTTGTGGCGTCGCAGCATTACAAGATTGACTTGGCTCCCGGAGAATGGAATGAAAACCAGCACCGAGCGCAGTCCCGCACGTGCGCGCCGTTCAGCGGCGGCACAGCTTGCCGTGGTTGCATCAGGCGGGGCCACGCCACCGCCCGCCGCCCACCGGCAGGCCATGCCAACGCCAGCTCTGGCGCCGCCGCCCCGGCCCGATGCGGGACTCGCCGAGCTGCTCGATCGCACGGCCCACGCCATGCAGGCGCGGCGCACCCTGGGCCTGTCGCCGACCTCACTGGGCTTGGCCGCGGCCGACTGGTGGGCCCATCTGGCGACATCTCCCGGCAAGCGCCTGGATCTTGTCAACCACGGCATGCGGGCCGCAGCAGCCTACGCCGGCTACCTCGCGCACGCCATGGCGCACCGCCCCGGCCAAGACGATTCCCCCTGTTGCATCGAGGCCAGGCCGAACGACAGGCGCTTCGCCGACCCAGGCTGGCAACGCTTCCCCTTCAATGTCCTGCAGCAGGCTTTCCTGCTGCAGGAAGACTGGTGGCGCGAAGCCACCACCGGCGTGCGCGGCGTGTCGCGGCATCACGAGCAGGTGGTGTCGTTCGCGGCGCGTCAATGGCTGGACATGTTCTCGCCCAGCAATTCGCCGTTCACCAATCCCGAGGTGCTCGACGCGACGCTGGCCACCGGCGGCATGAATCTGTTGGCGGGCGCCATGGTCTGGATGGGGGATCAGCAGCGCGCGGCGACCGGTCAGCCGCCCGCCGGAACCGAGGCCTTCACGCCCGGGCGGGCCGTGGCCGCCACACCCGGCAAGGTCGTGCTGCGCAACCGCCTGATCGAACTGATCCAGTACAGCCCCACCACCCCCCAGGTGCATGCCGAACCCGTGCTGATCGTTCCGGCGTGGATCATGAAGTACTACATCCTGGACCTGTCGCCCCACAACTCCTTGGTCAAGTATCTGGTCGAGCAGGGCCATACCGTGTTCATGCTGTCCTGGAAAAACCCGGGCACGGAAGACCGCGACATGGGCATGGACGACTACCTCAAACTCGGCGTGCTCGCCGCGCTCGACGCGGTGCGGGCCATCGTGCCGGGCCGCAAGGTGCATGCCACGGGCTACTGCCTGGGGGGCACTCTGCTGGCGATCGCCGCGGCGCACCTGGCCTCGCGGGGCGAGCACATTCTGGCCACCGTCTCGCTGTTCGCGGCGCAGACCGACTTCACCGAGCCCGGAGAGCTCAGCCTGTTCATCGACGAAAGCCAGGTGAGCTTCCTGGAGGACCTGATGTGGGCGCAAGGCTATCTGGATACTACGCAGATGGCGGGCGCCTTCCAGATGCTGCGCTCCTACGATCTGATCTGGTCGCGCATCACCCGCGACTATCTCCTCGGCCAGCGCCGGCCGCTGAACGATCTCATGGCCTGGAATGCCGACGCCACGCGCATGCCCTACCGCATGCACAGCGAATATCTGCGCAGACTGTTCCTCAACAACGACCTGGCCGAAGGGCGCTGGAAAGTCGACGGACATGCCGTGACCGTCGAGAACGTGAACCTGCCCTGGTTCGTCGTCGGCACCGAGAACGACCACGTCGCCCCCTGGCGTTCGGTGTACAAGATCCATCTGCTGGCCGACAGCGAGGTGACCTTCGTGCTCACCAGCGGCGGCCACAACGCCGGCATCGTCAGCGAGCCGGGCCATCCGCACCGGCAATACCACTGGGCCCGGCACGCGCACGACGCCCCGTTCCAGGCGCCCGAGCAGTGGCTGGCCCAGGCCGAGCTTGAGCAAGGTTCCTGGTGGCCGCGCTGGCATGCCTGGCTCGCGGCGCACGGCAGCGGGATGACCGCGCCGCCGACTCTGGGCGCCGCGCAACAGGGCTACCCGCCCATCGCCGACGCGCCTGGGCAGTACGTGCTGCAGCGTTGAATCCCCCGGCCGGTCCGCGCCATCCCCGCAACCCGCGCCACACAGGCACCCGCAATGAACGATCCCACCCCGGCCAGCATCGAAAGCGTCCCTTTCAGCGCACTCAAGATCGGCCAGAGCGCCTGCCTGCAACGCCGCTTCACGCACGACGATGCGATGGCCTTCGCGGCCATCTCCGGGGATCTCAACCCGGCCGTGGCGGACGAAGACTACGCGCGCGACGCCCTGTTCCACGGCCTGGTGGCCAACGGCATGTGGCTGGCCGCGCTGGTCGGCGCCGTGGTCGGCACGCGCCTGCCGGGGCCGGGCACGATCTACCTCGATCAGTCGCTGCGCT
>JAJXUC010000116.1 GCA_021783435.1 Pseudomonadota bacterium | reverse complement strand
AAGGCCCAGTTGCTGGGCATGACTCAGACCCGCTACATCGATCCGACCGGACTTTCGCCACAGAATGAGTCCAGCGCTCACGATCTGGCGCTGCTCGTGAAGGCGGTCTACGCCTACCCCTTGATCCGCGAGTTCTCCACGCACGAAAAAAGCACCGTGGATGTGGGGCACCGCGAGATTCAATACCGCAACACCGATCACCTGATATTCAACCGCGGCTGGGACATCCTGCTGCAAAAAACCGGCTACATCAACGAGGCAGGTCATTGCCTGGTGCTCAACGCCGTCGTGCAGGGGCGCAAGGTCATCGTCGTCCTGCTCGATGCCTGGGGTAAATACTCCCATTTCGGCGACGCCGAGCGTATTCGCAACTGGATGGAGACTTCAGGGCGTACCGTGCTGACACGGACCGATCCCCTGCCAGCCGACTCTTCCGTGCGACTGATTCGCACATCGGTCAACGAGTAAATTTCGGCCCAACCCTCAGTTGACGCGCCATGCGTTGCCGTGATGCGTGCGATACCCGGCAGGACGAGATTCGAGGGGCGCGCAGTGCTCGGTCAGCCTCGCTCCCAACTCAACGCCCCGCGGCGCCCCCATTCTTGGGCCTGTAGCCGAGTGCCCCGGATATGCTGGCTGCGGTATCGATCACCTTCTCGAGCCAATCCTCCTGCAGCCGGTCTGCCGGTGCCGAGAGCGACAGACCCG
Source organism: Pseudomonadota bacterium (assembly GCA_021783435.1). The sequence goes on along the minus strand of JAJXUC010000116.1, from coordinate 12,167 downwards.
CAACCAAGTGCCCGCCATCGTCGTAGATACCCGCGGCCATGCAGCGCACGCCAAGTTCCAACTCTTCGTTGTCGCGTGCGTAACCCAACTGCCGCACGCGTGCCAGTTCACCTTCGAGTTGCGCAGCGCTGGTGATGCTGTTGCGCGTGTGACCAACCAGGCCGGTTCGCAAGGCGTAGGCTTTGACACGCAGCACGTCATCGGACGCCAGGAACAGCTTGCCGACGGATGTGAGATGCAAGGGGGCATGACCGCCCACTGTACGCACCACCTGCATGCCGGATCGCTCGCTGTAGGTTCGTTCGATATAGACAATCTCGTCGCCCTGTCGCATGCTGAGATTCACCGGCTGATGCGTCAGCCGGTGCAATTCCCGCATGGGGCCCAGCGCGACATCGCGCACGCTCAAGCGCGCTTTCACCAGATTGCCCAACTCCAGCAGCCGCATGCCGAGCTGATAGATGCCAGGCTCGCAGCGATCGATCAGATGCCCGATGGCCATATCGTTCAGAATTCGGTGGGCGGTGGATGGATGCAGTCCTGTCCGCTCGGATATGGTTTTCAGTGGCATCGGCTCCGAATGCGCGGCCAAGACATCCAGGATGGCGAATATGCGCTCAATCACCTGGATGGTCGGCTGCTCGCGGTCGATGCTGGGTGAAGATGATTTCATCCTCACATTTTAGATGGCGAAATGAAGGCCTGTCATCTGAGAAAATGAGGGCCTCGCTGCAAGTCGCTCCACGCCTCTGGAGAACCCTTGCGCTGCCATGGTTTCGCATCACCAACCACGGGTTCAGCGTTCCAGCGGGGGTCGGAAAACACCAGGGCATCCACCATGTGCTGGCCCAGCCTACCCCCCAGGCTGGCTGTCGAGTTCAGCCCGAGGGCGTGACTGCAAGGAGGGAGCAGGAGAACGATGCTGAACAGGACGACTGGACGGGCGCGGGGCATGAGCAGGGCCCCGAGTGTTTGCGCTCAAGGCGCGGATTCCAGCCAGCGGCCATCGCGGAAGATCTCGTGAGGCTGGAAGCGCGATTTGTAGGCCATTTTCTCGCTCGTCGCGATCCAGTATCCCAGATAGGCATGCGGCAGATGCATGGCCCTGGCCTGCATGATTTGCCACAGCACGTTGTACGTGCCATAGCTGGCCCCCGCATTGTCCGGCTCGTAAAAGGTGTAGACGGCTGAAAGCCCGTCGGACAGCAGATCCACAATCGACACCATCTTGAGCTCGCCGCGCTGGTCTACCTGCGGCGCGGGTTCGCGAAACTCCACCAAGCGCGTGTTCACGCGACTTTGCAGCAGGAACTGGGTGTACTGGTCAATGCTGTCCTGATCCATGCCGCCGCCCGCGTGGCGCCGCGCCTGGTAGCGCAGATAAAGCTGGTAGTGCTCCGGCACGAACCCGAGCTTGAGCACCGTGGCTTCCAGATTGGCATGTCGCGCCCATATCCGGCGCTGGGTACGGTTGGGATGGAAGCGGTGCGCCAGCACCCGCAGCGGAATGCAGGCCCTGCAGTTGTCACATTGCGGCCGGTACGTGAACAACCCGCTGCGGCGAAAACCGGCTTGCACCAGATTGGTGTAGACGTCGGCGTGGATGAGGTGGCTGGGCGTGGCCACTTGCGAGCGCGCCTGCAGTCCGGGCAGATAACTGCAGGGGTAACTGGCAGTCGAGTAGAACTGCAGCGTGGTGAACGGAAGCTCTTTCGGATGGGTCACAGCCAGGGGGCGCAGTCGCGCTGAAACTGCGGCCAATCATACTGCCACGAGGGCGGGCCGGGCTTGACCAGGGCTTGCCCGAGGATTTGCAGAAACATCGGCCGCGGCCATGGCCTGGCCCCCATGGCCGCGAGGTGCGCAGTCTGCTGCTGGCAGTCGATCGGGCCGAGCCGATGCCGCAGGCAAAAGCCGCACAAGGCCATGAGCAGGATCTTGGAGCCATCGTTCACACGGGTGAACATCGATTCCCCGAACACCATCTGGCCTCGCGCCACGCAATACAGCCCGGCGACGAGTTCGTTGGCGCACCAAAGCTCGAAACTGTGCGCCAGCCCGCGTGCGTGCAGCGCGCTGTAGGCTTCGACGATGGCGGGCACGATCCAGGTCCCGGCCGCATCGCGGCGCGGGGCGGCACAGGCCTGCATCACACGCCGGAAATCGCGGTCGACATGCAGGCTGAAGTCCGCGCTGCCCATCACGCGCCGGGCCGATTGCCGCAGCGAGCGCCGCACCTTCAGCTCGTGAGGCGCGAGCAGCATGCGAGGGTCGGGGCTCCACCACATGGGGGGTTCGCCTGGACCGAACCAGGGGAAAATTCCCCGGCCGTAGGCGGCCTCCAGGCTGTCGACGTCAACCCGCCCGCCAACCGCCAGAAGTCCCGGGAATGGCGTCTCTGCGGGCAGAGCCTGATCGGCTGGCGGGAATGGGTCGCCGGGACGCATACGGACGAGTGACCAGTTCATCGGATGGCGTGTACAGGCCTTGGCAGCCAGGTGCAGCAGGAGGGTATTGGGCGGGCAAACAGGGCGAGCATGCACTATTCTCGCTGCAAGCCTCGGATCTGAAATCCCGCTCCTGCCTCGCATTCGTCCACACCATCAGCCGTTCACTCCATCAGCCATGCCGCTCTACCAACTTGAAAACATACGCCCGCAGGTGGCTGCCGACGTCTTTGTTGCCGACACCGCCCGAGTCATCGGCCGTGTCGAGCTGGGTTCCGGAGTCAGCGTCTGGTATGGCGCCGTCCTGCGCGGCGACAACGAGCCCATCATCGTGGGCGACAACAGCAATGTGCAGGAGGGCGCCGTGCTGCACACCGACCCGGGTTTCCCGCTCACCGTGGGCGCGGGCGTGACCATCGGTCATCAAGCCATGCTGCATGGCTGTACCGTTGGCGCGGGAAGCCTCATCGGCATCCAGGCCGTGGTCCTCAACGGCGCCCGTATCGGCCGTAACTGCCTGGTGGGTGCCGGGGCCCTGGTCACCGAGGGCAAAGAGTTTGCCGATGGAATGCTCATCCTCGGCTCACCGGCGCGGGCCGTGCGCGAGTTGACGCCCGAGCAGATCGAGCAGATGCGGCGCAATGCCCGCACCTATGTGGACAGAGGTCAACTCTACCGTTCCAGCCTCAGGGACGTGTCCACATGAGCAATCCGCACGGCCGCCCGAAGGAGCGGGGATGAGCGATTCGTTGTTCAAATTCATGCTCGGCGCGGGTCATGTGCGCGGCGTGGTGGTGAGGTTGCAGTCGACTTGGCAGGAGATGCGCCGACGGCGTCAGCACGATGCGCTGGTGCAGAATCTTCTCGGAGAAATGACAGCGGCTTCTGCCCTGTTGGCCGGCAGCTTGAAGTTCGATGGCACCCTGATCTTGCAGATTCAAGGCGATGGCCCGCTACAACTGGCCGTGGCCGAGTGCCAGCCCGATTTCGGTCTGCGCGCAACCGTCAAAACCGCAGCGCTCTCGGCGCAGGTGGCAAGCTTGCCCGAACTCGCCAATGCCCATGGCCTGGGACGCTGCGTCATCACCCTGGATCCGCGCAACAAAATGCCCGGCCAGCAGCCTTATCAGGGGATCGTCTCGCTGGCCGATGCCGATGGCGAGGCGCTGGGCAGCATGGCTACGGTGCTGCAGCAATACCTGGCCCAATCGGAGCAGATTCCGTCCTGGCTCATCCTGGCCAGCGACGATGAGGCGGCCTGCGGCCTGCTGCTGCAGCGCATGCCGATCTCGGGTGGCCAGCTGGGCACGGTGAGCAGCGAAGAGCAGGCCGACGAGGATTTTTCGCGGGCCGTGCATCTGGCATCGACGTTGTCGCGCGATGAGTTGCTACGGGGTCTGCCGGAGGAACTGCTGCACAAGCTGTTCTGGCAGGAAGAACCGCGTGTGTTCAACCCCCAGGCGCCGCATTTTCACTGCACCTGCTCCAAGTTGCGGGTGGCCGACATGCTGCGCATGCTGGGCCAGAGCGAGATCGAGTCCGTGCTCAAGGAGCAGGGCGAGGTTGACGTGACATGCGAGTTTTGCGGCGCTCAATATGCGTTCGACCTGGTGGACGCGGCCCAGCTGTTTCGCCCCGAAGTCGACCAGCCCCCGGCGCCACCGCAGCGGCAATAGCCCCGGTTGCAGCGCACGGCATCAGTGCCGCAGCTTCGGCTTGTCGATGTCGGCGGTTGGCTGCGAGCCGGCGGGCGAGGTCGGAGGCAGTGGACTGGAGGCTGGAAGCACCTGCACGAAGATCTCATCGGGCTTGACCATGCCCATCTCGCGCCGGGCGCGATCCTGCACCGCCTGCATGCCATGCCGAAGATCATGCGCCTCATCCTCGAGGCGCTGGTTTTGTTGGCGCGCCTGGTCGTTGGCCTGGTGCTGGGCCTCCAGGTTGACACGCAGTTGCCGGACCTGGGGCCAACTTCGCTCACCAAACCACAGCGGCCATTGCAACAGCAGCAGCACACCCAGCAAGAGCATGGTGACCCAGCGCATGGCTTGCACGTCCGACGCCGCTGTGCTGGCTGCAGTTGTACTCAGCGCAGGTTGTAAAACGTGGCCCGGCCGGAAAAGCGTGCCACGTCACCGAGGTTTTCCTCTATGCGCAGCAACTGGTTGTACTTGGCGATGCGGTCCGAGCGTGACAGCGAGCCGGTCTTGATCTGCCCGGCGTTGGTGGCCACGGCGATGTCGGCAATCGTCGTGTCCTCGGTTTCGCCCGAACGGTGCGACACCACGGCGGTGTAGCCGGCGCGCTTGGCCATCTCGATGGCAGCAAAGGTCTCGCTCAGGGTGCCGATCTGGTTGACCTTGATCAGGATGGAATTGGCAATGCCTTGCTCGATGCCGCGCTTCAGGATTTCCGTGTTGGTGACGAAAATGTCGTCGCCGACCAACTGCACCTTCTTGCCCAGCGTGGTGGTCAACTGCTTCCAGCCATCCCAGTCTTGCTCGGCCAGGCCGTCCTCGATCGAGACGATAGGGTATTTGCCGATCCAGCTTTCATACAGGGCGACCATCTCGGCGCTTTCCAGCACCAAACCCTCGCCTTCGAGGTGGTATTTGCCGTCCTTGTAGAACTCGCTCGCCGCCGGGTCCAGCGCGATGGCCACCTGCTCGCCGGGTTTGAACCCCGCTTTTTCGATGGCCTCGACGATGAGTTGCAGTGCTGCCTCGTGGCTTGCCACGTTCGGCGCAAATCCGCCTTCATCGCCCACGGTGGTGGGCATGCCGCGGTGGTGGAGGATGCCCTTGAGCGCATGGAACACCTCGGCGCCGTAGCGCAGCGCTTCGCGGAAATTGGGTGCGCCCACCGGCATGATCATGAATTCCTGCATGTCCAGGGTGTTGTTGGCATGGGCGCCGCCGTTGATCACGTTCATCATCGGCACCGGCAGCTCGCAGGCCGAGAAGCCGCCGAGGTACTGGTAGAGCGGTACGCCGGCTTCTTCCGCTGCCGCCTTGGCCACGGCCATGCTCACCGCCAGCAGCGCGTTGGCGCCGAGGCGCGACTTGTTCGGGCTGCCGTCGAGCTCGATCAGGGTGCGGTCGAGAAAGGACTGCTCGGACGCGTCCAGGCCCATCACGGCCTCGGTGACTTCGGTGTTGATGTGTTCGACGGCGCGCAGCACGCCCTTGCCGCCATAGCGCTGCGCGTTGCCGTCGCGCAACTCGACCGCCTCACGTGTGCCGGTAGAGGCACCCGAGGGCACGGCGGCACGGCCCAGGAAACCGGTTTCCAGCACCACGTCGCATTCCACTGTGGGATTCCCGCGGCTGTCCAGAATTTCACGGGCGTTCAGGTCGACGATTGCACTCATGGGATCTCCAACGTTGTTCGGTTTTAAGGGTTGTCAAGGGTCTTGGTCACTGCGGCACGACGACCCGGCTCAGCGCAATTGATCTTCGAGATAGCCACGGCGCTTGACCACGGCGTCAAGCTCTTTCAGGCTCTCCAGCAGGGCACGCATGTGCTGGAGGGGCATGGCATTGGGCCCATCCGACAGCGCACGCTCCGGGTCGGGATGGGTTTCGGCAAACAGGCCGGAGATGCCCGCCGCCACCGCCGCTCGCGCCAGCACTGGCACGAACTCCCGTTGGCCGCCAGACTTGTCGCCCATGCCCCCGGGTTGCTGCACCGAATGCGTGGCGTCGAACACCACCGGGCAGCCGGTGTCGCGCATGGTGGCCAAGGCGCGCATGTCGGAGACGAGCGTGTTGTAGCCGAAGCTCACGCCGCGCTCACAAGCCATGATCTGTCGGTTGCCCACGGCACGCGCCTTGTCCACCACGTTCTTCATGTCCCAGGGGGCGAGGAACTGGCCCTTCTTGATGTTGACTGGCAAACCTTGCCGTGCCACGTTCTGGATGAAGTTGGTCTGGCGGCAGAGGAAGGCCGGGGTCTGCAGTACGTCGACCACGGCGGCCACTTCAGCCAGCGGCGTGTCTTCATGCACATCGGTCAGCACCGGCACGCCAATCTGCTGTTTCACCTTCGCCAGGATGCGCAGACCCTCCTCGATCCCCAGGCCGCGGAACGATGCGCTCGACGAGCGGTTGGCTTTGTCGAACGAGGACTTGAAGATGAAGGGGATGCCGAGGTCGGCGCAGATGGTTTTGAGCGTGCCGGCCGTGTCGATGGCGAGTTGTTCACTCTCGATGACGCAGGGTCCGGCGATGAGGAAGATGGGTTGCTCGGGGCCGACTTCAAATCCGCAGAGTTGCATGGTGCTTCAGGCGTGGGCCGCGGCGCTCGGCATGGGCGGATGAGGGGCGGCGGGCGTGTTGGATGAAGGGGAGGGATGGGTCGCGTGTGTCGTCCCCGGCTTGGCCTGGTGACGCGCCAGCGCGGCCTGGACAAAGGCGGTGAACAGGGGGTGGCCGTCGCGCGGAGTGGACTTGAATTCGGGGTGGAACTGCACGCCCATGAACCAGGGGTGCACGCTTTGCGGCAGCTCGACGATTTCGGTCAGGTGTTCGCGCGTGGTGGTGGCGGAAATCACCAAGCCTGCCTGCTGCAGGGCGTCGAGGTAACGCACATTGGCTTCATAGCGGTGGCGGTGACGCTCGTTCACCGTGTCGCCATAAATGACATGGGCGAGCGTGCCGGCTTGTACCCGCGACTCTTGCGCCCCCAGGCGCATGGTGCCGCCGAGGTCGGACTGCTCGCTGCGCTGGTGCACCGCGCCGTCCTTGCCCTGCCACTCGGTGATGAGGGCGATGACGGGGTGTGGCGTGTCGGGATCGAACTCGGTGCTGTTGGCGTGGTTCAAACCGGCCTTGTGGCGGGCGTATTCGATGGTGGCCACCTGCATGCCCAGGCAAATGCCGAGATACGGGATGCGGTGTTCGCGGGCGTATTGCGCCGCCAGGATCTTGCCCTCCACGCCGCGCTTGCCAAAGCCGCCCGGCACCAGGATGGCGTCGAAGCTGTCGAGCTGCTCGATATTGCCCGCCTCCAGGGTTTCCGAGTCGAGGTAGGTGATGGCTACCTTGGCCGCGTTCTTGATGCCGGCATGGCGCAGCGCCTCGTTGAGCGATTTGTAGGAGTCCGACAGATCGGTGTACTTGCCCACCATCGCAATGCGCAGGCTGTGGCGCGGGCTGGACTCGGCAGCCACCAGCGCATCCCAGGCGGACAGGTCGGCCGGTCCGCCCACGAGCTTGAGCTTGTCGCAGATCAGCGTGTCCAGACCCTGCTCATGAAGCATGCGCGGAATCTTGTAAATGCTGTCGGCGTCCCACACCGAAATGACCGCTTCCTGCGGCAGGTTGGCGAACAGCGAAATCTTCTCGCGCTCGTCGTCCGGAATCGGTCGGTCGGCGCGACACAACAGAGCGTCGGCGGTGATGCCGATTTCGCGCAGCTTCTGCACGCTGTGCTGGGTGGGCTTGGTCTTGAGTTCGCCGGCGGCCGGAATGAAGGGCACCAGGGTGAGATGCACGAAGGCGCTGTGGTGGCGCGGCATGCGCAGACTCATCTGCCGCACCGCTTCCAGGAAGGGCAGCGATTCGATGTCACCCACCGTGCCGCCGATTTCGACAATGGCCACTTCCGCCTCGTCGTCGGTGCCCACTCCCGCGCCGCGGCGGATGTAGTCCTGGATCTCGTTGGTGATGTGCGGAATCACCTGCACGGTCTTGCCCAGATATTCGCCGCGCCGCTCCTTGCGGATGACGCTGTCGTAGATCTGCCCGGTGGTGAAGTTGTTGGTCCGGCGCATGGAGCGGCGGATGTACCGCTCGTAATGTCCGAGGTCCAGATCGGTCTCGGCGCCGTCGTCGGTGACGAACACCTCGCCGTGCTGAAACGGCGACATGGTGCCGGGGTCGACGTTGATGTAGGGGTCGAGCTTGATGAGGGTGACGTTGATGCCGCGCGACTCGAGAATCGCGGCCAGTGAGGCGGCTGCGATGCCCTTGCCGAGGCTGGACACCACACCACCGGTGACGAAAACGTATTGGGTCATGTCGCCGTAATGGGCCGGTAAACACGCATTATAGGAAGGCGTTTGCGGGCCTTGTCGCGTGGCGGCGCCGGCTTGCGCCCTGCCGCGACTTGGGCCTCGAGAAACGCGCCGGGCCGTCTCTCAAGTGTTGCTTGCCCTCGCGGATGGCCAGACACGCAGCCGCGGGTTGGCGATGCTCAGGACGCCCGGAGTTGCAGCACCAGCGCGGCGATGGCCTCGGCAGTGGCTTGCGGTTGCTCGAAGGGAAACAAATGGCTGCCACCTTCGATCCAGCGCAGATGCGCGCCGACCAGTTGGCGCGTCGCGGCCATGCCGGCCATGCGCAATTCTTGCGAAGCGGTGCCGCCGACGAACCCCACAGGTACCCCGGGCGGGTGGCGCGACAGACGGCCCAGGCGATGCGGCAGCGTGGCGTAGATGCGTGCCTCGATGTCGCGCTCGAAGGCCAGCACACGCTGATTCCCGAGTCGCCGGGTGCCGGCTTGCGCATAGTCGGCCAGCATCTCGGGATCCCAGCGGGCGAAGCCGGGCTTGCTGGCGAAGTGCGCGATCACGGTTTGCACGTCGGGCCATTCCTGCCGCCGACGCAGCGCGGGGGCGACGGGGCCGAAACGCCGGATCAGGCCACTGCGCTTGCCGAACCACAGCGCACCTGCACGCCAACCGGCGATGACCGGCGAGTCCAGCAGCACGACGCAGCGCGCCAGTTCAGGGTGAGCGCGGGCCAGCATCAGGCTGAGAAAGCCGCCGAGCGAATGCCCGACCAGCACTGCCGGGCGGCCTTGCGCGCGCGCCTGCACGAACCCGAGCAATTCGCGCTGCAGCTGCGGCCAGCCATCGCTGACCGGATGTGTCGGGTCATGGCCGAGCCGGGATGGCGCCTGAACCTCGAACTGTTCGCCCAGCATGGCGAAGAGCTTGCGGTAACTGCCAGCAGGAAAGCCGTTGGCGTGGGAGAAAACCAGCAGAGGGCGGGCGTCAGGGCCAGGGTCGGAGCTTGCGGGTGGGGGAGGCATCGGTCGGGGCGATGCGCGGTGAACGCGCGCGGGTTGGGGCAGCCGGTTTCAGTCGGCCGGGTTTTCGCGTGCCACGGCTTGCAGCGTGTAAATCAGGTCAAGCGCATCGCGCGGGCTCAAGGTGTCGGGGTCGATGGCGGCGAGCTGTGCCCGCAGCGGGTCGGGCTGGCTGGCGCGTGCAGCGTCCGGCCCGTTGCTCACGGCGTCGTTCAGTGACGCTGCGGGCGCGAACAGATCGAGTTGCGCGAGCTGCGCGCTTTGCGCCTGCTGCAGGCTCTCGAGCCGCCCACGCGCGTCGCGAATCACGGTTTTGGGCATGCCGGCGAGTTGCGCCACCTGCACGCCGTAGCTGCGGCTGGCCGGGCCGGGTTGCACGTCGTGCAGGAAGACGATGCCGTCGCCGTGCTCGGCGGCGCTCACATGCAGATTGATGGCCTCCGGATGGCTGGCCGGGAAGGCGGTGAGCTCGAAGTAATGCGTGGCGAACAGCGTGTAGGCGCGGCAGCGCTCGTGCAGGTGCGCGGCAATCGCCGCGGCCAGCGCCAGGCCGTCGAAGGTCGAGGTGCCGCGGCCGATTTCATCCATCAGCACCAGGCTCTGCGCCGTGGCGCGCCGCAGGATGGCGGCGGCCTCGGTCATTTCCACCATGAAGGTGGAACGGCCACCGGCAAGGTCGTCACCGGCGCCGATGCGGGTGTGGATGGCGTCCAGCGGGCCGATGCGCGCGGATGTCGCCGGCACGAAACTGCCGCAATACGCCAGCAGCGCGAGCAGCGCCGTTTGCCGCATGTAGGTGGACTTGCCGCCCATGTTCGGGCCGGTGATGATGTGCGTGCGGCTTTGCGGCAGCAGCACGCTGTCGTTGGGCACGAAGCGCTCCACCTGCGCCTGCACCACCGGGTGACGCCCGCCGCGAATCTCGATGCCGGGCAATGCTGTCAGCTCCGGGCAGACCCAGTTCCAGGTTTGTGCCCGCTCCGCCCAGGCCGCCAGAACATCCAGTGTTGCCAGCGCCCGCGCGGCCTTCTGCCAGGGGCTGACGGCCGCTTGCAGCACCGTGATCAGCTCGGCGTAAAGCGCGCGCTCGCGCGCCAGGCCGCGATCTTGCGCCGACAAGGCCTTGTCCTCGAAGGCCTTGAGTTCGGGCGTGATGTAGCGCTCGGCGCCTTTGAGGGTCTGGCGGCGGCGGTAGTCTGCAGGAACCTTGTCGGTTTGGCCGTGGGTGACTTCGATGGCGAAGCCGTGTACCTTGTTGTAGAGCACGCGCAGGTTGCCAATGCCGGTGCGCTCGCGCTCGCGTGCTTCCATCTGCAGCAACCAGGCGCTGCAATCACCGCTGATGCCGCGCAGTTCGTCCAGCTCGGCATCGAATCCGGTGGCGATGACGCCGCCATCGCGCAGATGCAATGCGGGCGGGTCGGCCAAGGCGGTGTTGAGCAGTGCCAGCGGCGCGTCCGGCAGGCGCAGTGCCGCGACATGCGCCGCCAGCAGCGGGTCGTCGAAGCTCTCGCCCAGCGCCGTGATCTCGGGCAGCTTGCGCAGTGTCTCGCGTGCGGCGGCCAACTCGCGCGGGCGCACCTGCTGCAGCGCCAGGCGCGAGGCGATGCGTTCCAGATCGGCCAGGCCGCGCAGCGCGGCGCGCAGTTCTTGCCACGGCCCCGCGTGCAGGGCGGCGACGGCTGCATGGCGTCCACGCGCCACCCGCTGGTCGCGTGCCGGTGCCGCCAGCCACTGGCGCAGCAGCCGGCTGCCGGCTGAAGTCTGGCAAACATCCAGCAGCGACAGGAGCGTGGGTGCCGTCTCACCGCGCAGCGTGAGCATGAGTTCGAGATTGCGCCGCGCCGTCGCGTCGAGCTGCACGGTGTCGTCGCCGCGCTCCACCTGCAAGTCGGTCACATGGCCGAGCAAACGTCCCTGCGTCTGCTCGGCATAGCTCAGCAGCGCGGCGGCCGCAGCATGGGCCCGGTGCAGGCCTTGCGCGCCAAAGGCCTCCAGCGATTGCACGCCGAGCTGGCGACGCAATTTGTCCAGCCCCGCGCTGGCGTCGAACTGCCAGGGCGCGCGTGGGCTGAGCATGACGCCTGACGGATGGCTGGGCGCGTCGGTGCCGGCGGCCATGCCGGGCAGCATGGCTTGCAGCACTGCCGGCAGCGGCAAGTCTTGCGGCCACAGCACCTCGGCAGGCTGTATCCGCGCCAGCCAGATGTCCAGCTCATCGGCGGCGCATTCGGCCAGGCGCAGCGCACCGCTGGCCAGCACCAGCCAGGCCAGGCCGAACTGCGGTTCGCGCCGCGATGCTGCAGGCGCAATCGCAAGCAGGGCGCAGTCCGCCTTGTCGTCCAGCAGCCCGTCGTCCAGCCGCGTGCCGGGCGTGACGATGCGCTCCACGCGCCGCTCCACCGGTCCCTTGCTCGTGGCCGGATCACCGACCTGTTCGCAAATGGCGACCGACTCGCCCAGGCGCACCAGCTTGGCGAGGTAGGTATCCAGCGCCTGCACCGGAACTCCCGCCATGATGATGGGCTGCCCGGCCGACTGGCCGCGCCGCGTCAGCGTGAGGTCAATCAGGCGTGCGGCCTTTTCGGCGTCGGCGTAGAACAGTTCGTAGAAGTCGCCCATGCGGTAGAGCACCAGCACGTCAGGGTGCTCGGCCTTGATGCGCAGGTACTGCTGCATCATGGGCGT
>JAJXUC010000115.1 GCA_021783435.1 Pseudomonadota bacterium | reverse complement strand
GCGTACGTCAGGCGCCAGTTGCGTGTGGACACGAATTTGTCGTGTTGGAAATGCGGCCATTGGCTCACATAGGACCACACGGCGCTATAAGCCGTGCTCACGCCGCCGATGAATCCGGTCAGCAGGAAAAGCAGGCTCACACCCAAGCCGATGGCAATCCCGCCGCCTAGAAAATGCATCCATCCCGTCGGGAATAAGTGCGCAATCCAATTCATTCTCTTGGTGTCCTTGATGTCGTAATTTGTTGTGGATGCGTTGCGTTACAGGGTATTCGTCATGGCCGCTACCCTTGGCGCAGAACTTTCAAAGTTGAAGTTTAGGAGTATCGCGGCAACATGCTCGTAAGCGAAGGTATGTCGAATTACACTGAACTCATGATGGAAAACACGCCAGATCAGCCCGAATCCCCTTCAGCACAGCGCCTGAGTTTGCGCGGCCTTGCACAAGACCAGGGCGTCGTCGAGGGGCGGCTGGCCCTGACCGAGTTGCCACGCCTGGAGTCATATCTGGCGGGCGGTGCGGAGTCGCTGCATGTCGACTGGCGTTTGCGCGGGTATCTGCGGAATCAGGCAGGTGGACGGCCTCAGCCCATGGTCGAATTGCAGGTGCGGGCCGAACTGCCCATGCTGTGCCAGCGTTGCCTGCAGCCGGCGATGCAAAGCATTCTGGATATCGCCTTGTTCCGCCTGGTCGAGGAGGAGCCGGAGTTGACCCTTGAAGAGATCGAGGCCGAAGATGAAGCCCTTTGTCTGCAAGGCCTGACCGATGTGCGCGCCTTGGTGGAGGACCAGGTTCTCCTGGCGCTGCCGCTGGTGCCCATGCATGACGCCTGCCCGCAGCCCATCGTGGCCGACGGTCTGTGGCACGAGCCGGCTGCGATGCAGGAGCGGCCATCGCCCTTCGCCGTGTTGGCCAAGCTGAAGAAACCGCGGTGAATCGGTCGGTCCGGGCACTTGCAAGTGTACAATCGCTGGATTTTTCGCACGGGGTAGCACCATGGCCGTCCAGCAAAACAAGAAGTCGCCGTCCAAGCGCGGCATGCATCGTTCGCACCAGCATCTCGGGCAACCCCCGGTGGCCCTTGAGCCCACCACGGGCGAGGTGCATTTGCGTCACCATATCAGCCCGAACGGTTTTTACCGTGGCCGCAAGGTCGTCAAGACCAAGTCCGAAGAGTGATGCGCCGTTTCAGCGGTGCCTGCCGTGTGGTCTGAGTTGAGTCGACGGGCTCGTTTGGGTCATGTCGCAGTCTAAGATCTGTTCTGGCGTTGCACCTCGCTCATGACCGCTAGCCTGGCCGTCGATGTGATGGGTGGCGACCACGGGCCATCCGCCACCTTGCCAGCTTGCCGGGCCTTGCTCGACGGCCATGCGCAATGTCGCGTGTTGCTGGTCGGCCAGCCCGAGGCCATGCGTCCGGGCCTCGATCTCCACGGTCTGGCGGGGCATCCGCGGGTGGGCATCGTCCCCGCGTCCGAGGTTGTCGCGATGGACGACTCGGTCGAGATCGCCCTGCGCCGCAAGAAGGATTCGTCCATGCGGCGCGCCATCGAGCTGGTGAAGGACGGCAAGGCCGATGCCTGTGTGTCTTCCGGCAACACAGGTGCGCTCATGGCCGTGGCGCGCTATGTGCTCAAAACGCTTCCCGGCATTGATCGCCCCGCCATCGCCACCTATCTTCCCAATATCGCAGGCAGCGGAACCCTGATGTTGGACCTGGGTGCCAATGTGGACTGCCTGGCTGAGCACTTGCTGCAGTTCGCCGTGATGGGCACTGCGTTCGCGGCGGCTGGCGGACATGCGAATCCAAGGGTCGGCCTCCTCAATATTGGCGAAGAGGTCATCAAGGGTAACGAGATGATCAAGCAGGCGGGCGAGTTGCTGCGCCAGGCGCATGTCGAGGGGCGACTGAATTTCCTCGGCAATGTCGAGGGTAACGACATCTTCAAGGGTACGGCGGACATCGTCGTGTGCGACGGATTTGTCGGCAATGTTGCCCTCAAGACGTCGGAGGGGCTGGCGCAGATGCTCTCCGGCATGATCCGCCAGGAGTTCATGCGCAGCCCCCTGTCCAGGCTCATGGCTCTGGCGGCTTTGCCGGTGCTCAGGCGCTTTCGCCGCCGCGTGGATCACCGCCGCTACAACGGCGCGGCGCTGTTGGGCTTGCGCGGCCTGGTGTTCAAGAGCCATGGTTCGGCTGATGCTTTTGCGTTTCAGCAAGCGATGGAGCGCGCCCGTGAGGCAGCGGAGGGGCGGGTCGTCCAGGAAATTGAGCGCATTCTGGCTGCGCCGCGCACGCATCATCCACTGCCTTCATCTCCGCAGTCGATGGCGGGCTGATACGGCCCGCCGTTACAGAAATGGAACGCTCGGCCGGGTCCGCTGCGCTCTCTACCGGATCCTGAGTCCATTCCCAACACAACCGATTCCATGTCGCGCTATTCCCGCATCATCGGCACCGGCAGCCACCTCCCGCCCAACCGCATCAGCAACGACCAACTCGCTCAGCAACTGGCGCGCGATGGCATCGAAACCAGTGATGCTTGGATTGTCGAGCGCACGGGCATCCGTTTCCGCCATTTCGCCGATCCAGCCACATCCAGCGTCGATCTGGGTGAACAGGCGGCGCGCCGAGCGATCGATGCGGCTGGACTTTCACCGCAGGATATCGACCTGATCGTCGTCGCCACATCGACCCCGGACATGATCTTCCCATCCAATGCGGCTCTCATCCAGGGTCGGCTTGGCGCAGCTGGCGGCGCGGCGTTCGACGTGCAGGCCGTTTGCGCCGGATTTGTTTATGCACTGACCGTGGCTGACCAGTTCGTGCGCTGCGGCATGGCGCGCAATGCGCTGGTGATCGGGACAGAAGTGTTCTCGCGGATCCTCGATTTCAAGGATCGCACCACCTGCGTCCTGTTCGGTGACGGGGCCGGAGCCGTGGTGTTGTCGGCAAGCGAGGAGCCTGGTCTTCTGGCCTCGGCGCTGCATGCCGATGGCCGTCAGGCGGGCATCCTTTGCACGCCCGGCCGCGTGGCGTCCGGCGAGGTCAGCGGTCATCCCTATCTCAAGATGGATGGTCAGGCCGTGTTCAAGCAGGCCGTGCAGGTGCTCGAGAAAGTGGCTCGCGAGGTGTTGGACAAGGCCGGACGCAAGCCCGAGGATGTCGATTGGATGGTGCCGCATCAGGCCAATATCCGCATCATGCTGCATACGGCCAAGAAGCTTGGCCTGCCCGCCGACAAGGTCGTGCAGACGGTGGATCAGCATGGCAATACCTCGGCGGCATCCATTCCACTGGCGCTCGACGTTGCTGTTCGTTCCGGTCAAGTCCGCCATGGCGACACCGTGCTCATCGAGGCCGTCGGCGGCGGGCTGACATGGGGGGCGGCATTGCTGGAATATTGAGTTGGTCCCATGTGCCGTCTCACTCAACGGCATGGATCGCTTGAACTGGATTTTTCTCTGACTCGACACGTGTCCTTTTTTCGATGAAAACTTTTGCTTTTGTTTTTCCCGGTCAGGGGTCCCAGTCCGTTGGCATGCTGGATGCCGTAAGCGAACATCCCGTCGTGCGCCAGACGCTGCAGGAAGCCAGCGATGTGCTGCATCAGGACATCGCCAAGCTCATCGCCCAAGGCCCGGCGGAGTCGCTCAACCTCACCACCAATACCCAGCCCGTGATGCTGACCGCGGGCGTGGCCCTGTGGCGTCTGTGGCTGGACGAAGGTGGCGGCAAGCCGCAGCGCATGGCCGGACACAGCCTGGGTGAATACACTGCGCTCGTGGCAGCTGGCGCCATCGATTTCGCGGAGGCTTTGCCCTTGGTGCGCTTCCGAGCCCAGACCATGCAGGAGGCCGTCGCCGCGGGGAGCGGTGGAATGGCCGCCGTTCTCGGTTTGGACGATGCCATCGTGCGCGAGACCTGCGCCGAGGCCAGTGCACAAAGCCGTGAAGTCGTCGAGGCGGTCAATTTCAACGCTCCGGGCCAAGTCGTGATCGCTGGCACCAAGACGGCTGTCGACCTGGCCTGTGAACTACTCAAGGCGCGTGGTGCCAAGCGTGCGCTGATGCTCCCTGTGTCGGCGCCGTTTCATAGCAGTCTGCTCAAGCCCGCAGCTGAACGGCTCGCGCAATATCTGCGGCAAGTCACGGTCCGCAGCCCAGCAATTCCTGTGCTCCACAACGTGGATGTGTCGACCCATGCGCAGCCCCAGGACATCCGCGATGCGCTGGCCGCGCAGGCCAGCGGCGCGGTGCGCTGGGTGGAAAGCGTGCAGGCACTCGCGCGTGTCGGTTGCACCGATCTCGTGGAGTGTGGGCCGGGCCGGGTGCTGGCTGGTCTGACGCGGCGCATCGTCCCGGGGCTCGGCAGCCACGCGCTGATCGACGTCGCGAGTGCCCACACCATCAAGGAGGCTTTGGCATGAATACTTCCTCAACTCCTCTCGCGGGGCAGGTCGCCCTGGTGACCGGGGCCACGCGCGGCATCGGCCAGGCCATTGCCGCCGAACTCCAGGTGCTGGGGGCCTATGTCGTGGGCACGGCCACGAGCGAAACCGGGGCCCAGCGCATTGGCGAGGCTTTGGGGGCGGGTGGCGAGGGCGTCGTGCTCGACGTCACCCATGCCCCGTCCAGCGACGCGCTGATCGAACGCCTCGTGCGCGAGAAGGGCGGTTTGCACATTCTGGTCAATAATGCCGGGATTACCCGGGACATGTTGTCCATGCGCATGAAGGACGAGGACTGGGCCGCAGTGATCGACACCAATCTGAGCGCTGTGTTTCGCCTTTCGCGCGCTGCGATCCGACCCATGATGAAGCAGCGTGCAGGGCGCATCATCAACATCACGTCGGTGGTGGGGGCGTCGGGAAACCCGGGGCAGGCGAACTATGCTGCGTCCAAGGCAGGCGTGGCCGGCATGACGCGCGCATTGGCGCAGGAACTGGGAAGTCGCAACATCACGGTGAATTGCATCGCTCCTGGATTTGTCGACACCGATATGACGCGGGCGCTGGGCGAGGCCGCTTCGCAGTCACTGCTGGCCCGCATTCCTCTGGGCAGGCTCGGTAGCCCGGAGGACATCGCACACGCGGTCGGTTTTCTCGCCAGTCCTCGCGCTGGATACGTCACCGGCGTGGAGTTGCATGTGAACGGCGGCATGTACATGACCTAACCCCCGGATCGCCCGTATCCGGATTGCTAGAATTCGAATGCTTTTTTTCTGGAGAATTACATGAGTGATATCGAGCAGCGCGTCAAAAAAATTATTGCTGAACAATTGGGGGTGGCCGAAGATCAAGTCACGAATGAGAAATCCTTCGTGAACGATCTGGGCGCTGACTCTTTGGATACCGTCGAACTGGTGATGGCACTCGAGGATGAGTTCGGCATCGAAATTCCCGACGAAGACGCTGAGAAGATCACGACGGTTCAGCTTGCCGTGGACTACGCCAAGCAACACCACAAAGCCTGAGCCTTTGTCCTGGCTTTGCAACGTCGAAAGTCTGCGAGCCATACGTCCATCAGGTTGTTGCGTCGCCGTCTGAGCCCTGGCCAGGCAGCGGCATACCGATGCAGTTTCAGCATGTTCCCCTCGGCCTTACGTCCCCGTTTCCTATGAGTCTTCGCCGTCGAATCGCCATCACCGGTCTGGGTGCCATCTCGCCTGTTGGCAACGCGGTCGAGGAGGCCTGGAGCAACTTGGTCGCCGGTAAATCAGGCATCGGGCGCATCACCAAGTTCGATGCATCGACCTTTGCTGCCCAGATCGCCGGGGAGGTGCGCGACTTTGACGTCGGTGACTACATACCGATCAAGGAAGCTCGCCATATGGATACATTCATCCATTACGGCATGGCTGCTTCGATTCAAGCGGTGCGCGACAGCGGCCTGGCTGAGGCTGGTATGGACCCCGAACGCGTCGGTGTCATGGTGGGCTCGGGTATCGGCGGCTTGCCGATGATCGAGGGGACCTACCAGGATTTCATGGACCGTGGGGCGCGACGCATTTCGCCGTTTTTCGTGCCTGCGTCGATCATCAACATGATTTCAGGCCACTTGTCCATCAAGTATGGCTTCAAGGGACCGAACCTTTCCGTCGTCACGGCATGTACCACGGGTTTGCACGCCATCGGCCTTGCCGCACGCTTAATCGAGGGCGGAGATGCAGATGCCATGGTCGCGGGCGGTGCCGAGGCGACGGTCTGCCCGTTGGGTGTTGGCGGCTTCGCTTCCGCGCGCGCCCTGTCCACCCGCAACGATGACCCGGCTTGCGCAAGTCGCCCCTGGGACAAGGACCGCGATGGCTTCGTGCTGGGCGAGGGTGCCGGGATCATGATGCTCGAGGCCTGGGACCATGCAGTCAAGCGCGGTGCCAAGATCTACGCCGAACTCGTGGGTTTCGGCATGAGCGGCGATGCCCACCATATCACGGCGCCCAATGTCGATGGGCCGCGTCTGTGCATGTTGGCTGCGTTGCGCAATGCCGGGATCGCGTCCGACCAGGTGCAGTACCTCAACGCCCATGGCACATCGACGCCGTTGGGCGACAAGAACGAGACCGACGCCATCAAGGCAGCATTCGGCGACCATGCGCGCAAGCTTGTGGTCAACTCGACCAAGTCCATGACTGGCCACTTGCTGGGTGGGGCCGGTGGGCTGGAGTCGGTCTTTACCGTGCTTGCCCTTCATCACCAGATCTCTCCTCCGACCATCAACCTGCAGACACCCGATCCGGAATGCGATCTGGACTATTGTGCCAACACTGCGCGCGATCTTCCCATTGAATATGCATTGAAGAATAATTTCGGATTCGGCGGCACCAATGGTTCGCTGGTATTTCGCCGCGTCTGAAGCTCACCACATTCGTGTCATGAAGGCGATTGCGCAATTCCAACTGCATGTCGACCGTTTCGCACGCTGGCATGCGCTGCTGGCGGGTTTCGATATGGCAGTTGCGCTCGCCGCCGTCTGGAACGTGTGGCAATGGCGAGGGCAGGACGAGGCCGCCGTGATGGGCGGTTTGTCCTTGGCGGTCTTTTTGCTGGTGTTGGCCGCCCAGTACCCCTATTGGAGAATTCGCGCTTTCACGCTCATCCACGGTGCAGCGGGCTGGAAGGTTTTGCAGGGTCAGCAACAGCAGGACCTTGTCGAGGTCCGTGGCTTAAACCTCCCTGGGCAGCTCGTGGTGCTTGCGCTGAGCACCAAAGGCCGACTCGTGCTCCCGGTCTCTTCCGATATTTCCCCGACCGCCTGGAGAGAGCTACGGACCCGCCTGGCGCTGTGACAGCCCACGTGGAGCCGACGTCCGATCAGCTGCTGGTCCAAAGGGTTCAGTCCGGGGACCAGAAGGCTTTCGAGTTGCTGGTCGCGAAGTATCAGCGCCGTATCTTCAGGCTGATTTCCCGCTTCGTTCGAGATGCGGCCCTTGCCGAAGACGTCGCGCAGGAGACCTTCCTGCGCGCCTATCGCGCCATCGGCCAATTCCGCGGCGATAGCCAGTTCTACACCTGGCTCTACCGCATTGCCGTGAATACCGCCAAAAAATCGCTCGCCGACAGCGCACGCGATCCCGTCATTCGCGAATCGTCGACCATTTCCGAGGATGGGGAAACTTTTGTTTCAGGTGAGCAACTAACGGACATGGAAACCCCCGAGGCTGTTTTGGCCAGCCGGGAAATTGCAAGAACCGTGAATGCCGCGATGGAGGCTTTACCTGAGGACTTGCGCACCGCGATCGCTTTGCGCGAGATCGAGGGGATGAGCTATGAGGACATCGCCCAGGCGATGAATTGTCCTGTTGGAACGGTGCGTTCACGCATTTTTCGGGCGCGCGAGGCGATAGCCCGGCAATTGCGACCCCTGTTGGGCACCAAGTTAGGCGAGCGCTGGTGAAACAGTTGCCACTGTTGGAGAGATGTGATGGAGCAATCGGACATGAATGAGCTCACGATGCCAGCGCGAATTTCCGCGCTGATGGATGATGAGCCCGAGGCCAGCGGTCTGGCACCGAGTTCCGCTGCTTTCGATGCCGCGCTGCATGAGCTATCAAACAATGCATCGGCCCGCGAAATCTGGCTTCAGTACCATCAGATCGGCGATTTGTTGAGGTCCTCCGAGCTGACGCCGTTGCCGGGAGAGAGTCAGTTCTTGCAGCGCTTTTCCGAGCGGCTTGGGCTTGAAGCCGTGCAACTGGCTCCAGTCGCGATACAGGCCGAGCAAGCTGCCAAGGCGCCGCGGTCGCGCTGGAGTGTGGCAAGCTTGGCGGCGGCAAGCGTCGCCGCCATCGCTCTCGTGAGCTTTTCAACCCTGCCATCGCGGCATGCGCTGGACAACACGGCATCCTTTTCAGCGCAGCTGCCGCAAGGCGTCTTGACGAGCCCTGCGGTGCCGCAGCGCGTGGCGCAGAACCTGATGTCTCCCGTGGCGTCGGCGCAAATGCCGGCCGCTGCGAGTGCTGGCGGTCAGGCGGTCGGTGCTTGGAGCCAATACTTGATGGCGCATCAGCAATTGGCAGGCAGTGTGCTGCCGTATACACCTGCCGACATTCATGAAGCTGATCTCCGCGTGGCCGCTTCGCGTTAATCGACGGACACGCACCTTGCGCACCCGCATCCATCTCGCGGCCTTGTTCAGCCTGCTATGCCTGCTCCCGAGCCCAAGTTGGGCTGGGGATGCGGTGGCCACGGCTTCCCCAGCCTCCGCGTCACGAGCGGAGGCTTCCGGACCCTCGGTTCGCGGCAGTCAGGCCGCCGTCAGAGTGCCTGGACCGACCGGCACGGATTTGCAGACCTGGTTGCGGCGCATCGGCCGGGCAGCGAAAGAACGCAGCTACAGCGGTACCTTCATCGTGCAGTCCGGGGGGCGTATCGTCACCTCGACCATCGACCACTATGTGGAGCGGGGCAGCATGCTCGAGCGCGTCGAGACCCTGGATGGGGAGCGCCGGATCATGGTCTGCCACAACGATCAGACACGCACCATCCTGCCTGATGCGCGTCTGATCGTGGTCGAGGATCTACACGCCGATTTCAGTTTTCCGCGCATGCTCAAGGCGCCCCACGCGGACGTCTCTGCTTTCTACACAATGGAACGAGAGGGGCATGAACGTTGTGCCGGCTATGTTTGTGACATCACGCGCATCAAGCCGAACGATGATTTGCGCTATGGCTACCGGCTCTGGACCGAGCAAGGCTCCGGCTTGCTGGTCAAGGCGCAGACTCTGGGCGCTCAGGGCAAGGTACTCGACCAGGTTGCTTTCACGCAACTGAACCTGAACCCCAAGCCGAGGCCCAACCTGGTGACGCAGGCATTGCGAGGCACCGAGGGCTATCAAGTCGAACACATGCGCGCCAGTCCCACCACCGCGCAGGCGCAGGGCTGGACCTTGGTCAAACCCGTTCCCGGCTTCGAGTCCGTGGGCACCTACCAGCGCCAGTTGGTTCTGCGCGGCAAGCCGGTTGAGGTGACGCAATGGCTGTTCAGCGATGGGCTCGCATCGGTTTCGCTGTTTGCGGGGCCAACGACCGATTCACAACATCAGGGGGCAAGCCTGCACATGGGCGACACCAATGCCTTGCTGGATCGCAAGGGGAACTGGTCGGTCATCGTGGTGGGCGCAGTGCCCGACAAGACCCTTCAGCTCTTTGCCGATTCGCTGACCAGGCTCCATTGAGCCTCAGCTTCATTCACAATACGTTGCATTCCGTTGCGCATGGCCTATGCTGCGCGCAACCCTTTCGATCTGCCTATTGTGATGGAGCCTTTCGTGAACCCACGTTTCACCGCGTTAGTCCTGTGTCTCGGCCTGCTGACCTCGACCTATGTTCCGGCGCTGGCCGCGCCGGCTGCTCCAGCGAGCTGTCCCGGGTCCTGCGGCCTGCCCGACTTCACCGGCCTGGTGGAAAAGGTGGGGCCTTCAGTGGTCAATATCCGCACCTACAGAAAGGTGGCGGTTGACCAGGGGCCGCAGATGGATGAGCAGACCCGGGAATTCCTGCGCCGCTTCTTCGGCATTCCGGTGCCGCCCACGGCTCCTCCAGGAAGCGGCTCGGCGCCTAAGGGCGAGGACGAGGAAAAGCCGACCGGCGTGGCGTCTGGATTCATCCTGAGCCCGGACGGTTATGTGCTGACCAATGCGCATGTGGTGGATGGTGCTGACCAGATCATGGTTACGTTGACCGATAAGCGGGAATTCAAAGCCAAGCTGATCGGCGCGGACAAGCGTACCGACGTGGCCGTGGTCAAGATCGAGGCCAAGAACCTTCCGGCCGTGACGCTCGGGGATTCCAAAAAAATCAAGGTTGGCGAGTGGGTGGTTGCCATTGGCTCGCCCTTTGGCTTGGAGAACACCGTGACGGCGGGCATCATCAGCGCCAAGGGGCGTGATACCGGCGACTACACACCGTTCATCCAAACCGACGTGGCGGTGAATCCTGGCAACTCTGGAGGGCCGCTGATCAATATGCAGGGCCAGGTCATCGGCATCAACTCGCAGATCTACAGCCGCACAGGCGGGTTCATGGGGATTTCCTTCGCCATTCCCATCGACGAAGCCATTCGCGTTGCCGACCAGCTCAAGGCGACGGGCTATGTGATCCGCGGCAAAATCGGCGTCGCCATCGACGGGGTCAGCCGCGAGTTGGCCGAATCCATCGGGCTGGGCAAACCCGTCGGTGCGCTCGTGCGTAGCGTGGAGACGGGTGGGGCCGCCGACAAGGCAGGTGTGCAGGCGGGCGACATCATCACCAAGTTCGACGGCAAGACCATCGAGCGCGCGACCGATCTGCCCCGCATCGTGGGCAATGTAAAACCCGGCACACGCGTCGCGATGCAGGTGTTTCGTCGCGGCTCGGAGCGCACCCTTCAAGTGACCGTGAGCGAATGGGCCAAGGAGCAAAAGACCGTTGCCGAGAAGCCTGCCGCGCCGCCCAAGTCGGGTGCCGAGACAAGTCCCATCGGCGTGGCCGTGGTGGACTTGAGCGATGCGCAGAAAAAGGAGTTGGGCGTGAAATCAGGCGTCCTCGTCGAAGCCCTGGAGCCGTTCGCCAGCCGAGATGGCTTGCAGGTCGGAGACGTGGTCACAACCCTCAACAACACCGAAATCCTGAGTGCGAAGCAGTTCAAGGAACTCGCAGCGGGTTTGCCGCCCGGCAAGCCCGTAGCCCTGCTGGTGCATCGTGGAAACGCGGCGCAGTTCATCTTGATCAGGCCGCATGCCATGGGGAAGTGACGTAAACCCGAGCGGCGGTGATTTTTTATGAATCAAGCCGTTTTTTATGCATAATTTATAATATTTTGTGTTATTAATACGAAAATTTATGAAATTTTATTCGCATTTTATGTGGATGTACTGGGGATCGAACTGGCGCGGCCGGAGTGCTGACTTAAAATAGAGGCCCAACAAGCAGTTGCCAAACGTTTTGTTGGAAGGCGCGACTCGATTTGCCGCGCCTTTTTTTTGGCCTGCCCATTCAGCGATCCCACACAAGGCCACAGCCGCGTTGCCAGCAACAGCCGGGAGCGCGGTTTGAGCGATCCTTTCCGAGCCGAAGCGCGCCAGCGAGTCGAACACGAGCGCATGCAACAAATCCGCAATTTCTCCATCATTGCCCACATTGATCACGGCAAGTCGACGCTTGCCGACCGCCTCATCCAGCGTTGCGGGGGCCTCTCCGAGCGCGAGATGGACAGCCAGGTTCTGGATTCCATGGACCTGGAACGCGAACGGGGTATCACCATCAAGGCGCAGACCGCCGCGCTTACTTACAAGGCCAGGGACGGGCAGACCTATTTGCTCAACCTGATCGATACGCCCGGCCATGTGGATTTCAGCTATGAGGTCAGCCGGTCGCTTTCGGCTTGCGAGGGTGCGCTGCTGGTGGTCGACGCCAGCCAGGGCGTGGAGGCGCAGACCGTCGCCAACTGCTACACCGCTCTCGATCTCGGCGTGGAAGTGGTGCCTGTGCTCAACAAGATGGACCTGCCGCAGGCCGACCCGGAGGGCGCGCGCAAGGAAATCGAGGACGTCATCGGCATCGACGCGTCCGAGGCGCTGCTCGCCAGCGCCAAGACCGGCATGGGCATCGACGATATCCTGGAGGCCGTGATCGCGCGCATCCCAGCGCCCAAGGGCGACCCGGATGCTCCGCTCAAGGCCTTGGTCATCGACTCCTGGTACGACAGCTACGTCGGGGTGGTGATGCTGGTGCGGGTGGTCGACGGCACCCTCAAGCTGCGGGACAAGATCCTGCTCATGGCCACGGGCGCCCAGTACCAGTGTGAGCAGCTTGGCGTGTTCACGCCCAAGTCGCTTGCCCGCCAGCAGTTGGCGGCAGGAGAAGTGGGCTTCATCATCGCCGCGATCAAGGAACTCAAGGGTGCGCGCGTCGGCGACACCGTCACCCTGGCCCAGCGCCCCGCGGCCGCGCCGCTGCCCGGCTTCAAGGAGGTCCAGCCCCAGGTTTTCGCGGGCCTGTATCCGGTGGAATCGAACGCTTACGATGCGCTGCGGGACGCGCTGGAGAAGCTGCAGCTCAACGACGCCGCGCTGCGCTTCGAACCCGAGGTGTCTTCGGCACTGGGATTCGGTTTTCGCTGCGGTTTTCTCGGCCTGCTGCACATGGACATCGTGCAGGAGCGCCTGGAGCGCGAGTACGACATGGATCTCATCACCACCGCGCCATCGGTGGTGTATGAAGTGCTGCTGCGCGACGGCACGCTGATGACCGTGGACAACCCGTCGAAGATGCCGGAAGTCGGGCGTATCGAGCACATTCGCGAGCCGATCGTCGAGGTCAAGCTGTTCATGCCGCAGGATTACGTCGGCCCGGTCATGACGTTGTGCAATGCCAAGCGCGGCGTACAAAAAAACATGGCCTACATGGGGCGGCAGGTACAGCTGGTGTACGA